>NZ_JAWQRR010000039.1:0-223549 GCF_033446045.1 Plantactinospora sp. KLBMP9567 | reverse complement strand
TCCGGAGACGACGAAAGGGCCAGCCCCGGGTGGGGCTGGCCCTTTCGCGTGTCGGTGCTTGTCGGTGGTGCTTACCCGTTGCCGTGTCAGGCGGAGTAGCCGCGTTCGGCGGCCCAGTTGGCGAGGGTGATGGTGCTCATCCAGTACTCGCTCTGGTTCGGGTTGGCCGGGTCGGCGATCTTGACCTTGCGGCCGTGGTCGTCGTAGCCGACGACGGTCAGGTAGTGCCCACCCTCGTAGGAGTGCGGGGTGCCGTCGACGTCGGTGGCGGTGCCCTTGATGTTCATCACGACCGGACGCTTGGCGTCGATGGCGTTGACGATGTCGACCTGGAGCCGGTCCATCTCGGCCGGCTTGGCCGTGGTGTCCGGGATCGCGACGGTCTTGTAGTCGCTACCGCCGGCCTTGTTCAGCACCCGGGTGGTGTCCTCGGCCGAGTTCGTACCGGCCTCGGTCGTGCCCAGCTGGCCGGCCACGTCGTCCTGGCTGGGGGTGTGCCCCTGCGCGGACAGCGCGATCCTGGTGGCGGCGGGTGCGCAGTAGTAGAAGTTCTCCTGCGCCTTGTACTGGTAGTCCAGGACCTTCGACGGTGCCCGCTTGTCGAGGTCGCGGATGTCGGCGGTCACCGACGCGGCGGTCGGCGAGCCCGGGGTCGGGGTGTTGTCCATCGCGATCGCGGGGCCGGCGAACGCGCCGCCGACGACGGCGAGCCCGGCGATACCCAGCGCGGTCTTACGGATCGGGGTTTCGGTGATGGCCGGTAGCCATCGGCTGACGAAAGTCATGATGGTCGCCTTCCATTCCGGGGGTACGACAACGCCGTGGAGGATCTGGCGTGTCGAAAGGAAAGAAACCCGAAAACCAGGTTCCCGGGGGATCGGCACTCGCCCGGCGGATTGCTGCTGCTCGGGTGTGCCCGGGGGATGTAACCGTGGCCGGCGGCCCGTCATTCCCACGGCCGGGGTCGGTCACCGGCCCGCCCACCCACGCACCCGGCCGGTCAGGCCGGGCCCGCTGCTGCGGACGTACGCCAGGTATAACCGTGGCCGGCGGCCCGGTGTTCCGCGATCCGCCCCCACCACCCACCCGATCATGACCAAAAACCGGACACCCGCCCTAAGACCGGACGTCCAGGACCGACTCGAGCAGTGCCAGCGTCGCGGCCGGGTCCTCGACGTGGGCATTGTGCCCCAGACCGGACAAGGTTCGCGAGGGTACGCCCAATCGGGCCAACTCGTCGTCGCCGACCATCGGGTCGCGCTCGCCGCGGGCCAGCAGCACCGGAGCGGACACCGCCGACAGCAAGCCGCCCATCTCCGGGACCCCGACGCCGAACGCGCCCGGATCCATCGCCAGCCGCCAGCGGCAGTCCTCGGCTGCGACGATTCCGGCGCCGACGAGCGGGTCGTCCGGTTCGACCAGGCCGACCAGGCCGGAGACCCGCAGATATCGCTCGGCCGCCTCGGCCCGGGAGTCGTACCAGGCGACCGGACGGGCGGCCAGCGCGGCGGCCTTGGCGAGTTCGTCGGGGGTCCAGCCGACCTTCACACCCAGCGCGATCACCGCCTCGACCGCCCAGCCGGAGCCGGCACCGGTCGGATCGGCCGAGCCCCGCCCGGCCAGGGCCAGACCGACCGCACCGCCCAGCGAGTGCCCGAACACCACCACCCGGTCGCCGGGAGCGAACAGCCCGGCCAGGCCGGCGGCGAAGGAGTCGAAGGAGTACCGGTCGAGCGGGGCCGAGCCGCCGTGCCCGGGCAGGTCCGGCGCCAGCCAGCGGCCCGGCCAGCGATCGGCGAGCGGCTCGGCCCAGCCCCGCCACACGGCACCGGTCGCGCCCATCCCGTGCAACAGCAGCAGCACCGGCTGACCCGTACCCCCACCGTGCGCCACCCGCAGGTCCCGGGCCGCCGGATCTCCACCCGTCATGCCGAGCAGTCTGCCACCGGCGGATGTCCTACCGTCCACATAGCATGGCCGGATGTCGGACACTCCCACCAGCAGAGCTGCCACCGGGGCGGGGATCCGGCCGGGCGCGGTGGCGGTGTTGACGCTGCCGCGCGGCGGGTACGGTGCCGTCCAGGTGGTCTCCGTCGGCGAGGAGACGCTGCTCGCGTACGCCCTGGACTGGTATTCGGCGCAGCGGCCGACCCTGGCGCAGCTCGCCGGAGCCGGTCCACTGCGCCTGCGGCACCACAGCCACGACGGAGGGGTGGCAGCGATCAACATACGGCGGGACGGCCCCGTCCCGCTCGACTTCGACTGGCTCGGTGACCAGCCGCTCGGGCCCGGTGCACCCGAGACCTCGGCCAGCTACGCCGGCTGGTCCTACCTACCCGACCAGGTCTACCGGCAGCGCGAGTGGGACCTGCGGCTGCCGGAACGGGTGAAGGCGGAATACCGGGCAGCGCGGACCCGGGGCCAGGTCGAGGTCGACCTCGGCGGAGAGCCGGCGACCCTGGGCGCGGCCACCTGGCGCCTCGACCTCGCCGGCTCGGCCCTGCTGCCGGCGACCGGCGACGTGCGCTGGGCCGGCCTCGACGCGCTGCCCCGGTGCACCACGCTGACCTGGCGCGGCCCGACCCGCGGGTTGCCCGAGGCGCTCGCGGCCCGGCCGATCGTCTCCAGCCTGACCTGGCACGATCCCCCGGCCGAGGTCGACCTCGCGGCCAGCAGCCTGACCGACCTCACCCTGCACGGCTCGGGCGTGCGGACCCTGCGGCTGCCGCCCACCCTGCTGCGCTGCCGACTTGCCGGCAGCGTGCCGGCCACCGTCGACGCGGCCGAGTGGGGGCGATGGATCAGCCTGAGCGTCGAGGTCACCGACACTCCGGTGCCGGTCCCCGCCGGGCTGCGCGGCATACGCCGCCTGGCGCTGCGCGGCGGCGGGGTAATCTCGGCGGCGTCGCTCGGCGTACTGGCCGACCTGGAGACGCTCCTGTTGAGCTGGCAGAAGGCGCCCGGCCTGCTGGTCGACGCCGACCCGCTGGCGACGCTGCCCCGGCTGTACGCCGTCGAACTGCTCGACGGGTACGGCTGCGCCGCCGACACCCTGCCCGAGCTGCCGGCCCTGCGCCATCTGGAGGTCGACGGGCTGCGCCGCTCGGTGGTCGCTCCCCTGCGGTCCCGTTACCGTGGCAGCCGCGTCGAGCTGCTGCTCCGGGGTGCGAAGTCCGACGCGTGGCTGGAGGCGAACTTCGGCAACCCGTTCCGGGACTGGGTCGACGACGATCCGCGCGGCGGCACGGCCGCCTGCCGGGCGTACGCGACCGCGCTGCGGGCCGTCGACCGGCTGCCGGCCGACGGCGCCGGGCGGGTCGAGGCGGCCGAGCCGATCCTGCGGGCCCTCATCGACGCGCTCAACCGGATCGAACAGCGCTACGAGATCATCGACACCGTCAACCGGGAGCAGGCCGGGGACACGTTCCTCGCCCTGGCCGACCGGGCCGGCGTACCGGCAGATCTCGCCGACACCTGGTTCGACGACTGGCGCGACTTCTGAGCCGCCGCCGGGGCGGTCAGCGCAATGCGGCGGCCATCCGGTGGACCGCCTCGGTGACCAGGTCTGGAGAGGTCGCCAGGTTGAACCGGGCGTGCCCGGCACCACCGGTCCCGAACAGCGGCCCGGAGACCAGCGCGACCCGGCCGCGATCCAGGAACACCTGCGCGGGGTCGGCCGGGTCGCCGGAGTCGCCGACCGGCAGGGCCAGGTCCCGGCAGTCCAGCCAGGTGAGATAGGTGCCCTCCGGCGGCCGGTACCGCACCTGCGGCAGGTGCTCGGCGAGCAGGTCACCGAGGAGCCGGCGGTTCTGGTCGAGCCCGGCCAGCAGCTCGTCGAGCCATCCGCCGCCGTAGCGGAGCGCGGCGGTGTGCGCTAGCGCGCCCAGATGGCTGGCGCCGTCGCCGGCCACCTTCGGCATCCGGGCCAGGTCGTCGGCGGCCGCCGGCCCGGCGACCGCCAGCGCCGCCTTCACCCCGGCCAGGTTCCACGCCTTCGACGCGGAAAAGAGCGCGAGGCCGCGTTCACCGCCGGGCATCGAGAGGTACGGCCGGAACGTCACGCCCGGAAAGATCAGCGGCGCGTGGATCTCGTCCACCACGACCCGTACGCCGTACCGGTCGGTCAGCTCGATCACCATCGCGAGTTCGTCGGCGGTGTGCACGGTGCCGGTCGGATTGTGCGGGCTGCACAGCAGGTAGGCGGCCCGCCGGCCCCCGGCGACGGCTTCGGCGAAGGCCGCCGCCAGGGCCTCCGGGTCGAGCCGGTACTCGGCGTTCAGCGGTGCCTCGACGATCCGCCGGTCGGCGCCCCGGAGGAAGTCGTAGAACGGCGGATAGACCGGCGGGTTGATCACCACCGCGTCGCCGTACCCGGTGACCAGCTTGACCATCTCGACGACGCCGAGCATCACGTCGGGGACCAGTCGGGTGTGCTCGGTTTTCGGGGCCCAGCCCCAGCGTTCCCGGCCGAACCCGGCGAGTGCCGAGGCGTAGTCCGTACCGCCCGGCGGGTAGCCGGTGTCACCGAGCGCGACCGCCTCGGTCAGCGCCCGCGCGACCGGCTCGGCGAGCGGCACGTCCATCTCGGCAACCCAGAGCGGCAGTACGTCCGGCGGGTACCGCCGCCACTTCTCACTGGTACGGCGCCGCAGGTCGGCCAGGGAGAGGGTCTGCAAGGGGTTGCCCACCAGGCAACGGTACTTGGCCAACGGCCCCACCTCGCGTCCCGCCGGTCCCCGGACGTCAACGCCAATCAGGACATTCGCGGCCAACGGGTCGATACAGTGTTGTGGTGCAACCCTCGCCGCCCGAGAAGGGGGTGATCTGGGAAGAGCTCTTCTTCGATCTGGCCTTCGTGTTCGCGCTCACCCAGTTCTCCCGGATGCTGCACGGCGACCACAGTTGGGCGGGCGTTGGTCGGGTGCTACTCCTGTTCGTAACGGTCTACTGGGCCTGGGCCGGCACCACGATCTACACCGATCAACGCAACGTCGACAACGCGCTGGACCGGGCGGGAGTCTTCGCACTCGGGCTCGGCAGCCTGCTGCTGGCCCTGATGATTCCCGACGCCTACGGTGAGCGGGGCCTACTGTTCGCCGGCGTCTACCTGGCGATGCGGGTGCTGCTGGCGGCACTGGCCCTAGGCACTCCGCACGGCTGGCGGTCCCCAGTCCTCCGCGCCTACGGGTCGGGCCTGGTGGCCGGGCCGCTGCAACTCGCGGGTGGCCTGCTGCACGGCACGACCCGGATAGTGCTCTGGTCGATCGCGGTCCTCGTCGATGTGGTCGGCACCACGGTCACGCGGCGGACGCTGGCCCAGGTCCGGGTCCGGCCGCTGCACTACACACACCGGTACGGACTGCTGATCATCCTCGTGCTCGGCGAGTCGGTGATCCAGGTCGGGATGGTGGCCGTCGACGAGCCGCTGACCGTCGCCCGGTTGATCGCCATCATTATCGGGTACGCCCTGGTCTGCGCGCTCTGGTGGGCGTACTTCATCTACGGTGTGCGGACCTTCCGGCAAGCGGTGCAGCGGACCGCAGAGCAGGCAGACATCCGCCGTTCGGTCATGGTCTACGGACACCTGCTGTTCAGCTTCGCGATCATCATGATCGCCGTCGGCCTGGCCGAGGTGGTGACGGACCCCATCGAGCCGCTCGGGGCCGGCGAGGCGAGCATGCTGTTCGGCGGCGCCGCACTCTTCCTCACCACCTTCGCCCAGACCCACTGGCAGATCCACCGGCAGGTCGCGTGGCGGCGGATCAGCGCAGGCGTGCTCTGCCTGGTTCTGCTGCCACTAGCTCCGCTGATGCCGGCCCTGGCCGCCCTGGCGATCCTGCTCGCCGTGGTCGCCGGAGTGAGCGTGCTGGAGGAGATCATCCTGCACCGCCACCCCGCAGCTTCCCGGGTCCGAGCGAATGAGGACGAGATAGGTGGCGACCCGGGTACGGCGGACGCAGGCCCGGTGGTGGGCAACTGACGCCGCCGAACTGCGCGCTTGGTGCCGCCGTCACCTACCCGTGGTAGCCGGAATCTCCCGGCTGACGAACACCCGCCACGCCTCGGCGGCGAAGACGAGCACCGGCCCGGACCGATCCTTGCTGTCCCGAACCCCGACCGCCCCGGGAAGCAACCTCGACACACGCACCTTGAGAGTTGCTGCGAACGCTCTTGCGCCAGTCGGCTCCGGTCAGATCCATGTCTTGGCCACCTGCGCTATCAACTCGGTCGACTGCGGCTGGGTCAGCGCCTCGACGAGAACGTCTTCCCAGTGCTTCCGCACCTCTGCCACGTCGTCGGGACGGCTGATCACCTGACCCTGAAGCCGACTCTCAAGATAGGCGACCTCTTCGCGGTCGGGCAGCGTCGCGATGATGAACGGTCCGTCGAGCCCAGGATACTCACCGACGGTCGACGGCACGACGTGGATGCGCACCCGGCCGCGTTCCTCGTTAAGCCGGGCCAGGTGGAAGAACTGTTCCCGCATGACTGCCGATCCACCGACCGGCCGGTGCAGCACCGTCTCGTCGGTCGTCGGCTATCACAGCGCGGGCATACGCCTCGGTGTCGTCCTGGTTGAGTTTCATGCTCAACCGCAGGTGCCGCAATTCGTCGAGCAGGAACTCCGCCGCCGATGTTCCCAGGTCCCCCACAGCCTTCCCCCATCTCTTGCGGCCGAACCCACAGCGGGCGGTCCCCGCTTCCAAATCGGAGGGAGTCCGTTTCGTGAAATGGCTGCGACGTACCCCGGAAGAACATCGCGCGGACTGGTGTCGGCTGTGGCGGTACTGCCCGATGAGCAGCGCCCGGCCGGGAGCGGCCCGACCGCATCTGCCGCAGGGCCGATCTGGCTCTGCCGGGTCTGCGCGGCGGAGTGGCCCTGCCCGACTGCCCGCACCCTGCTACCGGTCGAGCACCAGGCCGACCCGCTCACCCTGCACGTCTGCTGATCACCCGCGCCCGGCGACTACGGCATCTGTACGGGATATGACCCCGGCCCGTACGGCATCGAACTCGGCTGCACCGGATAGGTCTCCCGGCGCTCCGCCTGGGCGAACCCGGCGGACCGGCTGTTCACCTGCGGCCAGCCGCCGGCCTCGTGGAACAGTCGCAGCGCGGTCGCCACCACCTCGGCCAGCGACTCGTTCGCCTCGATCTCGATGGTGGCGCCGGGGGTGTCGATCCGGACCTTGGTCGGACTGGCCGAGCCCTCGCCCGACGACCTCGACGCCCCCTCGTCGGTCGGGGCCGACGCCGGCTCGGGCGCCGCAGGTGCCGGCGTCGCGGGGTGCGGAGTCGGCGCCTCGGCGGTGGCCGGGGCGTCCGGCGCACCGGGAGTGGCCGGTACCTCCGGCGGCGAGGTCTCGGGTGTCGGCGAGGTCTCCGGCACGACCTCCGGAGCGATCTCCGGCGGCGCCGGCTGGGCGGGAACCGATCCGGCGGACGACACGGGTCGGGATGGCTCGGCTGTCACCCCACCATTCTCGGGTCGAGCCGCGCCGGCCTGCCATGCCACCCCCGGTGCTGTCCGCCTCCTCGGCCCGCCTCCTCGGCGGCGAGCCGTCGAGCAGCGGTCCCCCACGCCGTCGGCCCACACGTCGGCGGTCAGCCGGCGACCAGCGCCTCCTCCTCGGCCCGGGGCCGCTCGTCCTGCTCGAACTGGGTCCTGTAGAGCTCTTCGTAGCGGCCACCGGCGGCGAGCAGTTCGTCGTGGGTGCCGCGCTCCACGATCCGGCCCTCCTCCACCACCAGGATCTGGTCGGCGGCCCGTACGGTGGAGAGCCGGTGCGCGATCACCAATGCCGTACGGTCGGCCAGCGCCTCGCCGAGCGCCGCCTGCACCGCCGCCTCGGAGGTGGAGTCGAGGTGTGCGGTCGCCTCGTCCAGGATCACCACCCGGGGCCGGGCCAGCAGCAGCCGGGCGATGGTCAGCCGCTGCCGCTCGCCGCCGGAGAGCCGGTAACCGCGCTCGCCGACCACGGTGTCGAGCCCGTCGGGCAGTCCTTCGATCAGGTCCGCGAGCCGGGCCCGGCGCAGCGCATCCCACAACTCCTCCTCGGCCGCCCCCGGCCGGGCCAGCAACAGGTTGGCCCGGATCGTGTCGTGGAACAGATGGCCGTCCTGGGTGACCAGGCCGAGGGTGTCCCGGATCGAGTCGGCGGAGAGATCCCGGACGTCCTGCCCGGCCAGGCGTACGGCACCGGCGTCGGTGTCGTAGAGCCGGGGTACGAGCTGGGCGATGGTGGACTTGCCGGCCCCCGAGGAGCCGACCAGGGCTACCAGTTGGCCCGGCTCCACCCGGAACGAGACGTCGTGCAGCACGTCGACCCCACCCCGGGTGTCCAGGGTCGCCACCTCCTCCAGCGAGGCGAGCGAGACCTTGTCCGCCGAGGGGTAGCCGAAGGTCACCTCGTCCAGTTCGACCGAGACCGGCCCGTCCGGCACCCGACCCGCGTCGGGCTTCTCGGTGATCAGCGGCTTGAGGTCGAGGATCTCGAAGACCCGCTCGAAGCTGACCAGCGCGCTCATCACCTCGACCCGGGCGCTGGCCAGCGCGGTCAGCGGGGCGTAGAGCCGGGTCAGCAGCAGGGCGAGCGCGACCACGGCACCCGGCTCCAGTTGGCCGCGCAGCGCGTATAAGCCGCCGAGGCCGTACACCAGGGCGAGCGCCAGCGCCGAGACCAGGGTGAGTGCGGTGATGAAGACCGACTGGACCATCGCGGTGCGTACCCCGATGTCACGGACCCGGCGGGCTCGGTCGGCAAACTCGGCCGACTCCTCCGCCGGCCGGCCGAAGAGCTTGACCAGGGTCGCCCCGGGCGCGGAGAACCGCTCCGTCATCTGGGTGCTCATCGTCGCGTTGTGGTTGGCGGCCTCGCGCTCCAGCCGGGCCAGCCGGCTGCCCATCCGGCGGGCCGGCAGCACGAAGACCGGCAGCAGCACGAGCGCAAGCAGGGTGATCCGCCAGGAGATGCCGATCATCACGACCAGGGTGAGCAGCAGCGTGACCAGGTTGCCGACCACCCCGGAGAGGGTGTCGGAGAACGCCCGCTGCGCACCGATCACGTCGTTGTTGAGCCGGCTCACCAGGGCGCCGGTGCGGGTCCGGGTGAAGAACGCGACCGGCATCTTCTGCACGTGGTCGAAGACCGCCGTACGCAGGTCGAGGATCAGACCCTCGCCGATGCTCGCCGAGAGAAAGCGGGTCAGCAGCGCGAGACCGGCCTCGGCCAGCGCGACGACCCCGATCAGCGCGGCGAGCCCGACCACCAGCTCGGTGCTGCCGCCGCCGACGATCCCGTCGACCACCCGGCCGGCCAGTACCGGCGTGGCCACCGCGAGCACCGCCATCACCACGCTGAGCAGCAGATAATGGGTCAGTCGCCGGCGGTGTGGCCCGGCGAAGCCGGCGATGCGGCGGAGTGTGGCCTTGGAGAACGGACGTTTGTCCTGCTGGGCATGCATCGCGTGGTACAGCGAGTTCCACGCCGTGACTTCCATATCCATCCCTGGCACCCCCATTGAACACCGAGTCGCCCGGACCCTACCGGCGCCCACCGACAGTACGACCTCAAGCAATGTCGAGGTCAACGTCAGGCGAGGCGTCGGGGCGGCCCTCGGGCGGCGATCTGGCTGGTACTGGCCGCCGCCGGCAGGCCGAGGCCAGGCCCCGCCGCCGGCAGCCTGAAGCCCGGCGCCATCGCGGCAGCCTGAGGCCCGGCGGTGCCGCCGCCGGCAGCCTGAAGCCTTGGGGGCGGAGACGGCGACGGGCCGCCCGCGCATCGCGGGCGGCCCGTCATCGGTCGGGTCAGGTCAGGCGGCGGCCAGCGCCGGGCCGTCGGCGGTGTCGAGCAGCCCCGGGTCGTCCGCCGGCCGCAGGGCCAGCGCCAGTACGTCGGCCACGTCGGCCAGGGTGTGCACGGTCAGTGCCTCCCGCACCTCGGTGGGCAGGTCGTCCAGGTCCGGCTCGTTCCTGGCCGGGATGATCACCTCGGTCAGCCCCGCCCGGTGCGCGGCGAGCAGCTTCTGCTTCACCCCGCCGATCGGCAGTACCCGGCCGGAGAGGGTGACCTCGCCGGTCATGCCGAACTCCGGGCGTACCGGCCGACCGCTGGCCAGCGATGCCAGCGCGGTGACCATGGTGATGCCGGCGCTCGGCCCGTCCTTGGGCACCGCACCCGCCGGCACGTGCAGGTGGATCCGCCGGCCGGCCAGCGCGTTCGGGTCCAGCCCCAGAGCCCGGCCGTTCGACCGGAGGTAGGAGAGCGCGATGTGCGCCGACTCCTTCATCACGTCGCCGAGCTGCCCGGTCAGGGTCAGCCCCGGCTCGCCCTCCATGCTGGTCGCCTCGATGAACAGCACGTCACCGCCGGCACCGGTCACCGCCAGCCCGGTCGCCACCCCGGGCACCGCCGTCCGCTCCGCCGACTCCGGCGTGAACTTCGGCCGCCCCAGGTAGTTGGCCAGGTTGTCGGTGTCGATGCGTACCGGACCCTCGGTCGAGGCCAGCGCGACCGCGACCTTGCGCAGGATCTTCGCCAGCGCGCGTTCGAGCTGGCGTACCCCCGCCTCGCGGGTGTGCTCGGCGGCGATCCGGCCCAGCGCGGAGTCGGAGACGCTGACCTCGTCGGCGGTCAGTCCGGCCCGCTCGATCTGCCGGGGCAGCAGGTGGTCCCGGGCGATCGCGACCTTCTCCTCCTCTGTGTAGCCGTCGAGCGTGACCAGCTCCATCCGGTCCAGCAGCGGGCCGGGAATCGCCTCCACCACGTTGGCGGTGGCCAGGAAGAGCACGTCGGACAGGTCGAGGTCGACCTCCAGGTAGTGGTCCCGGAAGGTGTGGTTCTGCGCCGGGTCCAACACCTCCAGCAGGGCGGCGGCCGGGTCACCGGCATACCCCGCCGAGATCTTGTCGACCTCGTCGAGCAGCACGACCGGGTTCATCGAGCCGGCCTCGCGCAGCGCCCGGACGATCCGGCCGGGCAGCGCGCCGACGTACGTCCGGCGGTGGCCACGGATCTCGGCCTCGTCCCGGATGCCGCCGAGGGACACCCGGACGAACTTCCGGCCCAGCGCCCGGGCGACCGACTCGCCGAGGCTGGTCTTGCCGACTCCGGGCGGGCCGCCCAGGGCCAGCACGGCGCCCGAGCCACGGCCGCCGACGACCTGCAGGTTGCGGGCCGCGCGCCGGTTGCGCACCGCCAGGTACTCCAGGATCCGGTCCTTCACGTCGGCCAGTCCGGCGTGGTCGGCGTCCAGCACCTCGCGGGCCTGCACCAGGTCGGTGTTGTCCTCGGTACGCGTGTTCCACGGCATCTCCAGCACCGTGTCCAGCCAGGTACGGATCCAACCCGCCTCCGGAGAGGCGTCGCTGGCCCGCTCCAGCTTGCCGACCTCGCGCAGTGCCGCCTCGCGTACCTTGTCGGGCAGGTCGGCGGACTCGACCCGGGAGCGGTAGTCGGCCGAGCCGTCCGGCTCGTCCTCGCCCAGCTCCTTGCGGATCGCGGCGAGCTGCTGGCGGAGCAGGAACTCCCGCTGGGACTTCTCCAGCCCCTCCCGCACGTCGGTGTTGATCCGCTCGGTGACCTCCTGCTCGGCCAGGTACGCCTTCACCCAGCCGACCAGCAGTTCGAGCCGGGCGGTCACGTCCGGCGCGGCCAACAGTTCGATCTTCTGTTCCAGGGTGAGCCACGGCGCGTAGCCGGCCGAGTCGGCCAGCTCGGTCAGGTCGGTCATCCGCTCGACCGCGTCGATGACCTGCCAGGCGCCGCGCTGTTGCAGCAGCGACGTCACCAGTGCCCGGTACTCCCGGGCGAGTTCCTTGGCCCGGCCGGCCGGGGCCGGCTCGGTGACCTCGACGGTCTCGACCCAGAGGGCCGCGCCGGGGCCGGGCACACCGGAGCCGATCCGGGCCCGGGACAGCCCGCGTACCACGGCGGCGGGTTCGCCGCTGGGCAGCCGGCCGACCTTCTCGATCGTGGCGATGACGCCGATGGAGCCGTACTCCCCGTCGACCCGGGGCACGGCCAGAAGCTTCTTGTCGCCCGTGGCCCGGGCGGCGTCCACCGCTGCCTGGGTGGTCGCGTCCAGGGTCACCGGGATGACCATGCCGGGCAGCAGGACAGCGTCGGTCAGAGGAAGAACCGGAAGAGTTGCCATCACACACCTGCCATCGTTAGTTGAGCTTGTACGACTCAAGTAACAAACGGTGCTCCATGTTCCGGCTTGTGATCCAGGCCACTACGACGATCCGGAGTCCTCGACCGGACCGGACGCTCAGCCCAGCGTGGGACGGCCGGCGCAGGGCGGGATGAACCAGCCGCGCCGGGCTGCCCGGAGCAGCGCGGTGTGCCGGTACGGGGCGTCGAGCCCGACCACGACCCGCGCGAGCAGGCCGGTACCACGGCGCGGGCGGGGTCAGCGTCGGGTCCGGGCGAGGGGCTTGGGGACGTACAGGCCCAGGCGCAGCGCGCGGACGGCGGCCAGGGTACGGGTCGGAGCATCCATCTTGTCCAGGATGTGTTCTATGTGCGCGGCGACGGTCCGTTGGGTGATCACCAACTCGCTCGCCATCCGCTGGTTGGACCAGCCGTCGACAAGCAGGCCGAGGATCTCCAACTCCCGCCTGGTCAGGCCGTGCAGGTCCCTGGCGGGAGAGGTCAGCACCACCGCCCGCAGGTGTGCCGGTGCCGACGTCGGGCAGGGCAGCACGGCCACCTGGACGTGGCCGCCGGGATCGTCCGCCGCCGGGTACGGGCACAGGAAGGAGTTGTACACGTGCCCCTCGCGCAGCCCCGCCGCCGCCACCTCCAACACCGGCGACCCGACCCGGAGCAGCGGGTGGTCCGGCAGCCCCGGCAGCGGCAGTACATTTCCGGCCCGGGTCAGCACCACGCCGCACTCCGCGTCGGCGACGATCCTGGAGAGCGTCACGATCGACCGCATCGGGTCGACGGCCTCGGCCATCATCGGGGTGAGCAGCCCGAGGAAGTCCCGGACCTCGTCGGTCGGCTGCGCCGGGTTGTCGGTGTGCAGCGTGATCAACCCGAGGTGGCGCCCGTCCCGGCTGAACAGGGTGAGGCCGACCCCCTCCCGGTAGCCCGCCGGCTCGAGAAATTCCGCCCAGGACTGCAACTCGCCCGGCGGCACGGGCGCGTCACGTACGCACATCGGCGGGCGGTCCCGGTCCATGCCGAGCAACTCCATCTCCCGGTAGTGGTCCGAACCGCGCATGAAGGCGAGGGCCGCCTCCGTGTAGCCGGACTCGCCTATCCCCTCGAACTCCCGAAGCTCGGGGTTGAGCACGTGCACCATGGAGCCGCCGCTCGGCACCAGCCGGTGCAGCACCTTCAACAGTTCCGGCACCCGGTCCCGCACATCTCCCGGTAGCGCCGCGATCCGCTCCATGTCGGCCGCGACCTCGGCAGCACCGGGTGGCAGGTCAACCATCCCCCGTACCGGTACCCCGAGCCGTCGCCCGCATGATGATCCACTCCTCGCCGTATCGGCAGTCCTGTCAATCCACCGTCGGCACCGACGCGGTTACCTAAGAGAACGGCGAGCGCCGCCGCCGGAAACGGCACCGGACACGAACGATGCTCAGCCCGGTGGCGCCGTCCCCGGCAGGTGTGGGATGAACCAACCCCGGCGGGCCGCCCGGAGCAGGGCGACGTGCCGGTCCGGGGCCTGGAGAACGGCGAGGCTCCGCTCCACCGTCTCGGCGACCGTCGCGAGCGGAAGGTCGA
Organism: Plantactinospora sp. KLBMP9567; assembly: GCF_033446045.1. Taxonomy (NCBI): domain Bacteria; kingdom Bacillati; phylum Actinomycetota; class Actinomycetes; order Micromonosporales; family Micromonosporaceae; genus Plantactinospora; species Plantactinospora sp. KLBMP9567. The sequence continues at coordinate 209,807 of NZ_JAWQRR010000039.1, read as the reverse complement.
GGCCGACCGCGATGCGCTCGTCCGTCCAGCCCGCCAGGAGCAGCCCCAGGACCACCAGCTCGCGACGGTCCAGCGGGCACCGCCCTCCCGGCAGCGGAGCGAGCATCACCACCCCGACCAGCGGCGCCGGCGCGGTCGCGCAGCCCAGCACCGTGACCCGGAACAACCCGTCCCGCGCGACCCCGGAGCCACCAGCTCGGGACGACGGCCGCCGGGGCGGCCGGGCGGGCCAGAGGAACGAGATCGAGCCGCCACCATCGGGCGCGTGCTCGGCGACCACCCTGAGCAGCGTCGACCCCACCGCCAGCAGCGGGTGCCCGGGCAGGCCGCAGAGCGGCAGCGTGTCGCCCGCGTGGGTCAGCACCACCCCGGCGACCGCCTGGTGGACGACCCTCGCCAGTACCGACAGCGACCACAACGGGTCGAGGGTGGTGGCGACCCGCGGTGCCAGTACGCCGACCAGGTCCCGCTCCACGTCGGTGGGATGGTCCGCGTCCTCGGTACTGAGCACGAGCATGCCGACGTGCCGGCGGTCCCGGGTGAAGAGGCCGACCGCCAGCCCCTCCCGGAACCCGGCCGGAAGGTAGTAGTCGCTCCAGACCGGATACTCGGTCGCCGGCACCGGGAGGTCCCGGCCGCGCTGCGGGACGGGCGACTCGGTCAACCCCGCCTGCTCGGCCTGCCGCACCACCTCCCGGGTGCCGAAGTAGTTCCGGATCCGGTCGTCGTACCCGGTGCTGGCGACCTCGGAGAACAACTGGTCCCGGTCGTCGAAGAGGGAGATCCAGGCCGCGTCGTACGGGACCAGCCGGCGCAGCAGGGAGAGCCACTGCCCCGGACGGTCGGCGCCGACCGGACTCGCGGCGACGACCGCCGCCTGGTGGAGGAGGTGGGTGAGTGAGGGGTAACGCCTCATCTTCTGCTCCGAGTCAGTGACCGTGGCAGGTACAGGCCCTGCCGGAACGCGCGTACGGCTGCCAGGGTCCGGGAGGGGGCCGCCAGCTTGGCCAGGATGTGTTCGACGTGTGCGGCAACCGTGCGCGGGGCGATCACCAGGGTGTTCGCTATCCGCCGGTTGGACCAGCCGTCGATGAGCAGGCCGAGGATCTCCAGCTCCCGCCGGGTCAACCCGCGCAGCTCACCGGGGGGCGAGAGCAGCACCACGGCACGCAGGTACGCCGGCACGTGCGACGGGCACGCCAGCACGGTGATCCGGGCGAACCCGCGATCCCCCGTCTCCGGGTCGCCGTGGCAGAGGAACGCGGCGTGCGGCTCCTCCTCGGCCAGGCTCTCCGCCGCGGCGGTGAGCACCGCCGACCCGGGCCGGAGCTGCGGGTGGTCCGGCAGTCCCGGCAGCGGAAGCACGTCACCGCCACGGGTCAGCACCACCCCCGCGACCGCGGCGGTGACGACCGTCGACAGCGCGGCGACGGACCGCACCGGGTCGACCGCCTCGGCGATCAACGGTGCCAGCAGGCCCAGGAAGTCGCGGGCCTCGTCGGTCGGATGCTCGGTGGCCTCCGTGTGCAGTCCCAGCGCACCCACCTGCCGACCGTCCTGGCTGAACAACGCGACGCCGATGCCGTCCTGGAAGCCGGCCGGCGCGAAGTGCTCGGTCCAAGAGCAGATTTCGGGCGCGGTCACCAGAGCGTCCCGTACCAGGACCAGGCCGCGGTCAGGGCCGAGTCCGAGCTGTTCCACGTCCTGGTAGTGCTGGGGACTGTGCAGGTGCTCCATGATCGCTTCGTCGTAGCCGACGGCGCACACCGTTTCGAGCCCGTACCGCTCCGGATCCAGCACCTGGAGCGCTCCCGCCTCGTACGGGACCAGCCGACGCAGCACCGTGAAGAATTCAGCCACCTGTTCGTCGACGCTGGCTGACGACGACGCCACCCGCTCGACCCGAGCGGCGATCTCGGCGGCGTACGGTGGCAGTTGGCCCACCGGTCAGCGCCCCGACCCCTGGCACATGCGGTCGGACGCTCCTTCTCATATCGGCAGTCCTGTCAATCGACAGCACCGGCACGGGTGCGATTACCTTGGTAAACGCCGGTCGACACCACAGGACACGCGGCAGCCGGATCCGGGGAACCGGCCCGGGGCGGACGGCGGGCCCGCCGGCGCGGTGGTCGTGGAGGGCGCGCACGCTCCGGCGCGCCCTCCACCCGTACCGGACCGACGGCCGGTCGCCGGCTACCCGGGGTGCCGCTATCCGGCCGGGGCTGTGTTCCGGACCGCGATCCAGGTCTCCGGACCCCGGTGGTAGTAGCAGGCCGCGCAGGTCGGCGCCGGCCCGGTCGTCACGGTCACCATGTTGGACAGCGCCGAGGGATTGCCCGCCTCGTCCACCGCCCGCACCGCCAACCAGTAGGTGGTGCGGGGCGCCAGCCCCGAGACGGTGATGCTGGTGCTGGGATAGGCGGGTGGCAGCAGGTAGACCCGTCCGACCACGGTGTTGCCGGTCAGGGTGAACGACAGCACCTCGTACTGGGCGAGCAGCACGTTGTCGGTGGACGGGCCCCAGCTCAGGCCCACGGTGGTCTCCCCGACCGCTTCCACGGTGAGCGACTTGGGCGCGGTCGGCGGCTGGCCGTCCCCGGGCGGCATGGTGAAGCGCAGCGACGGCGGCGCCGTCGAACGGTTGCCCGCCGCGTCCAGCGCCCAGACCCCGAAGGTGTACGTCCGGGACGGCAGCATTCCGGTGACCACGATGCTGTTGGTGGCGGTCCGGTGCAGCATCGCGATGTCCGTGAAGATCTGCGAGACGTGGTACTCGGCCACCCCGACGTTGTCGGTCGAGGCTGCCCAGCCGAGCTGGACGGAGTTGGCGGTGGTGCCGACGACGGTGATCGGACCGGGGGCGCTCGGCGGCTCGGTGTCCTCCGCCGCGTACGCGGTGCCGGCGGTGCCGGCCAGGGTGACGACGAGGAGGGGCAGGATCAGGGTACGGGCCCGGAATCGGGCGGGTCGGGACGGACGACTGCGCACGGGAATCCTCGCTCTCGACTACCGACGCCGGGGTGCCGGACGTCGGGATATTCATCGTGAACGATGGATAGGCGCCCAGGATCCCCCGCCCGGCCAATACTGAAGGGGTCCGCCGCAGCGGTGGTGGTCAGTCGGTGGTGAGGTCGCGGCGGGTGGCTATCGTCGCGGCGGCCAGGGCCAGGAGCGTCCAGCCGGCGGCGATCAGCAGGCTCGTCCGGTCACCGCCGCCGGCGCCCAGGAACGCGGAGAACGGCAGCGGCGCGGAGAGCCGGCCGAGCAGTCCCTCGACGAAGACGAACCAGCCGGCGTACCCGAGGAACAGCCAGGTGGGGCGACGTACCACCGCCGCGTTGGCGGCGCCGAAGACCGCCATCACCGGCACCAGGGTGAGGGTGTTCCGGTACTGCGTCAGGTCGCCCTTGGCCAGCACGGTCACCCCGCTGACGGCGGCGGACCCGACCGCCACGATCACGCCGGCCACCACCTGGCCGAGCAGGGTGAGCAGTCGGGCCGGTCGGGCCAGATAGAGCAGCACGGCCGTACGGTGCTGGAAGTGCTGGGTCACGCCCAACACGGCGAGGCCGAACGCGCCCATCCCGGCCAGCAACGCCCAGGCGTCCACGTTCACCGCGCCGAAGAGCGCACCCAGCACGCCGAACACGGCGATCGAGACCCAGCTCGACCGGATGGTGGCCGCCCGGTACAGCTCGCTGCGGACCAGTGCGATCATGCGGCCGCCGCCAGGTTGAGGAAGATCTGTTCGAGGTTCGGGGCGTCCTCGGTCAGCTCGTAGATCGGCACCCGCGCCTCGAAGGCGATCTCGCCCGCGTCCTCCGGGGAGAGGCCCACCACCTCCAGCACGTACCCGTCCGAGCTGACCCGGCCGCCGGCCCGCTCGAACGCCTGCCACAGCCGCCGGGGGTCACGACCCCGGATCCGCAGCCGGCGGGTGGTGCCGCCGTACAGCTCGGCGAGCGGGGCGGCGCACCTGACCCGGCCGTTGGCGATGATCACCACGTCGTCGATGAGCTGGGCCAGCTCGGCGAGCAGGTGACTGGAGATCAGGACCGTGCCGCCGGCCCGGGCGTGCTCGCGCAGCAGCTCGCGTAGCCAGGCGATCCCCTCCGGGTCGAGCCCGTTCGCCGGCTCGTCCAGCACCAGCACCGGCGGGCTGCCCAGTAGCGCGGTCGCCACCGCGAGCCGCTGCCGCATGCCGAGCGAATAGTCGCCGGTGCGCTGGTCGGCGGCGTGCGCCAAGCCCACGTACTCGATCAGGTGGTCGACCCGGGACCGGCCGGCACCGGCCAGGATGGCCTGGCTGACCAGGTGGGCCCGGCCGGTCTGGCCGGGATGGCTGACGCCCTGTTCGAGGACGGCGCCGACCTGCCGCAGCGGGTGCGCCAGATCGCGGAACCGCCGCTTGTTGACCAGCGCCCGGCCGGACGTCGGCCGGCTCAGTCCGAGCAGCATCCGCAGGGTGGTGGTCTTGCCCGAGCCGTTCAACCCGAGAAATCCGGTCACCCGGCCCGGTACGGCGGAGAACGTCACGCCGTCCACGGCCCGGACCCGCCGGTACTGCTTCGTCAGTTCGATGGCCTCGATCATCCCGGCCATTCTTACCCGGTCCGCCGCGCCACCGGGGGCAGCGCTTCCCCCTCCCCGGTTGTCGCGCCCCCCCGCAACGCCCTACATGCGCTGCAGCTCGCCGGTCTCGTCGAGTTCGCGCAGCCCGGTGCCGCCACCGAACTCGCGGTCGACCATCTGCTGGAAGGCCGGCGGAACCGGCCGGCCGGTCGCCGCGTACAGGCGCTTGATCGCCGCGCCGGGGCGCCGGATGTCGTCCAGCATCCCCGGGTTGATCCGGTCGAACTCCGCCTCGATGAGGCGGGTGGCGGTCTCGCCGACCGTCTCGCCCCGGGCGTTGGCCAGCATCACCAGGAGTTCGTGCAGCTCACCGTCGATAACCAGGGCCCGCTCCCCGTCGTCCATGGCCTCACGCTAAGCCCGGTCGCCCCGCAACGGGCCCGGATCGACCGAGGTGGCGACCACCGGGGTCAGCGGGCTCAGGGTGGCTAGTGGGCATCGGGGTGGACGGCTGTGTTGCATGATGCTGCGGTGACCGGACAGCAGGCGCCGACCACCGTACGAGCGGCGCCGACCGCCGAGCGCCACCCCAGCGACCGGCCGGGCGGGGTGGTGCTGGAGGCGGTACTCGAACGGATCACCTACGCCAACGAGGAGACCGGCTACACCATCGCCCGGTTCGCCACCGAGCGGACCGGGCCCGACCTGCTCACCGTGGTCGGCTCGCTGCTCGGGGTGCAGCCCGGCGAGAGCGTACGGCTGGTCGGGCGCTGGAGTTCGCACCCGAAGTACGGGCGGCAGTTCGAGGTGCAGTCATACACGACGGTGCTGCCGGCGACGGTGCAGGGCATCGAGCGGTACCTCGGCTCGGGGCTGATCAAGGGGATCGGCCCGAAGATGGCCGAACGGATCGTCGCGCACTTCGGCGTCGACACGCTGCGGGTGATCGAGGAGGATGTCGGGCGGCTGGTCGAGGTCCCCGGGCTCGGCCCGAAGCGGACGAAGCTGATCGCCGCCGCCTGGGTCGAGCAGCAGTCCATCAAGGAGGTGATGGTCTTCCTCCAGGGCGTCGGCGTCTCCACCTCGCTGGCCGTACGCATCTACAAGAAGTACGGCGACGGGTCGATCTCGATCGTCCGCAACGAGCCGTACCGGTTGGCCGCCGACGTCTGGGGGATCGGGTTCAAGACCGCCGACACCATCGCCCGGGGCGTCGGCATCCCGCACGACAGCCCGCAGCGGGTCCGGGCCGGCATCCAGTACACCCTCTCCGAGGCCGCCGACGCCGGGCACTGCTACCTGCCCGAACCGAACCTGGTGGCGGACGCCGCCGAGATCCTCGGGGTCCCCGTCGAGCTGGTCCGGGACTGCCTGGCCGACCTCGCCGCCGACGAGGGCGTGGTCCGGGAGGCGGTGCCGAACCCGGGCAGCGAGGGCGGCACGATTCCGGCGGTATACCTGGTGCCGTTCCACCGGGCCGAGTCCGCGCTCGCGGCCAGTCTGCTCCGGCTGCTGCGGCACCGCAGCGACCGGATGCCGGCGTTCGCCGGAGTCGACTGGGCGAAGGCGCTGGCCTGGCTGCGTACCCGGACCGGTGCCGACCTGGCCCCGGAGCAGGAGGCCGCGGTCCGGCTCAGCCTGACCTCGAAGGTCGCGGTGCTGACCGGCGGACCCGGCTGCGGCAAGTCGTTCACCGTCTCCTCGGTGATCAAACTCGCCGGTGCCAAGGGCGCGAAGATCGTGCTGGCCGCGCCGACCGGCCGGGCGGCGAAACGGATGACGGAACTGACCGGGCATCCGGCCGCGACCGTGCACCGGCTGCTGCAACTGCGGCCCGGCGGCGACCCGACGCACGACCGGGACAACCCGATCGACGCCGACCTGGTGGTGGTGGACGAGGCGTCGATGCTCGACCTGATCCTGGCGAACAAGCTCGTCAAGGCGGTCGCGCCCGGCGCGCACCTGCTGCTGGTCGGCGACGTCGACCAGTTGCCGTCGGTCGGTGCCGGCGAGGTGCTCCGGGACGTACTGGGCGCCGAGTCGATCCCCCGGGTCCGGTTGACCAAGATCTTCCGGCAGGCGCAGAAGTCCGGAGTGGTGGTCAACGCGCACCGGATCAACGCCGGCCAGGCGCCGCTGCTCGGCGAATATCCCGACTTCTTCCTCTTTCCGGTGGACGAGCCGGAGGCCACCGCCGAGCTGGTGGTGGACATCGTCGCCCGCCGGGTGCCGCGCAAGTTCGGCCTGCGTCCCCGGGACATCCAGGTGCTCACCCCGATGCACCGGGGACCGGCCGGCGCCGGCAGCCTGAACACCGCGCTGCAACAGGCGATCTCGCCGTACCGGGAGGGGCAGCCGGAGCGCCGGCACGGAGCCCGGGTCTTCCGGGTCGGTGACAAGGTCATCCAGATCAGGAACAACTACGACAAGGGCGCCGCCGGGGTCTTCAACGGCACCGTCGGGGTGGTCACCGAGCTGTCGGTGGAGGAGCGGAAGCTCACCGTCCGCACCGACGAGGCCGAGGAGATCGGGTACGACTTCGACGAACTCGACGAGCTGCAACACGCGTACGCCATCACGGTGCACCGGTCGCAGGGCAGCGAGTATCCGGCGGTGGTGATCCCGGTGACGATGAGTTCCTACCCGATGCTGCAACGGAACCTGCTCTACACGGCGGTGACCCGGGCCAGGAAGCTGGTGGTGCTGGCCGGGTCGCGCAAGGCGCTGGGCATCGCGGTCCGCACCGCCGGCACCGGTCGCCGGCACACCGCGCTCACCCACCGGCTGAGCGACCCGACCCCGCCCCGACCCGCCCTGTGACGTGAATCACCCGCCAAGTCTCACCGGATAGACCTGCAAAATCCCGATAAGACCCGCTGATACACCATTCGACAGCGTCTCCGCCGCATCGATGTCTCGTTAGGACTCTTGCCGTCCGGCGTACGCCCGCCGCAGCGGCCCGAGTGTCCCCCTGTCACCGGACGGAATACATGTCGAACACAACGGTCAGAGTCGAGGTCTTCCCGACGGACGACGCCGATCTCCGCCAGATCGGGCCGAGTCGCCGGCTCACGACCCTGCTACAGGAGCGCGCCGACGAGATCGGCACCGCCGTCCGGGACATCTCCCGGATGCTGCGCGAGTCGGTGGACACCGAACCCGACGACACCGGATTCCGGGTGTCGAGCGTGACCTCGACCTTCGGGCTCAGCCTCGCCACCAGCGGCGGTGTCGTGGTCACGCGCGCGTCGGCGGAGGTCTCGTTCGAGGTCACCCTGACCATCGAACGCACCTGAGCCGTCGTGGAGTCGCGGAACTCGTACCTGGTCAGGATCCGCCCGCGCGACAAGCCCGACGCACCACCGGGATACACCGTCGGGTTCCTGGTCAGCAGCCACTGGGTGATCACCGCCGGGCACTGCCTCTCCAGGCTGGCCGAGGACGAGCCGGTCCGGATGACCCTGGCCGGCAGCGAAACGGTCGACGGGCGGGTGGTGCGGATCGCCGAGCGGGACGACCTCGGCCTGATCTGCGTCACCGGCACGCCGCCCCGGGAGGTGGTCCGGCCGGTCCTGGCCAGGGCCACGGACAACGACGGATGGGTGGCACCGGCCCGACCCGAGGCCAGCCCGCACCGGTTGACGGGCTCGGTGCTCAACGCCGACCTTCGGCACCGGTGCGCCGGCGGCGGTGAGATCGCCGCCCTCGAACTCAAGGTCGAGCAGGAACTCGGCGACTATCACGGCTACAGCGGCGGTCCGGTCGAGCGGGTACCGCGCCCGTCCGACGAGCCCGGCCCGCCGGTCGTACTCGGCATGCTCGTCGAGCAGGCACCGAAGTGGAACCGTTCCGGAGACGCCACCAACGTGCTGATCGCGGTGCAGGCCGAGTACGCCCTCGCCGAACTCGACGTCCTCGCCGACGCCCGGCGACTGGCCCAGGAGAACACCCGGGCGCTGCAACGGGCGTCCGACGCCGAACCGGTCGCGCTGACCCAGGAGCTCCGGGAACTCAACGTGATGGGCGACCAACTCGACCGCATGATCAGCCGGGGCCTGCTGGGACGCCGGAAGGCCCGCCGTTTTCTGCACAAGGTCCTGGACCGGACCCTCCGGTACTGGATCGCCAGGAGCAACCGTGACCGAATCCGCACCTGACGAACTCGTACTCGACGACCTGCTGCCCCGGGCCATCGCGGAGGCCGAGGCGGCGTTGCGGCGGCCGAACCGGGGACGGGCCGGGCTCGACCTGCTCCGGCCGACGGTGATCTCGCTGGCCGCCTTCGACGCGAAGCGGAACCCGGGTGCCGTGCACCGGCTCGCGATGCTGCTCACCCGGCTCGGCCTGCACACCGAGGCCGGGCGGCTGCTCGACTGGGCGGCCTGGCGGACCACCCGGGGCAGCGACGCCTGGCTGGCCACCGAGAACGTCCGGGCGATCCTGGCGGCGGCCCGGGGCGACCGGGACCGGGCGGCGCTCCTGCTCGACCTGGCCCTGCGCACCACCGACCGGCTCTCGGTGACCAGCGCGAAACTCCACGCCAACCTGGCCGTCCTCTGCCTGGAGACCGGCGAGTCCGGCCGGGCCGCCCGGCACGCGACCGTCGCGCTGACCGCCGCGATCAGCACCGAGCACCCGGCGGAGTGGCCGGCCGACCTGCTGGCCAGCGCGGAAGCCAGCGCCATCCAGGCGATCGAGCGGTCCACCACCGATCCGCCGCGTACCGCCGAGGAGTTGCGGGACCTCGCCGAGACCCAGTTCGCGCTGGCGATGCGGCGCCGACGGCTCGACCTGGTGGAGTCGGCAATCGAGGTGATGGAGCTGGCCGGCCAGCACCTGACCGCCCGGCTGCCCGCGACCCATCCGGAGGCCGTACGGCTGCGCGAGAAACTCGCCACCGCCGAGGACCGGTACGCCGACCTGCGCGCGGCGAGCCCCGCCGCCCCGCGCCCGGTCGCCGCCCGGCCGGTCGCCGTCGCCCCGGACCGGCCACCGGTGCCCCCGCCCGACCCGGCCCGGGTGGGCGTGCCGAAGGCGTACCACCTGGTCGTCGACCGGTATCTGGACACCGTCTTCCGGTTCGTCTACTACCGGGTCGGCGACCGGCGGCTCGCCGACGAGCTGACCTCGACCGCCGTACGCCGGGTGCTGCACCGGATCGACACCTTCACCGGTCCCGACCGCGAGCTGGGCGCCTTGCTGATCGGCACCGCCCGGCAGGTGTTGGCCGACCACCCTGCGGGCGAACGGCCGCTGCCGCCGGTCGACGACCCGGACCACCCGGCCCGGGACGGCGGCGCGGAGCTGGTGAACGGTCCCCTGCTGGCCGCGGTCCGGCGACTCGACGCCGAGCAGCGGGACTGCCTCGTCCTCCGGTTCCTCCAGGCTCTCTCGGTGGCGGAGACCGCGCGGGCGATGGGGCAGACCGAGAGCCGGGTCCGGGCCGTACAGCACCGCGCCGTCCGCGCGCTCACCCGGCTGCTGCCGCCCGGCCCGCCACCGCCCTGGCCGGACGTGACGCGGCGGCGGGTGCACCGGGCCCGGTACCTGCTGGGCAAGCTGCTCCGCCCCAGCCCGCCCGATCTCTTCCGGGGAGACGACGAGGACAGCGGGTCGGCCGCCGGCCGGGGCGTCGTACACGGTGCCGACCGGCTCATCGTGCTCGGGCTCCAGCTCCAGGCCATCCCGACCACGCGGTCCAGCGGCGATGGTGCGCCGCGCCCAGAGCACCCGATCGGCTGCCCGCCACCGCCGAACCCCTCTCCACCCGAACCCCCGACTCCCACCTGCGGCCACGGCGGACCGCAGGAGAAGGTTGACCAGGGTTCACTGCTCACGCCGGACTCGGACGCCCGGCTGCGGAGCATGCTGCTGGCGATCGTCGGCGAAGCGGCGGTCACGACGGCCGGAGCCGACGGCGCCGCACCGGGTACGCCCGGCGGTGCGGTACGGAGCGGGTCCCGGGTCGTCGGGACGAGGCGGGTCGGGCGGAACGCCGAGGGCCGCCGCGACCGGCGGTGGAGACGGGCCCGGGGCCGGGACACGGTCGTGGCCGGCCTCGGCGTCGTCACGATCGCCGTCTCCGCGCTTGCGGCCGGCGACGGAGGCACCCGCCCGGCCCGCCCGGCGTACGCGCTGGACCGCTCCGTCGCACCGGTCCAACCGGAGCCGGCCGCCTCGGAGCCGAACCGGGGCCGGCTGCTCCTCGGAATCGCGCGTTCCCGGCTGGACGAGGCGAGCGCCCACCGCGACACCGGGGAGGACCTCGGCGCCCTGCTGGACGGCGTGGACGACGACATCCGGCAGGGCAGTCGGCTGCTCACCACCTCGGCCGTCCGGCGGCGGGACCCGGCGGCACTCGACTCGGTGGACGCCTTTCTCGACGGGCAGCACCGGCAGGTGGCCGAACTGCTGGTCCGGGCCAGCCCCACCGAGCGGGACCGGGTGGCCGAGTCGGTCCGACTGCTGGACGCCGTACGCTGCCGGATCGACCGGTTGCGTACGACGTTGAGCTGCGACGACGCGGCCCCTGAGGGCGTGGACACCCTCGGTCCACTGCCCGCCGACTGCGCCACGCGATAACGGCCGAAGGAGTCGCCCCGGATTCGACGGCGCGAAACATATCGACAGGCGTTTCCGTATCTGGCGCCGGATGCGTACGGTGGCGCCATGAGGCAGCCCGGTGACCGTGCCCCCGCACCCGGACCGCTGGCACTGGTGCAGGATCTGTTGAACACCGTCGATATCGAGGCGGGCCGCGACCGGCTGCGTACGATCGCCGAACTCACCGCCTTCGCCGCCGCGCACGGCACGACCGGACTCAGCTTCACCGACTCCGACGTGACCGAGACGAGGCGGTTCCGGGAGGCGTTGCGGGACGCCTGCCGGGGGCACGCCGGCAGCGAGGTGCCGGCCGCGTCCGCCGCCGCGCTGCGCTACACCCTCGCCACGTCCCCGCTGCTACTCACCATCGACGGCACCGGCGCGGCGCGGGCGGTCCCGGTGGCCGGGCTCGGCGGGTCGGCGGCGCTCATCGCCGGCGTGGCGGCCGCGATCCTGAACGCCGCCACCGCCGGCACCTGGTCGCGGCTGAAAGCCTGCGCGGCACACCGCTGCCAGTGGGTGTACTACGACCACAGCCCGGCCGGCCGGGGCCGCTGGTGCACGATGAGCATCTGCGGCAGCCGGGCCAAGATGCGCGCCTACCGGGCCGGCCGGTCGGCCGCCCGCTCGACGGGCTGACCGGGCGGGCCGGGTCGACCCGCACGGCCGAGTCAGCTCAGAGCCAGGGTGCTCAGGGTGCCGAGGACCAGGAACGGGCCGAACGGAAGGTGACCGCCCCAGCCGATCCGGCGGGTGGCGAGCAGGGCCAGCCCGCACAGCGCCGAGGCGCCGAAGGTGAGCAGCGCGCCGAGCACCACCGCCGGCCAGCCGAGCCAGCCGAGTACCGCGACAGCGCTCAGCGCCAGCTTGGCGTCGCCGAGCCCGAAGCCCCGGCGGCCGAGCAGCAGGGTGGTGCCGGCAAGGAAAAGGGCCGCCCCGAGCCCGGCCAGTACGGCCCGCCACCAGGCCGACGGGTCGCCGGCGACCAGGGCCGCCGCGCCGAGCAGGCCCAGGGTGCCGGCCGCGGCGGCGTAGCTGAGCCGGTCCGGCAGCCGGTGTACGGCGACGTCGACGAAGAGCAGCGGCACGGCGCACGCCGCCCACCAGCCGAACGCGATCGACTCGATCGGCGACCGGGCCGCCGCGACCACCGCGACCACCGCGAGGAGCAGGGCGGTCTCGACGGCCAACGGTGCCGCGCCGACCCTGCCGCCGCAGCCGGCGCAGCGGGCCGACGGGGTGAGCGGGCGCAGCGGACCGGCCAGGCCGATCGGGGTACCACAGTGGTCGCAGCCGGACCGGCGTGGCTGGCCGTACGGCACCGACTCGGCGGCGACGAGCCAGCGCAGCGCCGGGGCGACACAGAGCAGCGCGAGGCCCTGGGCCGGCCAGCGGGATCCGGACCGACTCTGGGTACGCAGAGTAACTCCATGATCGCAATCTTCGGATCTTCCCTGGTCCGGCGAGTGGGCACCCACCGAGCGGGCGGCGGCCGGATCGCGCCGTGGCGGCGGCCCGGCGGCCCCGGCACGGCCACCCGGAATCCCCGGTACGGAAGCTGTCAGATCATCGTCATCCATGGCATTTCGCTCCACTGGGCCGGCACAATCGGAACGGAAGGGGCGGCGGCTCCATCCCGCCCGCCAACTATTGATCAAATGTGCACCATCGATCGGCATCTTATGATCGAGACGGCGGTCACCAACAGAGATCGTAACCGTACGTATTCTCTCAAATAGCCCCTGTTGCATCGTCGGCGGTGAGCCTATGCTCGCCATCTGGACGGCGCGCAACCGTCGACCAACAGGCAACAAAAAGATCGATTGGCAATACCACACCCAGAATCTAGATCGACTCACCCGAATGTGGATGCAGCGGCGCCGGGCCCGGTCGAGGGCCTTCGGGGCGGAGCGGCCGTGCCCACGTCACCAGCCGACAGGTCGGATCGGCGGAAGTAACCCGGTCAACTCCGCTCAGGTGGGCGGTCAGCGGCGCAGCAGGAGGAGGCACCGTTGCGAACGCGGCAACCGGCGTACCTCTGGAGCGCCCTGCTCGCGGTGGCGCTGCTCGTCGTCGGCACCGGCTGCGGCAACCGGCCGGGCGGCGCGGCGCCACGCGACACCGGACCCGAGCCGGCCGCCAGCGCCGACGCCCGGGCCGCCGAGGCGGAGAAATCCGCCCTCGCCGCCTATGCCGGCTATCTGGCCGCCGTCCGCAAAGCGGAGCAGACCGGCGATCCGCTTGATCCGCAACTGCGGAAATATCTCGCCGATCCACTCTTGACCCGGGTCAGGCTCACCATTCGCGACGCGAAGGAGCACGGCGCGATGCGTACCGGAAAGCTCGTCTCCAATCCGACGGTCACCGCGGTCGACCTCGACTCCGACCCGGCCACCGTCTCGATCCAGGACTGCATCGACGCCACCGGCTACCGCCTGGTCTACAAGAAGGACAAGAAGGTGGTCCCCGGTTCGGCCAGCGGCCGGCACCTCGCCACCGCGACCGCCACCCGCTATCCCGACGGCCGCTGGCTGATCAACGTCGGCGCGTCGCACGAGGACCAGCCGTGCTGACCCGGCGGGCGTTGGCGACCGGTGCCGTGACCGGGCTGGTGCTGGCCGTCGCGCTGGTGGTGCCCGGTGGTCCCGTCGGAGCCGACCCGGTCGCGGAGTGCCCGCCGGGGCAGGGCAACTGCAACGTCTGGGAGCAGCTGCCCGGCGAGCCGGGCGACGACGACGGCGGCGGTTCGGGCTCCGGTGACGGCGGCGGCTCCGGCGGCGGGGACCGGGTCTGCGAGAAGGACGACGGCACGGTGGTGCCCTGCTACGACGACGTGCTCGGCTGGTTCAACAGCGCCGACGACTGCTACTACAAGCGGGCCGAGCCGCTGGCGAACGTCGAGCCGGGGAAGACCGCGTACCTGCGGACCTGTAGCGCGGCGGGGAGTTCCCAGATAGTTCATCTGACCGACCCGCCGGCCGGGTTCGCACCGCCGGACCCCCAGCAGATGGCCCTGGACCTCTTCGCCAACCTGACGCTGGACCCGCCGGAGATCCGGACCGCGCCGAGCGGTGCGCCCGGGCTGGTCGGCGTGCCGGTGTGGCTCTACGACGCGTCGAGTTGGGAACCCGAGCAGAGAACGGACGTCGAGGGCGACGTGACGGTCTGGATCGAGGCGATTCCGACGAAGATCGTCTGGCGGATGGGCAACGGCGAGACGCTGGAGTGCACCTCGGCGGGCATCCCGTTCAAGGCCGGCACCCACGACCCGCGCCAGCCACCCCGCGAGGCGTGCGCGTACCCCGGCTATCCGCGGGCGAGCAGCACCAAACAGGGTGGGCGGTACGAGATCACCGCGGTCAAGCACTGGACGGTGCCGTGGGGCAGCAGCACCGGCGAAGGCGACCAGGACGCCCTCGCCACCAGCCGCGACGCCACGACCTCGATCCGGATCGACGAACTTCAGGTGGTAACGAGGTGACCGTGGTGACCACTCCGACCACAGGGGCGCCGATCGACGCGCCGATCACCCCGCCCCGGATCGTCCGGCAGCGCCGGATGCGCCCCGGGCTGCTCGGCCTCGCCGTGCTGCTGATCGCGCTCGGCGGGCTCGGATCCGCGTTCGCGATCACCTCCGTACGCGCCACCGGCAGCTATCTCGCGGTCGCCCGGGCCGTACCGGTCGGCACCGCGCTCACCGCCGACGACCTGGTGGCGGTACAGGTGGCCGGCGGCCAGGGCCTCGAACCGGTGGCCGCCGACCGGATCGACGAGGTACTCGGCAAGCGGGCCACCGTGACACTGACCCCCGGCACCCTGCTGACCATGGCGCAACTCACCGACAAGCCGCTGCTCGGCCCCGGGCAGCAGCAGATCTCGGTCGGGCTGCGCCCCAGCGAGGTACCCGCGAAGCGGCTCCGTCCCGGCGACAAGGTGCTGCTGTTCAGCACGGCCGGCGGCGATGCCCGGGCCGCCGCGCCGGCCACCCGGTTCCAGGCCACCGTCATCGACATGGCCGCCCCGGCCAGCAACTCGGTGGTCCTCTACCTCGCGCTCGCGGCCAAGGACGTCCCGGCGGTGGTGGCGTTGGCCACCAGCGACCGGATCGCGGTCGTACTGAACGCGGCAGCCTGACCGTGGCCATCGTCGCCCTCGTCTCGGCCAAGGGATCCCCCGGGGTCACCACCACCGCGCTCGCCTGCACGCTCACCTGGCACCACCGGGTGGTGCTGGCCGAGTGCGACCCCTCCGGCGGATCGGTGCTGGCCGGCTATCTCGGCGGGGCGCTGCCCGGGCCCCGGGGCATCGGCGAGCTGGCCGTCGGCGAGTTGCGGGACGGCAACCTGGAAGTGGCGTTCTGGTCGCAGCTCGTCGACCTCGACGCGCCCAGGCGGGAACGGCTGCTGCTGCCCGGCGTGGTCGACCCGGCGCAGGCCGGCAGCGTCGTACCGCTCTGGCAGCGGTTCGCCGACTTCTTCACCGGGTTGGCCAAGGGCCGCCCGGCGTACGACGTGCTGGTCGACTGCGGACGGCTCCAGGTGGCCGGGCCACCGTGGCCGCTGCTCCGGGCCGCCGATCTCGTGCTGGTCGTCACCACCGCCCGGCTGCCGCACCTGTCCAGCACCCAGGCCACCATCCGGGCGATCGAGCGGGACTTCGCCGAACACCGGGTACCGGCCGACACGCTGCGACTGCTGCTGATCGGCGGCGAGCACGGCCGCAGCAAGGTGGGCAAGGCGCTCCGGCTGCCGGTCATCGCGCAGTTGCCGGACGACCCGCGTACCGCCGAGGTGCTCAGCCACGGCGGGACCGTACGCGCCAACCGGCCGCTGATGCGGGCGGCCAGCGCGCTGGAGGTGCCGGTCCGGGCGGTCCTCGACCGGCGCCGGGCCCGGCTCGGCTGGCCGGCCGCGATCGAGGGGGTGCCAGGTGCGGTTTGAGCCGGTCTACTCCGACCCGCGTCCCCACGACCCGAATTCCGCCTCCACCGCTCCGATCTGGCAGGTTGTCCCGCACAACGGGCACCGGCCCGTACCGCTGCCGAGCGGTGGCGAGGTGCCGCCGTACGCGGTGGTGCCGCAGCCGGTGACGCCGCCCGCCCCGCCCCGGCCCCGGGTCGACTTCGCGGTGGTTCGGGAACTCCGGCGCGAACTGAGCGAACGGTTGACCCTCTGGCAGCGCGGCCGGGAGTTCAGCACCGCGGAGGAGGACGTCGAGCGGGCCCGGCTCGCCGTGGCGGTGGTCGCCGAGTACGCCGACTCCACCCGCCGGGCCGGTACCCCGATGTCGGCGGCCGAGGAACGGATGCTGCTCGACCAGGTCAACGCGGAACTGGTCGGGTTGGGCCGGTTGCAGACCCTGCTGGTCGACAACTCGATCGAAGAGGTGCACATCCTCGGCTGTGACTCGGTGCGGATCACCCGACGCGGCGGTGGCGTTGACTGGGCCGAGCCGATCGCCGACAGCGACGAGGAGATGGTGGAGATCCTCCAGGCGGCGGCGCGACGGGCCGGGGCCACCGAGCGGTCGCTCTCCACGTCGAAGCCGACCCTGGACCTGCAACTGCCGGACGGCAGCCGGCTGGCGGCGGTCTTCCTGGTCAGCCACCGCCCGTACGCGGTGATCCGCAAGCACAACACCATCGAGGTGACCCTCGACGAGATCTCCGGCGGCCGGGCCGACCTGGACGAGATGCTCGACGTGCTGATCCGGGACTTCCTCCGGGCGGCGATGCGGGCCGGGCTGAACATCATGGTCGCCGGGCTGGCCGGGGCGGGCAAGACCACGGTGGTCCGGGGGCTGATGGACGAGATCCCGGCCGACGAGCCTTACGTGCTGCTGGAGGAGAGCCGGGAGCTGCTGCCCGCCCGGCGGGGACGCAAGCACCGGGCGGTGATGAGCTTCGAGTCCCGGGAGGGGCACGGCGACCGGGGGCCGGACGGCCGACCGGCCGGCGAGGTGACCATCGCCGACCTGATTCCGGTGGCGCTGCGGATGGGGGTACTCCGGATCATCGTCGGGGAGGTCCGGTCCCGGGAGATCGTGCCGATGCTCCAGGCGATGACCACCAGCCGGGGTTCGATGTGCACCATCCACGCCCGTACCCCGGCCGGGGTCAGCGAGCGGATCATCGAGCTGGCGCTGTCGCACGGCCGGGAGATGACCGTCGAGCAGGCCCGCCGGATGGCCGGCAACGCGCTCGATCTGATCGTCTACGTCACCATCGAGGACGAGACCGCCATCGGTGGCCGCAAGCACCGGTTCGTCTCGCACGTCGAGGAGGTCATCGGGGTCGGCGAGGGCAACCGGATCACCACGACGACCGTCTTCGGGCCGGGGCCGGACGGCCGGGCGGTCCCCCGCCATCTGCCGGAACGGGTCCGCGACCAGTTGCTCCGGGTCGGGTACGACGCGCGGCTGCTGACCCGCTACATCGAGGCGGGTACGGGCGCGTGGCGGCGGCCTCGGCACAGTCGGCTCGGACGGCCGGCATGAGGCTTCTGGTCTGCCCCAGCGTGGGTGCGCGGGGCGCGGGGGCCGGGCCTGCCGTGGGTTGCCCGGCGGGTCCGGGGGTGCCGTGGTGACGCTGCCGTCGAACATCGAGCTGATCGCCGTACTCTCCGGGATCGCCTGCGCGACCGGGCTGGTGCTGGTGGTCGCCGCGCTGGTCGGTACAAAGCGACCGGCGGGACCACGCCGCGACTCTGTGCTGCACCAGCTCTGGCTCGGCAACGGGACGAGTGCCCGGGAACGGCGGGCGCACCAGACGCTGCTGGTCGGGGCGACCCTGGCCGGGGCGGTGGCGTTCCTGCTCACCGGGCTGCCGGTCGTCGGCCTGCTGGTCGCCGTCGCGGTGCCCGGCGTGCCGTGGCTGCTCGGCACCGGGCGGGCCGAGCGCCGGGCGATCAACCGGATCGAGGCGATCGGCGAGTGGACCCGCCGGCTGAAGGACGTCTCCGGCACCGGCCAGGGCCTCCAGCAGGCGATCATCGGTACGGTCGCGACCGCACCTGACCAGATCGACGAGGAGGTACGCCTGCTCGCCGCCAGGCTGGCGGCCGGCTGGCAGGGGCGGGCCGCACTGCTGGCGTTCGCCGAGGAGATCGGTGACCCGGTCTGCGACCAGGTGGTGGCCGCGCTGATCCTGCACCTGACCGACCGGGGCGAGCGGCTCGGTGACGTACTCGGGGCGATCGCCTCGGCGGCGGCGGCCGAGGTCGTCACCCGGCGGGAGGTGGAGGCGAAGCGGGCGCAACCCCGGTTCGCGGTGCGCTTCCTGACCGGGATGACGCTGCTGGTTCTGGCGTACGGGCTGGTGAACCCGGACTACATGGAGCCGTACGGCACCCCGGACGGGCAGTTGGTGATGGTGCTGCTCGGTGCCGCGTTCGTCGCCCTGTTGGCCTGGGTACGGACGATGAGCCTGCCGCCCCGGCCGGCCCGGTTCCTCGCCCCGCCGAACCGCGAGGAGGCGCTCCAATGATCCTCAACTGGCACCTGACGTTCGGGGTACTCGGCGGTGCCGCAGTCGGGATGGGACTGTTCCTGCTGGTCCGGGAGGCGTTACCGGCGGCTCCGGCGCTCGGTCCGGCGCTGCGCCGGCTGCACCAGCCGGCCGGGCTGAGCCGGCCGGGCCGCGCTTCCCACCGCGACCTCGACTGGCTCGCCGGGGCGGCCCGCTGGCTGCGTCCACCGCATCGGCAGCTCGCGCTGATCGGGCAGTCGCCCGAGCAGTACACGCTGTCGCTGCTGCTCTCCGGCCTGATCGGGCTGGCGACTCCGGCGGTGTCGACCGCGATCCTCTTCCTCGCCGGGATCCGGATGCCGTTCGTGGTACCGACCGTCGGCGCGCTCGGCTTCGCGCTGCTCTGTGTGCTGATGGCGCACCGGAGTGTACTGGTGAAGGCGGAACGGGCCCGGCGCGAGTTCCGGCAGGCCGTCTGCGCCTATCTCGACCTGGTCGCCCTGCAACTGTCGGCCGCGCACGGTCCGGTGCAGGCGCTGGAGCGGGCGGCCGAGGTCTGCGACGGCTGGGTCTTCGAGCGGATCCGGGAGGCGCTGCGACTGGCCCAGCTCCAGATGCACTCGCCCTGGGACGAGCTACGGGAACTGGCCGAGAAGATCGGCATCCCGGAACTCGGTGACGTGGGGGCGATCATGCAGTCCTCCGGCACCGAGGGCGCACAGGTGCACGACTCGCTGCGGGGCCGGGCCGACTCGCTGCGCGACCAGATCCGGACCGACAACCTGGCCCGGGCCGAGGCGGTGACCAGCCGGTTGGACGTGCCGGGCGCGCTGCTGGTCTTCGTACTCGTCGGCTTCGTCCTCTATCCGTTCGTGGCCCGCATCTGACCCCGACCCACCGTTGCACTGAAGGGAGACCGCAATGTCGATCGTCAACTACCTGCACATTGCGTTCGTCGTGCGGATCGCCGAGCTGCGCCGTGCCGGTGAGGGGGATCGAGGTGACAGCCCGGTCCCGACCGCGGTGATCATCTTTGGTCTGGTGGCCGCGGCCCTGGCCGTGACCGTCGCCGTGTCGCGCAGCGTCGCGGACTGGATGGACGCCATTCCGGAGCCGGGCGGCGGGGCGGACACCGGCGGCGACCCCGCTGGACTGCCGCAGGACTGATCCGTGCCACGACCGCGCGGCAGCATCCGGTACCGGCTCCCGGCGACGACGGCCGGGTCCCGGTGGCGCCGGATCGTCCCCGTGGACCGGATGGCCGGCGCGGAACGGGATCGGGGTGCCAACCCGGTCGAGCTGGCCGTGCTGATGCCGGCCATCCTGATCTTGCTGCTCGCCTCGATCCAGGCCGCCTCCTGGTTCATCGCCCGGGCCACCGCGCTCAACGCCGCCCAGTCGGCGGTGAGCGCGCAGCGCACCTACCAGGCGGAGCCGGGGGTGGGCCAGCAGCGCGCCGAGGACTTCCTGGAGCGGGCCGGTGACTGGCTGGTCGGCTGGGAGGTTACGGTGACCGCCCCCGAGCCGGACGACACGCAGGTGAGCGCCACCGTCACCGGGCAGCCGCTCCGGGTGGTGCCGCTGATCTCGCTGCCGCCGATCAGCGAGACCGCCTTCGGCACGGTGGAGCGGTTCACCGACGAGGAGGCGCCGTGACCGGCGCGGGCATGCCGCGCGGAGCGCGCGGCCGGGACCGGGGTTCGGTATCGGTGGAGACCGCAATCCTCACGCCGGCCTTTCTCGCCCTGGTGGCGCTGGCCGGGGTCGCCGGCCGGACCGCCGTCGCGCACGAGGCGATCGATGCCGCCGCGCACGACGCCGCCCGGGCCGCCTCGATCTCGCGTACCTCGGGCGAGGGGCGGGACGCGGCACGGGCGGCGGTGCGGAGCCGGCTCGACGCGGAGGGGCTCGCCTGCTCGGACGAGCCCGAGTTGGACTTCGCCGGTACGGTCAACGGCCAGCGGGCCGGCTTCGACGAGGTGTACGTCACCGGCCTCGGCACCGACGCCTCGGTGGTCGTCACGGTCACCTGCGACGTCTCCGTCCGGGACCTGCGGATGCCGCTGCTGCCGGGGGTACGGACGTACAGCACCGTCGAGGCGACCTTCGCGTCACCACTGGACCGCTACCGTGGCCGGGGCGCCTCGTGACCGCCCGGGGCTGCTCCGCCGGGCACCCGGTCGGGCCGGGTCACCCGATCGGGCCGGACGCGGGGCGGGTCAGCCTGTTTCTCGCGGTCGCGCTGATCGGGGTACTCACGATCATCGGGCTGGCGTACGACGGCGCCGGCCAGCTCCGCACGATGCAGCGCGCCGACAACCTGGCGGCCGAGGCGGCTCGGGCCGGCGGCCAGGCGATCGACCTGGGGCAGCTACTCCTCGACGGCACCACCCTGCTGGACCAGAGTGCGGCCAGGACCGCCGTCGGCAACTACCTCGCGAGCGTGGACGGCGTCGAGCGTTGGGACGTGGACTTCGCGGTCGCCGGAGACAACTCCACGCTGACGGTCAACCTCGAACTCGACTACGACACGGTCTTTCTCGACCTGTTCGGTTTCGCCGACAACATCACGGTGCCCGGTACGGCCACCGCGACACTCCTCACCACGACGAACCGCTGAATAGGGGGCATAGTCATGCCTGCATCCCGGGCGGCCCGCCGCGCCGGCCAGTTCTGCACCGGGCTCGCGGCGTTGATCGTCCTGATCGGACTGCTGGTCGGGGCGCCCCTGGCGCTGCTGGCCCTGGCCGGCAACCCGCTGCCGGACCACGTGCCGGGGTTGGACGAGATCGGCACCGCGCTGACCAGCCGGGACGACGGTCAGCTCTTCCTCCGGGCGCTGGCGGTCGTCGGTTGGGCCGGCTGGGCCACCTTCGCCCTCTCGGTCCTCGTCGAGATCCCGGCCCGGATGCTACGCCGGCCGGCGATCCGGCTGCCCGGACTCGGCCGCCAGCAACGCTGGGCCGCCACCCTGGTCGGCTCGGTGGCGCTGGTCCTGGCGGTCAGCCCGGCCGCCACCGCCGCCAGTACGGTGCTCGGGACGACGGCGGCGGCAGCGGCCCAGCCGGGAACGGCGGCCCAGCCCGCCGCCGCAGGGCAGTTGGGCAGCACAGGGCAGCCGGTCGGTGTGGGGCAGGTGGTGAACGGGGGACAGCCGGTCAGCGGCGAGGGACCGGCCTCGGGGCCGGCGCCGCACTGGCTGGCGTCGGAGCCGGCGGCGGGACCCGCGCCGCAGTGGTTGGCCGGCGAGCCGGAAGAGCGGGCCGAGCAGCCCGAGCCGGTCTACCGGGTGGAGAAGGGTGACTACCTGGGCCACATCGCCGGCCGCTACCTCGGCGACTTCGACCGCTATCCGGAACTGGCCCGGCTCAACGAGATCCGCGATCCGGACCGAATCCGGCCGGGCCAACTGCTGCACCTGCCCCCGAGCGCCGAGGACCGGGGCGCACGCCAGCACGCCACCGGCCTGGTCGCGACCCCGCCGCCGCCCGGCGGCTGGCCGGAGACCGTACCCGTGGATCCGGCGCCGAAGCCCGGGCAGCCGGACGCGCCGCAACCACCGGCCGGTCCGCAGCCGCCCGCCGACCCGCCGCCCGCCCAGCGGTCCGCCGGTGACGGCGACGGCACCAGCTACGCGGTCACCGCCTCCCGGGCCGGCGCGGCGGAGGAGCTGAACCGCCCGCTCGCCGTCTCGGCGGTGATCGCCGTGGCCAGCATCGTCGGCGCGCAGGTGGGTGCGGTCTTCGGGCTCCGGAACCGCTCGGGCCGCCGCCCCATCTTCGGCAACGGTCGGCACCGGATCCGCGACTGAACGGGCCAGACAGGACGGTCTGAGCGGACAGCGGCGCCCCGGTGTCGAGGATGTCTCGGAGGACAGGCCTCGCTACCGGAGCACCGCAGCGCCTGACTGACCGGCTCAGCTCTAGGTCTGCGGTACCGTGGCGTCGAGGCGGGCACGCACCCGACTGATCCGGGTGAAGTAGCTGGCCACGCCCTCCGAGGCGCCACTGTGGCCGCCCCGGGCGGTGTTCCCCAAGAACCACGGGCCGCCGCTGTCACCGCCCGTCGAGACATCCTCCCGGGTGACATCCAGACCGCAGTACCGATGGCCGCTCAACGTCCGGCAGGCGTCGGCGACGTTGGAGCAGCGGTACCCGCTGTTCCGGCCCCAATGGCACACGACCGAGCCCATCGGTGCGTTGCCGACGGCCGTCACCGTCCGGTCTCCGCCTGCCTTTCGGTTGGTCGCCCGGAACTGCCTGTTCGTCGAGTGACCGTTCCCGGTCAGCGTCCGTGGAACTGGAAATCGCTCGCGTCGTTCGGGGTCTGAGCCAGAGCGGACCGGCCCGTCCCGGTCACTCGGAACGTGCCCGCCGACGTCGGCACGGCCCGCACCCGCACGCTCGCGTTCACGAAAGTTGCCGCGTTGTTCTTGGTGTCGTTGCCACTGGCAGGGGCTCCGGCGACCACTGTCAGGCCAGCGGTGACCCCCAGCGAGGTCAGCAGGGCGAGGACTCGTCGCATCTACTGCGTCCCCTCGGACAAACTGGTGATATCCAACTCCGTAGGCTGAAGTACGCTGATCATCGCGTTTCGCGGGTTCGCTGTGACCCAACGAATCCGCAAGGTTTCGTCGGTCCCCCCGGGCCGGCGGCCACGCGGGGAGGACTATGAGCAGACGGAACGGGCTCTGGCGGGTCGCGGATCTGCCGACGACCAGGGCCGGCGTCGAGCGGGCGTTCTCGTACTTCATCGCGGGGGTCCGGCTGGGCACGGTCGCGCAGATGATTCCGGCGGTACACATCGGAGTGGCGACGTCACCGCATGGCGTCGCCTACCTCGCGTGCTGGCTCGCCGCCGCCTGCGCGGCCGTCGCGGTGAGCGTGGTGACGCTGGTACGCCGCCGCCCGCTGGGCGGGCCGGGTTCGGCAGCGGACTTCGCGCTGGCCTGCCTGTTGCTCGTGCTGGGGCCGCTGGTGCTGGCGTCGGGGGAACGCTTGGGTACCTGGGTCGCGTTCCAGCCGGCCTACGCGCTGTCGATCATCATCACGGCTGGCGGTGTCCGCGGCCGCACCCACTGGGTGGGCGGCCTCCTCGGCGTTATCGTCTGCTATGTGGTGTATCTCCGCGGCGAAGTCGGGGCAGACATGATCCCGACCGCCGTCGGCAATGTCCTCACCTACGTGGTGTACGCGCTGGTCGCCCGCATGTTCTTCGGATACACGCGCCGCATCGCGCACGACGCTGACGCCTCGCGTGCTCGCGCGGCAGAGCTGGCGCGGCGCGAGGAGAAACGACGCGCCCAGGTGATGATGCACAACGGGGTGGCCCTCATGCGGCTGCTCACGGAGCCGGGGACCGACGAGTCGCGCTCCCGGCTCATCGACCAGGCCGAGGCGGAGCTGCGGCGGATGCGCTCCTACCTGCGTGGCCGGGCCCCGGACGGAGACGTACCCGCCGGAGGGGCCGGTTCCGACGCCCCCGTGGTGCTCGCCGCAATGATCGAGCGGGTGTGCGACCGGTTCGCCGAGCTGAATGTCGATGCCCTGCTCGACCTCGGCGCCGACCTGAAACTCCCCGCCGCGCAGGCCGAGGCTCTCGAACGCGCGCTCGAGAGCCTGTTGCTCAACGTACGCGTGCACGCCCGGGCAGAGGCAGTCGTGGTCCACCTCGACCGGGGCACGGATGGGAGCTGGACGCTGACCGTGCGCGACGACGGTGTCGGCTTCGACCCGGCGTCGGTGACCGCCGGGGTCGGGCTGCGCGAGGTCGTCGTGGGCGAACTACGGCTGCGAGGGCTCGACGTCGAAATCGAGTCTGCCGTGGGTGAAGGGACGACAGTGACGATCTCGTCCGGCCCTCGGCCCGCAGCCGTTGGTCGGGACCGCAACGCCGGCACGGACGCGGCATGAGGCCCCCGGTGGCGGTCGTCGACGACGCGTCGCTGATACGCGAGTCGTTCGGCCTGCTCATGCCGGGTCTCAACGTTGTCGCCGCGGTCGCGACCGTGGAGGAGTTGGTGCGCCTCCGCCCCGTGGTGGATGCGGTCCTGCTCGACCTGCACCTGGCGAACCTCGAACAGCAGCCCGACGTCCGGCAGGGCATCGCCGCGATCCGCGCGCTGACGCACCGCGGCTACCGGGTCTGCGTCTACAGCCAGGAGGAGCGACGTTTCGTCCTTGCGGCGTGCATCGCGGCGGGTGCGAGCGGGGTCGTCTCCAAGGCGCTGCCGACCCGCCGGGCCGAACGACTCCTCCTCAACGTCGCCGCCGGTGGCACCGCCATACCTCAGTCGGTCGTCGGGATACTCGAGGTGCTGGTCCGGCGGGACAGCATCACCCTGCTCAGCGAGCGCCAGCGCCAGATCCTGCACGGCCGGGCCCGCGGGCTGACCTACGCCCAGATCGCCAAGCAACTGTTCGTGAGCGAATCCACGCTGCGTGGCTACTGGCTCGACCTGACCCGGTCGCTCTCCGACTCCCTGCGCAACCTCACGCCCGGCGAGATCGAACGAGCCCTCGGACTCGCGCCGGGAGACCTCCTGGAATTCTGGTCCGGGGAAGTGACCGACGTGAAGGACTGGTGGCGCGTCGACATGGGCAAGTGAGCAGATCTGGCGGATGCGAACCGGGCAGACCGTAACGATCGAGTGTTGGCGATCCTCAGGGAAGACGGGTCTGTAGGACGCCGCCGACCACCCGGGTGGGCAGGACCTGCTGGTCGCTGCTGGCCGGGCCGTGCACCACCTCGCCGCCGTCCAACTCGAACGTGCTGCCGTGCCAGGGGCACTTCACGCAGGTACGCCCGTTCTCCTGGACGACCTGGCCGGCGCCGAGCGGGCCGCTCTGGTGGGCGCACCGCTCCAGCATCACCGTGACGTCGTCGCCGTCCCGGTAGACGACGACCGCGATGTCGTCGATCCGGCGGGTCAGCAGCTTGTTCTGCGGCAGGGCGGACATGTCCGCCACCGCGTGCCAGCCGTCCTCGATCCGGCGCAGGTCCGGCACCCCCTGGTTGACACTCGCCGCCTGCTTGTAGGCGAGGTGCCCGCCGAGGAACCCGCCGCTGCCCACGGCGGCCATGCCGAGGTAGCCGAGGGTACGGCCGAGGCCGTGCCGTCCGGTCAGTCGGGCGGCCAGCGAGCCGGCGTACAGCGCGATGGCCATGCCGTTGGCGAGCGCGTGCACCAGTCCGACCCGCTGCTGCTCCCGGGAGAGCGACGCCCAGTCGTTCCACCCGGAGATCGCGGTCGGCACCGCGGCCGCCGTGCCGATCGCCACCAGGGTGGTCGCGGCCCGCCGCTGGTGGGGCATCAGGTCGAGCACGGCCGTACTCAGCCAGGCGCCGATCGGCACCTGGACCAGTGCCGGGTGCAGCGGATGGCCTATCGGCACCCCGTGCAGGAGGTCACGCAGCCGCTGCGACCGAATCGCCGCGGCGACGATCCGCTGCATGCGTTCCGCCGTCCGGTCCAGGCCGGTCGCCTGCTCAAGTCTCAGAATCGCTCGCACCGACCCGGACTACCCGCCGCGCGGCCGGACAAACCTCGCGTACTCGCGGATCAGCCGGATACCCCCGGACGGGTTACCGGGGAGCACTCGGGGTAGACCGGCCGACATGCGGATCGCCATCACCGGAGCCACCGGCAACGTCGGTACGGCGTTGCTGCGTCGGCTGGCCCGCGAGCCGGACGTCGAGGTGATCGGCATCGCCCGGCGCTGCCCGGCCCCGGATGCCGGGCCGCCCTACGACGGGGTACGGTGGCACGCCGCCGACCTCGGGGACCCGGCCTGCCTGCACCCGCTCGCCGAACGGCTGGCCGGGACAGACGCCGTGGTGCACCTGGCCTGGCAGATCCAGCCCAGTCACCAGCGGGCGCGGCTGCGCCAGACCAACATCAACGGCAGCCGGCACGTCGTCAACGCGATGCTGGCGGCCGACGTACCGAAGCTGGTGTACGCCTCCTCGATCGGGACGTACGCGCCGGGGCCGAAGGACCGGCGGGTCGACGAGAACTGGCCGGTAACCGGCGTCGGGCGGTCCGGTTACAGCGTCGACAAGGCGGCCGTGGAGGCGATGCTCGTCGACGCCGAGCGGGACTATCCGGTGCTCCGGGTCACCCGGCTGCGTACCGCGCTGGTCCTCCAGCACGACGCGGGAGCCGAGATCACCCGGTACTTCCTCGGCCGGTTCGCCCCGGTCTCGCTGCTCCGCTCGGGCCGGCTGCCGGTGGTGCCCCGGCACCGGCGGCTCCGGGTCCAGGTGGTGCACGCCGACGACGCCGCCGAGGCGTACCTGCGGGCGTTGCACAGCGACCGGACCGGCGCGTTCAACATCGCCGCCGAGCCGGTGGTCGACGGGCCGCTGGTCGCGGCGGAACTGGGCGGCTGGGCGGCGCCGCTGCCGCTGGGCCTGCTCCGGCTGCTGAGCCGGGCCGCCTGGCGGACCCGGCTGGTGCCGGTGGACGAGGGCTGGCTGGAGATGGGTGCGGCGGTGCCGCTGCTGGACTGCTCGCGGGCGGAACGGGAGCTGGGCTGGCGGCCCCGGCGGGACGCCCGGGACGCGCTGCGGGACCTGCTCGCCGGGATCGCCGCCGGCTCGGGGACGGCCAGCCCGCCGCTGCGGCCGATCGAGCGGATCGCCGGCCGCCAGGCGGCCTGACCGCCGCGCGGGGATGGGTCTTCCGGGGGTACGGAGCCCGCGGTGGGCCTTTCGGGTACGGAGCCGCAAAGGAGCGGGCCTCGGGCAGCTACCGGTGGCACAGTGGACCACCATGGACCGGACTCGGGTGCAGGACTGGATCGCCGGCTACGAGCGGGCCTGGCGCACGCCGGGCACCGAGCCCCTCTCCGCGCTCTTCACCCCCGACGCGAGCTACCTGCCGGGGCCGTACCGGGAGCCGGTGGTCGGCCTGCGGGACATCGGCGAGATGTGGGAGGCCGAGCGGGAGGGCCCGGACGAGGAGTTCGCGATGACCAGCGAGGTCGTCGCGGTGGACGGCGACGTCGGGGTGGCCCGGATCGAGGTCCGGTACGGCACCGGCGAGGAGTTCCGCGATCTCTGGATCATGACCTTCGCCGGGGACGGCCGGTGCGCGGCGTTCGAGGAGTGGCCCTTCTCGCCGCCCTCCTGACCGGTGGCACCACCCGCCGGTGCTGACCCGGCCCCGCATCCACCGCCCGAAGCTCCGGTACCGTCGGCCGCGACGGCACCAGCGGCGGGGGGCGGTACGGCATGACGGTCCGGGACGGCAGCGACCAGGACGGTGCGGAGATCCTGGCGGTCGGCCAACCGGTGACGATCCACCTGGTCAAGGCGCCCCGCCCGGACCTGAGCTATCCCGCGTCGGTGCTCTCCGACGACGGCACCCACTTGGTGGTGCGGGCGCCCTGGGCCGGCGACCAGGTCCGGGACATGGGCTTCGTCCGGTTCGAGCCGGGTGACGTCTGGACCGAGCACTACTGGCGGGACCGGTGGTACTCGGTCAAGGAGGTCCACGACGCCGCCGGTGCGCTCAAGGGCTGGTACTGCGACGTGACCCGGCCGGCGACCGTGCGGGACGGCCTGGTCGTCGTGCCCGACCTCGATCTCGACCTGTGGGCTTCCGCCGACCTGAGCCGGGTGCTCCGGCTCGACGAGGACGAGTTCCTCGCCAGCGGCCTGCCCGAGCGGGATCCGGTCACGGCGGCCCGGGCCCGGCAGGCCCTCGACGAGCTGGCCGAACTGGCCGCCGCCGGCTTCGACACGCTGACCGGGCGATGACACGCCGCCCCGACGCGGCGGCCTGAGCGGCAGACAGAACGGCCCGCACCCGTCGTATGCTCCTCAGAGCGCGGGCCGTTTCGTGTCTGTGCGGGCCGCTCAGTCCTCCGGCGGTGGGGTTCGTCCGCTCCCCTGGCCTTCCGCGGCTGGTGTTCCTCGATCCAGCGCTCTACGTCCTCCGCCCACCAGACGGCACCGCCGGCCAGGCGGTCCACGGGCTCCGGAAAGTCCGGCCGGCTGGTGAGTTGTACGACGCGGACCCGGGACACGCCAAGGCGCTCCTGGAGCTCCGCTGAGCCGTACAACTTCCGCCGGGCCATGGCCTGAGCTTCCGGGCAGGACCCTCTTACGGATTCGTAAGTCCCACCTCGGTTCTGCTGCCGGCTCGTCGCGCTGGGCTGGGCCGGTTACGTCGTGCTCGGCAAGGCGGCCAGCACCCGGCTGGGCGGGAGTCGGGGGCTGGCCCTGGGGATGGCGGTCGGGGCGGTCTGCGTACTGCCGTTCGGGGTGGCCGGCAGCGGGGCGGCGCTGTTCGACCCGTGGACCATGACGCTCGGGCTCGGGGTCGCGTTGCTCTCCTCGGTGCTGCCGTACTCGGCCGAGATGGCGGTGCTGCGCCGGATGCCGGCCCGGGTCTTCGCGGTACTGCTCAGCCTGGAGCCGGCGGTGGCGGCACTGGTCGGGCTCACCCTGCTGCACGAGACGCTGGGCTGGCCGCACCTGCTCGGCATCGGCGGTGTCGTCGCCGCCTCGCTGGGCGCGATCACCGGCCGGCCCGACCGGTCCGGCTGACCGGAGCCGGTGACGAGATCGGGGGATGCGGAGCGGGGTCCGGTGCGGGCATCCTTGTCCGGTGGGCGTACGAGTCGAGGAGAACGGTCCGGTGCGGACGGTCGTACTGTCCCGGCCGGAGACCAGGAACGCGGTGGACGGCCCGACCGCGCGGGAGTTGGCCGCCGCGTTCCGGGGCTTCGACGCCGACACGCGGGCCTCGGTGGCGGTGCTCTGGGGCGAGGGCGGCACGTTCTGCTCCGGTGCCGATCTGAAGGCGATCACCACCCCCAGCGGCAACCGGGTCGAGCCGGAGGGTGACGGCCCGATGGGCCCCACCCGGATGCGACTCGGCAAGCCGGTGATCGCCGCCGTCTCGGGGTACGCCGTCGCGGGCGGGCTGGAGCTGGCGCTCTGGTGCGACCTGCGGGTCGCCGAGTCCGACGCGGTCTTCGGGGTGTTCAGCCGCCGCTGGGGCGTACCGCTGATCGACGGCGGGACGGTGCGGCTGGCCCGGCTGATCGGGCAGAGCCGGGCGATGGACCTGATCCTCACCGGCCGCCCGGTGCCGGCGCCGGAGGCGTACGAGATGGGGCTGGTCAACCGGCTTGTCGAGCCGGGCGAGGCACGGGCCGCGGCCGAGGCGCTGGCCGCCGAGATCGCCGGCTTCCCGCAGACCTGCCTGCGCAACGACCGGCTCTCCACGCTGGCCGCCGCCGGCCGCCCGGAGGACGAGGCGATGCGCACCGAGCTGGCGTACGGGATGAACTCGCTCGCCACCGACGCCACCGAGGGGGTGGCCCGGTTCACCTCCGGTGAGGGCCGGCACGGGTCGTACCGCCCGACGTGAGGCCCGGCCGGCGAGACCCAGCCGGCGTCAGGCCCGGCCGGGGGGCAGGTCAGGCCGACAGCGGCGGCAGCGGGAGCGGCAGCGCGGGCAGGCCGTCTAGACTGCTGCCGACGTGGTCCTTCCGCTCGCAGTACGCGGCGAACTCCTCGTCGGTCTTCCGGCCGAAGTAGTCGGCGTGCAGCGTCCGCTCCTCGCGATAGTCCATGAACGGGACGGAGTAGCCGCAACTGTCGCTGATCCGCCCCGCGCTGACCAGCACGATCGCCCGCAGACCCGGCGCGCCGGCCTGCGCCGGGAAGTGCCGGATCAGCTCCGCCCACCGGGGGTCGTCCCGGAACACCGCCTCGCCCTGGCCGTGCACCCGGACGATGTTCGGCGGCCCGTCGAAAGCGCACCACATGAGCGTTATCCGCCCGTTCTCCCGCAGGTGCGCGACGGTCTCCGCCCCGCTGCCGCCGAAGTCGAGATATGCCACGGTCTGGTCGTCGAGCACCGCCAGCGACCCGGC
Source organism: Plantactinospora sp. KLBMP9567 (assembly GCF_033446045.1). Taxonomy (NCBI): domain Bacteria; kingdom Bacillati; phylum Actinomycetota; class Actinomycetes; order Micromonosporales; family Micromonosporaceae; genus Plantactinospora; species Plantactinospora sp. KLBMP9567. The sequence goes on along the minus strand of NZ_JAWQRR010000039.1, from coordinate 179,276 downwards.
GAGCCCCTTGGGCGAGAGGTTGACGTGCCCGTCGGCGGCGAGCGGCGCGGTCGCCACGAAGAAGACCTTCTGCGCCTCGATGAAGCTGCGGAGCCTGCCGTCGATCCGGTCGTACGTCTTTCCCATCCGGCCATCCTCCCTGGTCAGCTCCGGCCCACCGTAGTAGCGCCGGGCAACTCCCAGCGGCCGGGAAGGGCCGGCGGGGCGACCGGGCCGGTGAGCCCGCCGGCGGCGGGGTCGGCGTCCCCACCGCCGGCGTGCACCACCGCGACACCGGTGAGGTCGGCGTACTCACCGGTGCCAGCGCCACCGCGGGCGGTGGCCACGGCCGGCCCGCGCACCGTCAACTCGCGTCGGCGGTACGCAGCCAGACGGCGGTGTCGGAGGGCAGCAGATCACCGTCCACCGGCCGGCTGGCCAGCAGGCGGCTCTGATGCGGCGGAAGCTCCACCGGAGCCTCGGAGAGGTTCACCACGCAGGCGAAGCCGGGGTCACGGGCGAAGGCCAGTACCCCGTCCGGCGCCGGCAGCCAGCGCAGCGTGCCGTCGCCGAGGGCCGGCAGGCTCCGGCGGATCCGGATCGCCTCGCGGTACAGCTCCAGCATCGAGTGCGGGTCGTCGGTCTGCGCCTGCACGGTCTGGTCCTTCCAGGCGGCCGGCTGCGGCAGCCAGGGCGAGGTCGACGCGTCGTCCGGGCTGAACCCGAACGGCGCCGTGTCACCCGACCACGGCAGCGGCACCCGGCAGCCGTCCCGGCCGGGGTCGACGAATCCGGAGCGCGGATACATCGGGTCCTGCCGCAGCGCCGGTGGGATGTCCTCGACCTCCCAGAGCCCCAGCTCCTCGCCCTGGTAGACGTACGCGGCGCCGGGCAGGGAGAGCGAGAGCAGCGCGGCGGCCCGGGCCCGCACCGTACCCAGTTCCAGGTCGGTGTACGTCCCCTCGCGCTTGCTGGCGAAGCTGAACGTGGTGTCGGCCCGGCCGTACCGGGTGACCACCCGGGTCACGTCGTGGTTGGAGAGCACCCAGGTGGCCGGGGCACCGATCGGGGCGTGCTCGGCCAGCGTGCCGTCGATGCTCTCCCGCAGTTTGGCCGCGTCCCAGGCGCAGGTGAGGAAGTCGAAGTTGAACGCGGTGTGCAGCTCGTCCGGGCGCAGGTAGTTGGTGAACCGCTGCCGGTCCGGCAGCCACACCTCGCCGATCAGTGCCCGTGGCTCCGGGTAGCTGTCGGCGATCCGCCGCCAGCTCCGGTAGATGTCGTGCACCCCGTCCAGGTCGTGGAACGGATGCGGCGCCCCCTCCATCACCTCGGGCAGGGTGGCGTCCTTGAGCAGCAGCGCCGCCGAGTCGATCCGGATGCCGTCCACACCCCGGTCGAACCAGAACCGCAGGATCTCCTCGAACTCGGCACGTACCCGGGGATGGTCCCAGTTGAAGTCGGGCTGCTCGGCGGCGAAGAGGTGCAGGTACCAGTCGCCCGGGGTGCCGTCCGGGTTCGTGGTCCGGGTCCAGGTCTGGCCGCCGAACTCGCCGACCCAGTCGGTCGGCGGCTGGTCGCCGTCCGGGCCGCGGCCGGGACGGAACCAGAACAGCTCCCGCTCCGGCGCACCCGGACCACCGGCCAGCGCGGCCTGGAACCACGGATGCCGGTCCGAGCAGTGGTTCGGCACCAGGTCGGCGATGATCCGCAGTCCCTGACCGTGCGCCTCGGCGATCAGCTCCTCCACCTCGGCAAGCGTGCCGAAGACCGGCTCGACGGCCCGGAAGTCGGAGACGTCGTAGCCGGCGTCGGCCATCGGCGACGGATACCAGGGACCGAACCAGATGGCGTCGACGCCCAGCCCGGACAGGTAGCCCAGCCGCTTCCGGATGCCGGCGATGTCGCCGATGCCGTCGCCGTTGTCGTCGGCGAAGCTGCGCGGGTAGACCTGGTAGATCACCGCGTCTCGCCACCACCGGCGGCGGCGCTCTGATGTGGACACGAGTACCTGCTCTCTGGATCGGTCCGGTGAGCTGTCCACCGGTACCTGCACGCTGGGTCCGGGCGGTCGTAGTGTGATGGGACCTCTGATGTGCCTCGTTTCGTGCCGATGACGATACAAACTCGATTGCGGCACCGCAATAATGCGACAGAACTCTGAAAGATGACGACTTAGATCGTCCGGCTTCCGGCGGGCGGTGGAGCCGTGCCGAGCAGGGCGCCGGGGCGCGACGGAACCCCTGCGCGGGGACGCGAAAGTGCCCGGTCAGCCGAGGCGGGCCGGTCGAGGCGGGTCAGCCGGAGACGTGGCCCGGGGGGATGCGGTGGCGCGGCCGGGCGGCCGCGCCGCGGGCCCGACGACGTGCGGGGCACCGGGCCGCGTGACGGTCTCGGTGCAGGTAACGGATCCGTCAGTGTCCGGGCGCCGGCGCCGTGGATCCGCGTACCACCAGTTCGGGCTCGAAGAGCAGCTCGTCGGTGAGCACCCCGACACCCTCGATCTGGTTCACCAGCAGGTCCACCGCGGCCTGGCCCATCATCTCGATCGGCTGCCGGACGGTGGTCAGCGGCGGGTCGGTGCAGGTCATCAACGCCGAGTCGTCGAAGCCGACCACCGAGATGTCGGCCGGCACCGACCGTCCCAGCCGGCGGGCGGCCCGGATGGTGCCGAGCGCCATCACGTCACTGGCGCAGATGATCCCGGTCACGCCGCGCTCGATCAACTTGCTCGCCGCGACCCGGGCCCCCTCCATGGAGAAGCTGGACCGCTCGACGCACTCCTCGTCGTCGGCCCAGCCGGCGACGTTCGCCATCGCGGCGAGCTTCCGGCGCGACGGCACGTGGTCGGCCGGGCCCAGCACCAGACCGATCCGCTCGTGGCCGAGTGACCGCAGGTGCCCGTACGCCTGCTCGACCGCCACCGCGTCGTCGGTCGACACGCACGGGAAGCCCAGCTCGTCGACGCCGGCGTTGACCAGTACGACCGGCAGGCCCCGGTCGGTGAGCCGCCGGTAGTGGTCGTGCGGGGCGTCGGCCAGCGCGTACGAGCCACCGGCGAAGATCACCCCGGAGACCTGGTGGTCCAGCAGCATCTCCACGTAGTCCATCTCGGAGATTCCGCCGATGGTGCGGGCACAGAGCGCCGGGGTGAGCCCCCGCTGGGCGAGTGATCCGGTGACCACCTCGGCCAGGGCCGGGAAGATCGGGTTCTGCAACTCGGGCAGGACGAGCCCGACCAACCGGGCCCGCTCGCCACGCAGCTTGCTGGGGCGCTCGTAACCGAGCACGTCCAGCGCGGTCAGCACGGCGACCCGGGTGCTCTCGGAGACGCCGCCCCGGCCGTTGAGCACCCGGCTCACCGTGGCCTCGCTGACCCCGGCCTTCCGGGCCACCTCGGTGAGTCTTCTGGTCACGGCCGCGATAGTACGACAGGCAGTTGCAAAAACCGAACCGAAGTTCGCCGGGCTGCCGCAACAAACCGCGTTACCGCAACAAACCGCGCACCGCCGTCTCGATCGCGCGGTGGAAGGTCGGATAGGCGTAGATCATCCCGGCCAGCGTGCTCACCGGGACCTCGGCGTGCACGGCCACCGCCAGCGCGCTCAGCACCTCGCCCCCGACCGGACCGGCCGAGGTCGCGCCGACCAGTACGCCCCGGTCGGCGTCGGCGACCAGCTTGATGAAGCCCTCGTCGCCAACCTGATGGATCCAGCCACGGCTGGACTCGGAGAGCGGGGTGAAGCTGGTCCGGACGTCCAGCCCCCGGTCCCGGGCCTGTCGCTCGGTCAGCCCGACCGCACCCACCTCGGGATCGGTGAAGGTCACCCGGGGCAGCGCCCGGTAGTCCGCCCGCCGCTCGCCGGCCGACCCGTCGTGCACGCCGGCCCGGCGCAGGATGTCGTCGATCGCGATCCCGGCCTGGTACATCGCCACGTGGGTGAAGGCGCCGTGCCCGGTCAGGTCACCGACCGCCCAGATCCCGTCGCCGGCCCGCATCCGGTCGTCCGTCTCCACGAACCGCCGCGTCGGGTCCAGCCCGACGGTCTCCAGGCCGAGCGTGTCGAGTACGGCCCGCCGGCCGGTGGCCACCAGCAGCCGTTCGCCCCGGAGTTGGTCGCCGTCGGCCAGATGCACGGTGAAGCCGCTGCCGTCGTGCTCCACCCGCTCCGCCCGGGCCCCGGTGTGCAGCGTCACCCCGTCCGCGCGCAGCGCCGCCGCGACCCGCTCCGACGACTCCGGCTCCTCCTGCGCGAGCACCCGCTCGCCGGCCTCCACCATGCCGACCCGTACGCCGAACCGGGCGAGGACCTGCGCCACCTCCGCGCCGATCGCCCCGCCACCGAGGACCACCACCGATCCGGGCAGCTCGGCCAGTTCCATCGCCTCCCGGTTGGTCCAGTACGGCGTGCCGGCCAGTCCCGGCACCGGCGGGATCACCGGGGTGGTGCCGGTACCCAGCACGACGCCGACCCGGGCCCGGAACGTCTCGTCGCCGACCCGCACCAGACCGGGGCCGACCAGCCGGCCGGAGCCCCGGACGAACCGGCCGCCCTTCGAGGTGAACCGCTCGACCCCGGCGTCGTCGGTCCAGCCGGCGGTGGCCTCCTCGCGGATCCGCTTGGCCACGATGCTCCAGTCCGGCTCGACCCGGGCCTGCCCGGCCAGGTGGTCGACCCGGCGCGCCTCGGCCAGGGCGTTCGCCGCCCGGATCATGATCTTGCTCGGTACGCATCCCCAGAACGGACACTCGCCGCCGACGAGGTTGCGCTCGATGCCGACGACCGAGAGGCCGGCGGCGGCGAGCCGGTTCGCCGCCTCCTCGCCGCCCACGCCCAACCCGACCACCACCACGTCCACGTCCGTCGTCACGTCCGTGGACGCGATCTCGTCGGTCTCCACCTGCGTCCGCTCCTGTTCAGCCATACCCGCCAGCTTTCCCGATCCGCCCTCGGTCAGCCAGGTGGATCGGATCACCGTCCTACCCGGGTAGGGACGTACGCTGCGGCTGCCCGGGCCGACTGGCTGCCCGGGCCGACCCGCCACGCTGCCGGAGCGCTCGGCCGGGGGACGACCCTTCTCGCGGTACGCCCGGATCGGTTCCTGCTCGGCGTCGTGCCGCCACCGCTGCGCCGTCGGGACCCCGACGGGGCGATCCGGAGCCTCGGCGGGAGCTCGGTCCCCACCCGGCTCCCGTTCCGACCTGTTGGTCCCGGTCGCTGTCTGTCTTCTTTGGACCTGGTTCTGCCGGCGTTCTGTCGGGTTCACGGGGTCCTCCGGTGCTCCGGAGTGCGTACCGCGAAGCGATCCGGCCCCGCCTGCCGCCGATCGGTCCGGGTCCCACCTCTCGCAACAGTCCCCTGAAACAGCAAGATTTCGGACAACACCTCAACCTGCTGTCTTCATTTGCCGTAATCAAGTCGTGTCTTTTCACAGCACGATCGATATCTTGCTGAAATGAGTTCGTCTCGCTACAGTGACCCCACTCACACTCGATGCCATACAGCTCCAGGGCCGGTCACATGGCGGGTGCAGACCAGCAGCAGGGCACGGCCACGGTGACGATCCCGCGGATCAGCACAGGTCATGGAGACTCCCGTTCCCGAAGGGATGGACAGATGTCCGTACCGCAGTACCGGAAGGTCGCGGCGCTGGCGCTCGTGGCCGGCCTGGGACTCAGCCTCACGGCATGCTCCACGAAGAGCGACGACAACTCCGACGCCGGCGGCAAGGTCACCATCACGGTCGACTGCCAGCCGGTCGGCTCCCAGAAGGAGCTGTTGCAGAACTGGAACGCCGATGTCGCCGAGTTCCAGCGGCAGAACCCCGACATCGTCATCAAGAGCGTGAGCGTCGGCGAGCAGTGCAACAACCCACCGGACTTCACCGCCCGGCTCGCCGGCGGCACCGTGACCGACGTCTTCTACGGGTACATGACCGACCTGGCGCAGGTGCTGGACTCCGGCCAGGCGATGGACATCACCGAGTACGCCAACAAGGAGACCGTGCCGACCTGGGACAGCGTCGACCCGGCACTCAAGGAGGTCTTCACCGACGGCGGCAAGCTCTACGCCGTACCGGCGAAGAACTACTCGATGGGCCTGGTCTACAACAAGGTGCTGTTCCAGCGGGCCGGACTGGACGTGAACAACCCGCCCAAGACCTGGGCCGACGTCCGGGCCGCCGCCAAGAAGATCTCGGCGCTCGGCAACGGCATCGCCGGCTACTCGGAATACAGCGCCGGCAACACCGGAGGCTGGCACTTCACCGCCCTGCTCTACTCCCAGGGCGGCCAGGTCCTCAGCCCGGACGGCAAGAAGGCCGACTTCAACAACCCGATGGGCCGGCAGGTCCTACAGAACCTCAAGGACATGCGGTACGGCGACGACAGCATGGGCGCCCGCCAACTGCTCCAGTGGGGCGACCTGCTGACCAACGCCGCCGCCGGCAAGGTCGGCATGTTCATCGGTGCGCCGGACTCCACCCAGGCGATCGTCAGCCAGTTCCAGGGCAAGTTCCAGGACTGGGCGATGGCCCCGATGCCCGGCCAGGACGGGCCGGCAAAGGGAACGCTCGGCGGCGGCGAGGGCTACTTCTTCAAGAAGGGCCTCACCCCGGAGCAGGTCAAGGCCGGTCTGAAGTGGATCGCGTACCAGAAGCTGACGCCGGGCAAGGGCCAGTTCGACTACGTACGGGCCAAGCCGCAGAACTACCCGGTCGGACTGCCGCAGCCGCTGCTCTTCGCCAACGGCAGCGAGGCGCAGAAGCAGGAACTCGAACTGCGCAAGGCGAACGCCAACCTCGACACCGCGAACTTCGCGATCTTCGAGACGAACCCGGTACCGATCAAGGGTGAGCCGCGCAACGCACAGGCGATCTACGCGGTGCTCGACGCCGCGATGTCCGGGGTGCTGACGAACCCGAACGCGAACGTCGACGCGCTGCTCAAGACGGCCGAGGACAAGGTCAACCAGCTCCTGGCCGCCGAGAGCTGATCCCGCTGGGGTGGGGGCCGGCGCGACCGGCCCCCACCGGCGTCCACGCCGCATCGTAGGGTCACCGACTTTCCAGGAGTTGCCTTGGCGACCACCACCGCCCCGGGTACCACCAGGCCGGGTCGCGCCGTGCGGCCGTACCCGGAACGGCCACGACGCAGCACCGGCCTCGGCCGGAAGGTCCGGGACAACCTCACCGGACACGCGTTCCTGATCGGCGCGGTGGCATGCTTCGTCGTCTTCTCCTGGTACCCGATGATCCGCGGCATCGTGATGAGCTTCCAGCGCACCCGGCGGGGCGAGACCACCTGGGTGGGCTGGGACAACTACCTGCGGATCCTCGACGACCCGAGCTTCTGGCCCGCCTGGAAGAACACCGTCTACTTCACGGTCCTGGCACTCGTCCTCGGGTACGCGGTGCCGTTCTTCGTGGCGATCCTGCTCAACGAGTTCCGGCACGCCAAGGGATACCTGCGGATCCTGGTCTACCTGCCGGTGATGCTGCCGCCGGCCTCGGCGCTCTTCCTCTTCAAGTACTACGCCTACGACCCCAGCGAGGCCGGACTCTTCAACGCGATCCTCAAGGCGCTGCACCTGCCGACGTCGGAGTGGATGCAGTCCCCGGAGATGACGATGCCGGCGATGGTGATCGCCTCGACCTGGATGAACATGGGCAGCGCGGTGCTGATCTATCTGGCGGCGTTGCAGAACATCCCCGGCGAACTCTACGAGGCGGCCGAGTTGGACGGTGCCGGGATCTGGCGGCGAATTCTCAACGTGACCATCCCGCAGACCCGGCTGATCCTGCTGCTGCTGGCGATGCTCCAGATCGTCGCCACGATGCAGCTCTTCATCGAACCGCTGATCCTCGCCAACGGCGCGGGCGCGGAGGACTCGGCGACCTCGGTGGCGTACCTCATCTACCAGCACGGGTTCTTCCAGAACGACCTCAACGGCGCGGCGGCGCTCGGCGTGATCATGCTCGTGGTGCTGGCCGGCTTCTCCGCCGTCTACGCGCGGCTGACCGCGAAACAGGACTAGGACGGGCAACCAATGGCACAGGACTCCGGCACCCGGACCCTCATCTCCGCCGCCCAGCTCCGCCGGGGACGCGGCAAGGTCGTCTACTGGGTGCTGCTCACCACCGTCGTGGTGGTGTTCACGCTGGTCTTCCTCGGTCCGCTCTACTGGATGGTCACCGGCGCGCTCAAGTCCGGACAGGAGATCGCGCAGACCCCGCCGACGCTCTTCCCGCAGGATCCGCAGCCGCAGAACTACGCCGACGCGTGGAACAACCTCGACCTGGCGAAGCTGCTCTTCAACACGTTCTACTACGCGGCCGGGGCGCTGCTGTTCCAGCTCGTCCTGGACACCGCCGCGGCGTACTCGCTGTCGAAGCTGCGACCGGTCTTCGGCAACGCGATCCTCGGCCTGATGCTGGCGACACTGATGATCCCGGCGATGGTCCTGATCGTCCCGCAGTACGTGACCGTGATCGACCTGCCGATCCTGCACATCAACCTGCTGGACTCGCCGTTCGCGATCTGGCTGCCCCTGGTCGCGAACGCGTTCAACATCTTCCTGCTGAAGCGGTTCTTCGACTCGATCCCGGAGGACCTGATGGCGGCGGCCGTGATGGACGGGGCGACGCCGCTGCGCACGCTCTGGTCGATCATCCTGCCGATGTCGCGCCCCATCCTCGGGGTGGTCTCCATCTTCGCGGTGACGGCGGTCTGGAAGGACTTCCTCTGGCCGAAGCTGGTGATGCCGTCCCCGGAGACCCGCACGGTCAGCGTCGGCATCTACGCCTTCTCCGGCGGTACGCCGATGAACGTCGTGATCGCCGCCTCGGTGATCGCCGCGATCCCGACCGTGGTGATCTTCCTGATCTTCCAGCGGAACATCATGTCCGGCCTGACCACCGGCAGCATCAAGGGATAGTGAGCGGCTCGGCGGCCCCGCGCCGCACTCCGGTCGGCGCCCCTGGCACCGCCACCGGGGTGCCGGTCGGGGTCAGCAGGGCCCGGGCGACGACCGCCGCCCGGCGCCGGCGCGGCACGACGGCCCGGCCGGCGAAGACGTCGTACCCGGCGGCGACCACCTCGTCCAGGATGCCGCCGTAGAGCAGGTAGGCGGTGCGGATGCAGGACTGCGAGGCGGGTGCGAGCAGGGTCACCCCGGGTGCCGCGGCGAGGTAGTGCTCCCGGGCGCGGCTCACCTCGTACTCGATCAGTTGCCGGATCGGCGGGGTGGCCCGCCCCCGCCGCGCGGCGGCGACCAGGTCGGCCGGGGTGACCCCGAATCTCGCCAGGTCCTCGGCCGGCAGGTAGACCCGGCCCCGGCCCAGGTCCTCGGCGACGTCCCGGATGAAGTTGGTGAGCTGGAAGGCGAAGCCGAGTTGCCGGGCGGGCTCGCGGGCGGCGGCCGGGTCGGTGCTGCCCAGGATCGGCAGCATCATCGTGCCGATCGCCGCGGCCGAGCCCGCCATGTAGTCGAGCAAGTCGGCGTAGCGGGGGTAGCTGGTCACGGTCAGGTCCATCGCCATGCTGCGCAGGAAGGCGGCGAAGTCCGCCCGGTCGAGGTCGAAGACGGCGATGGTGTGCAGCACGGCCGGCAGCAGCGGGTCGGTCACCGGCTCGCCCCGCAGCCCGGCGAGGAACCGCTCGGACCAGTCGGCGAGCCGAGCGGACCGGGCCGGGGTCGGGAGTTCCTCGGTCCGGTCCACGATCTCGTCGGCGTACCGGGTGAAGCCGTAGAGCGCGTGCACGTGCCGCCGTTTCCAGGCGGGCAGCAGCCGGGTCGCGAGATAGTAGGTCCGGCCGTGCCGTCTGTGCAGCTCACGGCAGCGTTCATAGGACCCGCCGAGACTGGTGTCCACCGACCCTCCAGGGGCTAATCGACGCATCAATCGACGCAACTCGTGGGCTTCAGGGTACGCTCGACCGGCTCTCGCGCGCGCGGTTCGCGGCCTGTCCAGGTACCGGTCGCGGCCCCGTCCAGGGGTCAACAAGGGATCTTTCAGGTACAAAAACGAGAAGAGTGCTGCCCTGCTGACCTTGGACCCAGGATGATGGTCGGTTCCAGGAGGTGATCGGGTGCGAACCGTACGTGGACGGACCGACCGGGTGGTGGTGGTCGGCGCCGGCCTGGGCGGCCTCGCCTGCGCCCTGCACCTGGCCGGCGCCGGACGCCAGGTGACCGTGCTGGAGCGCGAGTCCGTCCCGGGCGGGCGGGCCGGCCGGCTCAGCGTCGACGGGTACGAGTTCGACACCGGACCGACCGTGCTGACCATGCCCGACCTGATCGCGGAGGCGCTCGGGGCGGTCGGCGAGGAACTGGACGACTGGCTCGACCTCGTCCCGCTCGACCCGGCGTACCGGGCGCACTATCCGGACGGGTCCACCCTGGACGTCGTCACCGACACCGCGCGGATGGCCGCGGAGATCGCCCGGGTCTGCGGTGCCCGGGAGGCCGACGGCTATCTGCGGTTCGTCGACTACGCCCGCCGGCTCTGGCAGCTCGAACGCGCCGACTTCATCGACCGCAACCTGGACCGCCCGACCGACCTGCTCACCGCCAACCTGTTCCGGCTGCTGGCCGCCGGGGCGTTCCGGCGGTTGCAGACCAAGGTCGACCAGTTCTTCGCCGACCCGCGTACCCGGCGGATCTTCTCCTTCCAGGCCATGTACGCCGGCCTCGCCCCGCACGACGCGCTCGCCATCTACACCGTGATCTCCTATCTCGACTCGGTCGCCGGGGTCTACTTCCCGCGCGGCGGCATCCACGCCCTCCCCCGGGCGCTGGCCGGTGCGGCCGAGAAGCACGGCGTGCAGATCCGGTACGGCAGCACGGTCGACCGGGTGGAGACCTCCGCCGGCCGGGCCACCGGGGTACGCACCGCCGACGGCGAGTTCGTCCCCGCCGACGTGGTGGTGCTGAACCCGGACCTGCCGGTGGCATACCGTGACCTGCTGCCCGACGGTGCGCCACCGCGGCGGCTGCGCTACTCGCCCTCCTGTGTCGTGCTGCACGTCGGCGCCGGGCAGGGCTACCGGCGCATCGCCCACCACAACATGCACTTCGGCCGGGCCTGGCGGCGCACCTTCGACGAGGTGATCCGGCGCGGCGAGCTGATGTCGGACCCCTCCCTGCTGGTCACCAACCCGAGCCGGACCGACCCGTCGGTCGCGCCCGCCGGCCGACACGGCTACTACGTGCTCGCCCCGGTGCCCAACCTCGACCGGGGTGCCGGGCTGGACTGGCGCGGCGAGCTGCCCCGCCGGTACGCGGACGACCTGCTCGCCACCCTGGAACGCCGGGGCTACGTCGGGCTGGCCGGCAGCGTCGAGGTGCTCCGGATCGTCACCCCGGCCGACTGGGCCGACGCGGGGTTGGCCGCCGGTACGCCGTTCGCGGCCGCGCACAACCTGTGGCAGACCGGTCCGTTCCGGCCGGGCAACCTGCACCGCGGCCTGCCCAACGTGGTGTTCGTCGGTTCCGGCACGCAACCCGGGGTGGGCGTGCCTATGGTGATGATCTCCGGGAAGCTCGCCGCCGCCCGGGTGACTGGAGGTGGCAGATGACAGCCGACCGCGACACGCCGGGCCGGAGCGACGACGCCGGCCGGAAGGGCGGGGCAGCCCGGAGCGACGATGCCGCGAGCCGTGGCGGGAACGACCGGGGGGACGACGCCGGAGAGCGGGGCCGCCCGACCGACCGGGAGCGGCACCTGGTGGAGCTGGTCGACGAGGCCGGCACCCCGCTCGGGGCCCGTACGGTCGACGAGGCGCACCGGCCGCCCGGCCAGTTGCACCGGGCCTTCTCCGTACTGCTGGTCGATCCGGCCGGCCGGATCCTGCTCCAGCAGCGGGCCGCCGCCAAGACCAGGTTCCCGCTGCGCTGGGCCAACAGCTGCTGTGGGCACCCGGAGCCCGGCCAGGCGCTCGACACCGCCGCCGGCCGGCGGCTGCGCGAGGAACTCGGCATCGAGGCGGTGCCGCTGACCGAGATCGGGGTGTACCTCTACCGGGCCGAGGATCCTGGCACCGGCCGGGTGGAGTACGAGTACGACCACGTGCTCCGGGGCGACTTCGACGCCGACCGGGCGGTGCTGCCCGACCCGGACGAGGTGGCCGACCTGCGCTGGGTACACCCCGACGAGCTGCGGGCCGGGCTCGACGCCGACCCGGAGGCGTACGCCCCGTGGCTGGCCGGGGTGCTGAACCGGCTGACCGGCCCGGCACCGTCGTCCCCGTCCGGGCCACCGTCGTCCTCGTCCGGGCCACCACGCCGGGCGGAGAACCGCGGCCGGTGGGAGCAGGTCCCGGCCCCCACGGGTCAGGAGGACAACCCGGCGGAGCGGTCGGGTGGCCGATGACGGGTTGAGCGCCGGAGCGGTCGCGCGGCGGCTCGGCATCGCCGTCACCACCCTGCGGAGCTGGCACCAGCGGTACGGGCTGGGCCCGACCCGGCACGTGCCGGGTCAGCACCGGCGGTACAGCGTCGAGGACCTGGACCGACTGGACGTGATGCGCCGGCTCACCGCCGAGGGGATCGCCCCGGCCGAGGCGGCGGACTGGGCGCGCCGGGGCGCCGTACCCGCGGAGGCGCCGGTCCGGGACGGGCCGGCGCGGGCCGGCGGAGGCACGGCGATCGCGGTCGGTCGGGCCGGTCCGGCGGCCCGGGGCCTGGCCCGGGCGGCGATGCGACTCGACCCGCTGGCGATGCGCGCAGGCATCGGCGCGGCGATCGACGCCGGCGGCGTGGTCGCCACCTGGGAGCGGATGCTCCGGCCGGTGCTGGTCGGCATCGGCGAACGGCACGCCGCCAGCGCGGCGTTCATCGAGGTGGAACACCTGCTGTCCCGCTGCGTGTCGGAGGCGCTGGCGGCGGTACCCCGACCGCCGGCCGGCGGCTCGGCACCCCGGATCCTGCTCTCCTGCGCCGACGAGGAGCAGCACAGCCTGCCGCTGGAGGCGCTCGCCGCCGCGCTCGCCGAGGTCGGCGTGCACTGCCGGCTGCTCGGCGCACGGGTGCCGGTGACCGCCCTGGTCGACGCCGTGGACCGGACCGCCCCGCAGGCCGTGGTGGTCTGGTCGCACCGTTCGGCGACCGGCGACCCGGCCCAGCTCACCGCCGTACGGGCCGGCCCCTGGCGGCCGCCGCTGCTGGTCGCCGCCGGTCCCGGCTGGCCGCCCGAGCTGCTGCCTCCCGGGGTACGCACCCCGGCGACGCTGGCGGAGGCGCTGACGATGCTGCGGGACGTACCCGGATCTTCGGGGCGCTGACTCGGCTACCGAGCATTCGGGACATCGCCACCGTACGCACTCCGCTAACGTGGGGCAGCCGTAACCCGAAACCCCCTCGGGAGCCGCTCGATGACCCGACGTACGGCGCTCGCCGCCGGTCTCGTCCTGTTGGTGCTGCTGTCCACCGGTTGCGCGAACGAGAAGCCGCTTTCGACCAGATCACCGCTGCCCTATCCGCCGATTCCCCAGGTGACCGCGACGGCGTCGGCCGCGCCTACCGCGCCGCCGACAAAACCGAGCCGGAAGAAGCCGGTCGCCCGGGGTACCGTCGGCCCGCTGAACACCCAGCGGCTGACCGGGGTACGCGGGGTCGCACTCACCTTCGACGACGGCCCGCACCCGCAGTGGACGCCGAAGGTGCTCGACCAGCTCCGCAGGGCCGGGGTCCGGGCCACCTTCTGCGTGGTGGGGGTGAAGGTCCGCGCGTATCCCGCGCTGGTACGCCGGATCGTGCGCGAGGGCCACACGCTCTGCAACCACAGTTGGCAGCACGATCTCAAGCTCGGCAAGAAGAACACGGCGCAGATCCGGGCCGACCTGCGCCGGACCGACCAGGCGATCCAGCGGGCCGTGCCCGGGATCAAGGTCCGGTACTACCGCCAGCCCGGCGGCAAGTGGACCCCGTCGATCGTCGCGGTCGCCAAGTCCCTCGGCATGAAGTCGTTGCACTGGGACGTCGACCCGGCGGACTGGGACGACACCAGCGCCTCGGAGATCCGCCGCCGGGTCGCCCAGCAGGCCCGGCCCGGTTCGATCGTGCTGCTGCACGACGGCGGCGGTGATCGAAGTCGCACCCTCGGCGCCTGCCCCCAGGTGATCACCTCCCTGAAGCGGAAGTACGGGATAACCCGGCTCCGGTGAGTTAGTTTGGGGTGACTTGTCCGATTGGCAATACCGGTTTGGTCGGGCGGCTGGCCATCACGTATGCTTTCGGAGCCTCCGGCGGGGCCGGATGGGAGCACAGCCGCTGAAGTTGTCATGTGCAATGATGGCGGGGCCGCCCTCATCGTCTAGCGGCCCAGGACGCCGCCCTTTCAAGGCGGTAGCACGGGTTCGAATCCCGTTGGGGGCACGACCCCGGTCTCGGCCGGGCAGCAGTAAGAGCAAGGTCCTGTGGAGCAGTTGGAGTGCTCGCCGCCCTGTCAAGGCGGAGGTCGCGGGTTCAAGTCCCGTCAGGACCGCCAGCGCCGCTCGCCGCGCGTGTACACGCGCGGCGTTCTGCGTTTCGGAGCAGGTTACCCAGGGGCGGCAGCGAGTCGGTCACCCAGGTAACATGAGCCGAGTAACCCGGCCAGGTAGCTCAGTTGGTACGAGCGTCCGACTGAAAATCGGAAGGTCGGCGGTTCGACCCCGCCCCTGGCCACATAGCCTTTCGCCGGGCTAAGCAGCGCCGACCAGCGGAAACGCCGGTCGGCGCTTTGCTTCTGCGACCGCCCAGCACCTTCCGATCGAGCTGTCTGCTCACGGATTGCTCACATCGGTGTTCCGACGAGGCGCGCTCCTCCTGCTACCCGGCGCGATGTCGGCCGAGCGCCTCCTGCGCGGACACCGCCAGCGGCACCCATTGGCGGCGCTGGCGGGACTTCGGCGCCTTGAACAGCCGACCGACGTGAAATTCACCACATACCGGGCACGCCGCCTGCTCGGGCGTTACCTGGTCACGCGTGACCGCCACCATCCTCCGCCGCACGCGCAGGCCAGCACCGTTGGCGTCGATGTCAGACCAACGCCGACCGCACAACTTCGCCCTGCGGAGCCCGGCGTACGCGGCCAGCTCGTAGAGCGCCGAAAGCCGGTCCTCAAGCACGTGCTCTAGAACCGCGCGGTCTCCTCCGGTCCCGTACGTGACCGGGTAGTTCTTGACCGTATTGACGGTTCGCGGCGGTCAACTCGTCGAGCCACTGGTCGAGCCACTTCCGATTATCTGCACGCCGACGGCTGCCCCACCTCCGCGAGTACTGCGAATCGCCAGGGTCAGTACTGCCAGGCTCGGTCGCCGTCCTGGTATTCGTCCAGGCCGACCAGGGTGGTTCCGGGGGATAGCCGATCGGCGTAGAGGATGCCTTCCAAGTGATCGCACTCGTGGCCGATCATTCGGGCGGTGGCGCCGTCGAAAGTGCGGCTTATCGTTTCGCCGTCGGGTGCGGTCCATTGGAGTGCCAGCTCTGCCGGGCGCACCACCTGGCCTCGAACGTCGAAGAAGGACAGGCAGCCCTCCCAGCGGACGTCCTCGCCGGACGTCGAGACGATCCGGGGGTTGATCAGTGCCAGATCCGCTGCCCCGGCTATCCGGACCACGGCTGCGGCGCGGGCGATTCCCAGCTGCGGCGCCGCTAGGCCGCACCCCTTCGGGAAGTCGCGGGCCGCGCAGATCTGGTCCAGGGCCATCGTCAGTTCGCGGATCACCTCAGCTGCCGCCGGTAGTTCGCGAGGCAGGCCGAACCGCTCCGCTGGATGAGACAACACCGCGTCGCCGCGTCTCCTCACGCCGAGCCGGGCGAGTACGCCATCGATGGGCTCAGCCATCGGTGCCCCACCTGTCGAACCCGGTTGTGTCGGCCGGGCCCTGTCGGCGCACAATAAAGTCGCCGATCACCAGGCGGTCGAGAAGGGACCGGGCGAAACAGTCCACGGCGTCCGCCGGCGTCTCCACGATCGACTCCCCGCCAAGGTTGAACGAGGTGTTCAGCACCATCGGGACGCCGGTGATCCGTTCGAACTCCTCGATAAGGGCCGCGTAGATGCCCGATCCGGCCGGCACCGTCTGCAGGCGAGCTGTCCCGTCGATGTGCACGATCGCCGGTACGACCGGGCGTACCTCGGGAAGAACGGCCGCGGTGAACTCCATGTAGGGCGCATTCTGCGGCAGGTCGAAGAACTTGCTCGCCTGGTGTTCCAAGACGCTGGGGGCGAACGGCCGGAACGATTCCCGCCGTTTCACGACAAGGTTGAGGTAGTCGGGCATGGCCGCCCGGCGCGGATCGGCGACCATCGACCGGCCGCCGAGGGCGCGGGGGCCGAGTTCGCTTCCGCCCTGGAACCATCCGATCACGTATCCCGCCGCGACCAGGGCGGCCGCCTCGGCTGCCACGTTCTCGGACCGCCCGACCTCGAACGACGACGGCAGGGAACGGACCGCGGCGAGGATCTCCGACGCCGGGTAGACGCGGCCGAGCTGGGCGGGTGCGGACTCGCCGTACGGGAATCGCTTCTGCCCGGCCAGGACGTGCCAACCCCACATCGCGTTCCCGATGCTCTGTCCGGTGTCGCCCGGCGCCGAGGAGACAAAAATCCGCCGGAAGCCGGTCTCGTCGAGGATCCGGCGGTTCGCCACACAGTTCAGCGCGACGCCGCCCGCCAGGCAAAGGTTGTCGGATCCGGTGAGTTGCCGCAGCGCCCGGAGCTTCGCTACGAGCGCCTCCTCGAGGGCGTCCTGAACCAGGCGGGCGATGTCCGCGTGCCGCTGGGTCAGCGCCTCATCGGGGCGCCGCGGTGGTCCGAGGTCGACGCCGTGGGACGCGCAGAACAGACGCACCGTCGACGTCGGCTCGTCGTGGCCGTTCGGCAGCTTGGTACGCAGTTTGCCGCCGGCCACCGTGAACAGCGGCACATCGCCGAAGGCACCCGGCCGGCCGAACGCGGCCAGGCCCATCGTCTTGCCCGCGTAGACGTACGACCGCCAGCCGAGGTAGTACGTGAAGTGTCGGTACACCTCGCCGGGGCCGATCTCCGACTCGTCGAGTCCGTCGTCGGCGTCCGACAGCCGACGCAGGTCGTGTCCCTGGCCCAGGTAATAAGAGTTCCGCTCGAACCGGCTGTGCCACCGGCGGGCCGCAGGTTCCCCGAGCAGGTTGCCTTCGTTGTCGAGGACCGCAATCGCCGCGCCTTCGAAGGGCGAGAGGAAGAACGCGGACGCGGCGTGCGACAGGTGGTGTGACGGCATCGCGCGTACCTTCTCCGCGGCCACTCCGAAGTGTGCGGCGCCGTATCCGTCCTCGGCGGCGGGTTCGCTGCACGTGCTGATGACCAGCATGTCGAGGTCGTCCGGCGCCAGGCCCACGGTGTCCAGGCAGTACCGGAACGCCAGATCGGCGCCGCCCATGTGCTTCGAGCGGGACAGGCGTTCCTCGGCGACGGCGACCACCACACGGCCGTCCTCCACGAGCGCAGCCGCTCCGTCCTTGAGTTGCACGCTACCGTCGCGGGTGACTCCCATGTTGAGTCCGAGAATCCTCACGTCGCCCCCTAGTGCTTCATCTCGAAGTCGGGCACCGGCAAGGGGTAAGTGCTGGCGAGGTTCAGGTCCAGCCGGTCCCGGTCCCAATATCCACGGATCAGTTCGATTCCTGGCATGCTCCGCAGATAGAACGGCTTGTCGAGCTTCTGGCAGAGGGACGCCACGGTGTCCACCTGCTCTCGGAGGTCGACGACCTTCCACTCGCGTTCCTGGTCGAAAAAGCTCATTTTGGCAATCTCGGGCGAATCCTCGACCGAGATCCCGAGCCGTCGCTCCAGCACGCCGTCGGTGTCCAGGAACAGCGTTTCACCGAGCACCACGGTGCTGTGCGGTGCGGCGGCCCGGATCAGCCGGCCGTACTCGGCGGGGCTGACCACCTCCGCCGGAAGGATCGGCCGGGCCGCCAGCATCGTGGGTATGCGCAGGTCGGTCAGGAAGCGGCCGAGTTGCTGGACCCGTTCGGCCGGCGCCGCGACCCTCCTGCTGCGTTCGATGCGCCGGTAGCTGTCCCAGGCGGGGATCGAGACGCAGCCCACCAGCAGACGGCCCTTGGCGAACTGCCGGTCGGCGATCTCCCGCAGTGGCGGGAACCAGCGGTGCTCGATGATCAGCCGGGTGGTGAAGAGGAGGTCGCAGTCCAGCTTCTGGGACGCCTCGGCGAGAAACGTCACCGCCGCCTGCGGCTCGAGGAACGGTTCGATGTCGCCGGACAGGTACACGGCGGTGAGGGCGGACCCGAAGCTCTCCAGATCGCGAACGATGTGCTCAGGCTCCCGGGATGGGAAAAACTGGAAGCCTGGCGCGAAGACGTAGCAGTGCGCGCAGTTGATGGGACAACGCGCGCCCCCCAGCGAAACGACCACCTTGCCGCCTCGGTCCAGCAGGTACTTAGCGTGATCCATCTTTCGTCCTTCCCGAGTTCGGACGGCCCACCGGCCGAGGCGGTAAGGCAGTTGGCGCTTAGAGGCAGCCCAGCGTCGTCAGTGCCTGCTGCGGCAGCCGGGAATTCATGCCGAAGAGCGAGAAGATCTCCGCGAAGTCGCAGTGGATCCGCTTGACCCCCTGGTCGAACGAGACCAGGACGTGGAAGCTGGCCAGCGGCCGGTCGGGCCCCGCCATGCGAGGTTCCACGGTGAACGCCATCGTGGGCTCGATCTTCTGCCGCTCCTCCGCGTTGTGGAAGAGCCGCGCCATGCTGATCGCCTTCGCCATCCGGCGGAAATCACCGCTGCGCAGCTCGCCCAGCTGCTCCGTGGTCGGCTCCTCGTACGTCCACGGCAGTGTGTGGCCGATGTCGACACCGCCGGAGACGTCGGTGGTGCTGTACGTCTCGTTGACCAGTGCGGCCTTCTCCATCAGTCCGGCCGCGAAGTTGTAGAGCTCCCGCAGTTCCATGCCGACCTCGGCGTACGCGGCGACGGCGGCGGTGATCTCGAAGCAGGTGCTCAGGTGTTCCCAGATCTGCTCGTCCTCGCCGCCGTACACCGTGACTCCGAGGTCGCCGATCATGAAGCTGTCCGCGACCACTGGTGACGCGTACGCGTACATGAGCGAGCCGGGCTTGAGCTGGATGTCGTCCCGTGGCCACGTCTGCTGGTGACGGAGAGACACGTAGCTCATCCGGGCCCAGTCCGGCCCCTCGCCGATGAGCGCGCTCACTCCATTCGGTGGCGGCTGGTACCAGCCTTCCGCCAGGAGCCTCGGATCCGCCGCGAGCAGAGCCGACCATCGGTCGCAGACGCCCTTCTCGGTGACCTGGGAGTCACCCGCTCTGATGGCCTCCGCCAAGGTCACGGCCGCCGCTTTTCGCGCGTAGACAACGGCGGCGATCCGCGGATCCGGTGCGGATTCGTTGGTCATGTCAACCTTCCCGACTCTCGATATAACCATCCGAACAGTGCCTTTAGTACATCCGGGAACCGCCGTTGACGTGAATGGTCTGTCCGGTTATGAACGAGGCGGCCTCGGACAGCAGGAAACATATCGTGCCGGCGACGTCCTGCGACGATCCGAGCCTGCTCAGTGGTATGTTCTTCACCCACGAGTCCGGAGAGGTGGCCGACGGCCACCGGACGTGAAATTCGGTCTCGATCGAGGCGGGCGCCACCGCGTTCACCCGGATACGACGGCTGGCCAGTTCGGCGGCCAGTCCGCGGGTGAATCCGACGAGTCCGGCTTTGGCCGCGGCATAGTGCACGGCGCCGTTGCTGCCTCCGCTGAACGCGGACGACGATGTCACATTCACAATGGCGGAACTACCCGGCCGCAGGTGCGGTATCGCGGCTCGGCAGACGGCGAAGGCACTGGTGAGATTAATGGCGAGCGCGCGGTTCCAGGTTGCCGTCGGCAACGACTCGACCGGTACGCGGGCCACGGTGGCACCCGCGTTGTTCACGATGAGGTCGAGACGCCCGAATTTGTCCATCGCCCGGTTGACGAGGTAATCCGCGCCGCTCTCCTCGGCCAGGTCGGCGACGACCGCCAGGCTGTTGTCCGGACCGATCTGACCGACCAGGTCCTTCGCCGCGTCGACACTGTTCAGATAGCCCACGACAACTCGCGCACCGGACTCGGCGAGGTTGAGCGCCGTGGCCCGGCCGATGCCGGTCGCACCGCCGGTGACCAGCGCGACGGGGCCGGGTTCGGCGGTCAACGCCGGCCCCGTTCCATCGATGTCACCCGGCCGATCGACCGGACGTGGAGCACCCCACGGGGCTGAGCCGCGAACCGCGCGACGTCCAGCCGAGGTGACGCCACGACCAGCGCGGCCGTCGCCGGGCCACCGCTGCGGCGAAGTTCCGGGCCGCGTTCCATGGCTACGCTGACCCCGCGAGCGGCCAACTGGGCGGTCTCGCCCTCGACGCCGCCGGATCCGATGGGGATCACCTCATGCACGAACCGATCACGCATCAAGAACCGGACGGTCCGCAGATCGATCATTTGGGGATGATCCACCCGGGCATCGCCCCCGACAAGACATTCGCCCAGTTGCACCACCTGATCTCCTTCCCTGATGCGTTCCCGGAAGAAGCCACGTCGCCTGGCCAGCCCAGTCGCCGTGACTCCCAGCGATGTCTGGAGCGTGGGGAAATTGTTTTCCGAACTGATCACATAGGCGATCGAATCAATCAGGTTCTCCTCACGAAGTTGCTGATTGATCCCATCCAGCAGGCGTCGGGCGGTAGGCTCGCGCTCGACACTCAACGTGCATGAGACACTACAAGGAGCAGCGTTGACCGTCAATAGCTCGAACAACGCTACGCGCATACAGAAATAACCGACGCTGACCGGAGAGGCTTGCTCGAAGTCGTCCGGCTTCGCACCGATACCACCGGCGGCGTCGCAGGCGGAAACCAGCAGACGGCGGCGGCTGATCGCGAAGAAGGAAAGGTCACGGAACGTTCCGACGCGCAATATCGCCTCCGACCTAAAGTTGGTTCAATGCCACTCTGAATCCAATGTCATCATTTCGATTATCCACGGGATTACGAAAGCGGTAAGACGCGTCGAGCCCTTCGACCGTGAACCACCAGTTGCCGCCGCGCAGCACGCGCATGGCCACCAGGCCAGTGCTCGCGATGGGGTCGATCGGGGTCTCGCCGACGCGGCGGCTGTAGACATCCGGATCCCAGACGTCGAGGCACCACTCCCAGACGTTCCCGGCCTGGTCGAGGCAACCGAAAGGACCCCGGCCGAGCGGGAAGGAGCCCACCGGTTCCGGGCGGCTGTCCACGTCGCCGTCGTAGTAGCAGGCCCGGGTGCGGTCGGGCTTCTCGTTGCCCCACGGATAACGTCGGCCGTCCGTCGACCTCGCCGCGTACTCCCACTGGGCCTCGCTGGGCAGCGTGTACGGCAGGCCGGTGCGTGTGGAGAGCCAGCGGCAGAACTCCAAGGCGTCGTACCAGTTGACCCCGACGATGGGCAATTCCGGCCCGGCGAATCGCGGCTCCCGCCAGAAGGCCGGCTCGGCGTGATGCGTCTCCTGCAGGAAGATCTCGTACTGGCGATTCGTCACCGACGTCTCGGCCAGCCAGAACCGGGAGAGCCGGACGGTGTGCGGCGGCCGCTCCGCCCTGCTGACCTCCAGCGAGCCCATGGTGAACTCGCCTGGCGGGATCGGCAGCATGACGATCCCGGTCAGCTCGTCGATCACCGGTTGGTCCGCCACGAGCTGCACCTGACCGGCTGCGGTGGCCCCACCCGCCGACCGTTCCACGATCCGCGCCGCCAGCGAGGCGACCTGGGGGTCACGGTGATGCGCGAGCGAGCGGGCCACCCGGATGACCTCGCTGTCCCGCCGGTTGACGAACATCCGGAGCACGTCGGCCTTCGGCCCGGCAGGGGTGGCCGGATCCTCCAGGAATCGGACGAACGGCTTGGGCTGGATGAAGTCGACGTGGTTCACGCAATCCCGGATCATCGTGCTCGCCGTGCTCAGCAGGTCGGGCCGGAGGACCGCGGTGAAGAACTCCGCAGCCGTGTCCCGCGACGCCAGCTGGACGGTGAAGATGAAGACCTCGCGCCACCACTTGTTACCGATGTTGAACGCGACCCGCCGGAGCGCCTCCACGTCGTCGGCCAGGTAGGAGGCGGTCAAGAACTCCTGAAGGGTCAGGTGCGTGAAGCCGTACGTGTCCGGAGCCAGCCGGGTCAGCACGCCGGCTCCGAGCCAGAACCATTCGAGCAGCTCATGTGGGTTGACCCGGTCCTCGCCGGCGGCCATCAGCTCGCGTAGCGGCTCGGCGAGCATGCTGACGAACTCGGCGGAGTCGAAGTCACGCCGCTTCGCGTTGTGTACGTTGAACGCGACGTACCGCAGCACCTCAGTGGCGTTCGACGCGGAAAGCGGTGGCTCGATGCCCTTGGTCCGCGACCAGCGACCGAGCAGGGTACGCAGGCATTCGCGGTAGAAGTCCACGGCATCCTGCGGGACCTCGCCACCACGCAGCGCGATCACGCAGAGCAGGCTGAGCATGAGCGGGGACGAGGTGAGGACCGCAAGGTTCTGGCTGGCCGCGGCGCGCGGCCGCAGGCTGCCGATCAGCTCGTCCCTCAGCGCCTGGTTGCCGGTTCCGGGCTGCCCGTCGGCGGAGCCGATCAGGCGGTCGGCGGCGTCGAACCACCGCTCCACGAAGTGCTCCGTCCGGACCGCGTCCAGGGGCAGAACCTCGACGAAGGAGAACCGGGAACCGAGTTGCACCGCTTCCGAGTACGCCGCCGAGCGGCAGGACAGCACGAGCTTGATCCCGCGCGTACGCAGGCCCTGGGCCTGACCGCGCAGGTAGTCCACCACCGCGGCACGGTCCGCCGACTGGCCGACCTCGTCCAGCCCGTCCAGTAGCAGGACGATCCGGCCACGACGCCAGAGCCGCTGGACGAAGTCGTCGGGAAACCGGCCGGGCGCCGACGCGGCCAACTCGTTCTGGAGGACGACCGGCAGGGGCTGGTGGAGTCCGGCCGTGCTGAGCTTCCGGAGGGAGGCGAAGATCGGCAGGGTGTCGGTGTCCAGCCCGAGGGACGCCCCGCCAACCTGGAGAATCGACTCCAGCAGGTGGAGCAGCAGCGTGGTCTTTCCGGATCCTGGTTCGCCAACGACCACCACGCCCTGGGTACCGGCCGCGTCCGCCAGCAGATCGTTCATCGTGGTGCGGGCCTCGCTCTGTGCGGGCGACGACTGCCGGGTGTGGAACCGTCGTAGCTCCGGGGTCACGAAGATGTCGGAGAGCAGCAGAAAGATCTCTTTGGCGCCCACTCCGACCAGCTCGACGTACCCGTACCGGTCGATCACCCATTCCTGGTACGCCTCGAGCAGTTCGGTGGTCAGCCCCATCTCCGGCAGCGCGGACGTCAGCCTCCTGCGGAGCGCGAGCCGTCCCACCGCGGCCGACACCCGGACGGCGAGATCGTCCGGAGTGGTGAAGAAGTCCACCAGCTCGGTGTTCTTGAGCCTCTCGCGGAACGCGTCGAGCTTGTCGCCGTCCGAGCCGCGGTCGATGTACGCCGGGGACCAGGGGTGGTCCTCCTTCACGAGGAAGATCAGCGCCGGGATTTTGCCGCGCTTGGCCGCGTCGTACTCGGCCATGACGAAGGACTGCCCGCCGCCGGGCGGGGTGAACCCGTAGGACCACGCCACGATTCCGACGTAGACGTCGCAGGAGAGGACGTCGGCAATGCAGCGGTCAAGGGGAGGGACGGAATCGGCGCCATAGTCCTCCATCGCCACGCAGCGGCATCCGAGCCGCCGGAGCGCGCCGAGCACGGCGCTGCGATAGGGACCGAGGTCCCGTGCCGTCGATGAGATATATACGCTCAGCTCGTCAGCGGCCTGCGCCGGCATCGCTACCTCCCCCGGTGATGACGGACGATTTAACCGATCGTACGCAATACCTACACGGAATGTGGATATCCAACGAGCACTATGCCCACATTTAGCCCGATCTAATAATATCTTCGGATTTCGAGACGAAGCAAGAGAGTGGCGCGTCGGCGCTTGCCAGAAACACATCGTTCGCCCGCTGCCGGGTTTACCGATCGCGTCGCAGCTCCATTTCACGATAATTCGGCCACTATTGACGCAAGGCCATCAATCGATCACCTGATATTGCCAGCCAACATCGCCGTTTCCGGCTATCCATAAATCGATTTGGTCCGGCACTATCCCACTCTTGACCCGCCCGAGGTGGACGCGCAGCTGAGCTGGTCAGCCTGGTTCTACACACGACCGTGGGCGTCACCCACACCCCCAGCCAGGACAACCCCGGGGCGAGGCAGTCGGGGCAAGAAGGCATCTCCTGCCGCGACCCCGCGTCAGCCTGCTGGGGTCCAGGCACGAGGCGCCAGTTCGTTCGCCTTCGCTGCGTGGACCGAACAGATGCGAGCACTGCCAGTACGTCGGTCTCCGCTCGGCCTGACCGCCACCCTACGGCCGGCACCGGGCGAGCCACGGGTGGCTGGCCGGAGCGCCGACCGGGCAGGACGATCCGGGACGCCGGACGGATGGCCGGGCGAACGAGGCCGACTCCGCACGCCTCGACGACGGTCAGCCGCCGGTCCGACCCGATCAAGCGCTATCCGGAGCGTAGGCGCGGCGCAACACTGCGACAATGTCGTATCCACCGCCACCGCAAGACCCCTGGGACCGGCAACCTCCACCAGCCATCCGGGGCCAGCAACCCATCCCGGGCCAGCAAGCACACTCACCTAGGCCGGTTCGGCAACCCCGGAAGCTCACCACCGCGCAGCAGCTCGGTGTCGCCGTACTCGGCATCTTCGGTCTCTCCGTCCTCGCCTGCTGCGGCACCTCGGTCATCTCCGCGCTCTCCCCGGACGACGCAGACCCCGACCGGGAGCCGGCGGCGGCCCAGGCCACCAGCCAACCGACGACGCCTGCGCCGGTGGTGGTGACCAGCGCACCCGAACCCACCCCGCCGGCCACCACCGCCGCCGCACCTCCACCACCGAAGCCCACCAGTAAGGCCCCGCCGAAGCCGGTCTACTACCGGAACTGCTCCGCCGTGCACGACGCCGGCAAGGCGCCGCTGCGCAAGGGCCAGCCCGGCTACCGGGCAGGGCTGGACCGGGACGGCGACGGCCGGGCGTGCGAGTCGTCGGAGGGCCCGGCACCAGGCGACAACGACGACGGCGACGACGGCGGGTCGTCGTCGGTCTACTACAAGAACTGCACCGCCGTCCGGGCCGCCGGTGCCGACCCGATCCGCAGGGGCGACCCCGGCTACGGCCGCCACCTCGACCGCGACGGAGACGGCGTCGGCTGCGAGTGACCGCTGATCAACGGAGCATCTGGCCGCCTGTAGCGGGCCAGACGCTACCCGCTGCCTCGGTCAGGAACCGGGGCGGAATGGCGCAGGAGCCGGGTGAGGTCGCTGGCGAGTACGGCGAAGAGGGCGAGCAGGGCGGCGAGGCCGGTACTGGCCAGGATGGCGAAATCACGCTCGGCCCCGTCCGGCGCCAGCACCACCCCGAGTACCGCCGCGATCACCGCGACCAGCACCATCCCGATCCGGCCGACCCGGGCCAGCAGTACCGCCCGGGCCAGCCGGGTCGGATCGGCAGGCCGGTGCCGAGGCCACGGCGGGCGTACCAGGCGGCGGCGGTGAGGGTGCCGGCGCCGAGCATCCCGGCCAGCCCGACGACCGCCCAGGCGGTACGCGGCGGGATCGTCGGGCACGCCGGCTCTCCTTCCCACCGCCGTCGCCCCGCGTGCGGCCGGGTCGAGTCGCGCGGCCAGTGCTCCCGGTCGATGGTAGTCGCGCGGCCCGGTCTGACCGGCCATTGAACCTTTTTCAACCTCCCCTTGCGGTCCGAGGGACCGCAGGGTCGGACGCGGTGCGTAAGCGCCGCGCGGTCCAGGTTGAAAAGGTTCATTGATGATCTACCGCTCGGCGCAGGGATCGACCGCCCGTCGATGTAGAAGCTGCACAGCTCAGCAGCAGCCGGTATGGTCCCGGCCTATGGGACAGGAGACTACGAACGCCTCCGATATCCAGCAGGCCACCACCACGTACTCGGTGCGCAGCAGCCTCCGTGTCCCGGGCCCGGCCGACCGGGCCTTCACCGTCTTCACCGAGCGTCTCGCCGACTGGTGGGTGAAGGAATACACCTGGTCCGGCCCGCAGAAGCTGGCCAAGCTCGGCATCGAGCCCGGCAGCGGCGGCATGTTGTACGAAATCGGCCCGCACGGATTCCGCGCCGACTGGGGCCGGGTGCTGGACTGGCAGCCGCCCCGGCGCCTGGTGTTCAACTGGCAGATCGGCCCGGACCGGGCCCCGGTGCCGGATCCGGCCCGCAGCAGTGTGGTGGATGCCCGGTTCGCGCCGCAGGCCGACGGAACCACCCTGGTCGAGGTGGAACACCGCGACTTCGACCGGCACGGCGAGGCCGCCGAGGGCTACCGTGAGGCGCTCACCGCCGGCTGGTACGAGCTGCTCTCCCGCTACGCGGCGGCCGTCGAAAGCGTCAGCCACCAGGGCTGAACCTCCGGCCGCATACCGGCTCAGCCGGGCTGGCCGTGGCCGACGGTCGTCTTCGTCCTCTCCGGTTGGATCCGTTCCAGTTCGGCCCCGGCGCCGGTTAGCCACAGCTCGACGTCCACCAGGTTCAACGCGGCGGCCCGGGACTCACCCGCCGCCAGCACACCGCGTACCCGGGCGGGGAAGTCCTCCGGTGGCCGGGGCGGGGTCACCGGACGGCTGAGCCGGCCGGTGGACACCTGCTCGGCGAGGTCGGCGTAGCGGCGGCGGAGCCGCCCGGCGAGGTCGTCGAGCGGGCCGGCGGCGTCCTGCACCCGGGTCAGCCGGGCGTGCGCGCCCCGGCGCAGCCGGGACTCCGCGCCGAGGTGCAGGTGCTGGCCGGCGGCGAGCGCCGCCTGCCAGTTGACCGGCGGCAACCGGGGATCGTCCCGCTCCATCTGGTATTGCAGGAACGACGCCTCGGCGAGGATCCACGCCTGCCGGGCCGCACCGACCGCGTCCTGCCGGGACGGCCGGCCGGACAGCGTCCGGGTCACCTCCTCGGCCGCGGCGGCGCTCACCGACAGATAGCGGGCGATGGAGCGGCGCAGCTCCCCGCTGCCGCCCTTCGGCCAGAGCAGCAGGCCGGCCAGCACCCCGAGCACGGCACCGATCGCCACGTCGAGCAGCCGGGCACCGGCGATCTGCAGGTTCGCCGGGCCGGCTTGGGCGAAGACCATCACGAACAGCACGGTGAACAGCGACTGCCCCCAGAGCTGTGGCAGCAGCGGTCCGATCGCGAAGGTCAGCACCATGGCGACCGGCAGGACCACCAGCAGTACCTCCGGGACCTCGCCCGCGCCGAACAGCAGCAGGCTGCCGGCGGCGGCGCCGAGCAGCGTGCCCAGCAGCACCGGGCGCAGCGTGCTGCGGGTGTCGACCGCCGAGGTCCGCATCAGGGTGAGGATCGCCAGCAGTACCCAGAACCCGTGGTTGAGGTGCAGGAAGCCCGCGACCACCCGGGCGGTGGCCAGGGCCAGGGAGACCCGTATCGCCCCCTGGAGATAGACCGAGCGGGTCGTCAGATGGAACCGGAACTGTTGCCAGTAGAGCACGAACGGCGAGCGGTGGGCGTACCAGAACTCGTCCGGGCCCGGTCCGCCGGGCGGCCGGGCCGGTGGGCGCGACCCCGCGGCGATCCGGGCGGCGACGCCGAACGCGTGGGCGTGGTCGGCGGCCCGCAGGCAGATCGCCTCCCAGCGCAGTTGTGCCGGGCCGGACTCCTGCGTCGATATGGTCGGCGGCTGGTCGTAGAGGTCTTTGATCCGGGCCTCCAGCTCGGTCAGCCGGGTCATCTCGACCGGTTCCGCCCCGCCGCGCAGTGTCTGGCCGGCGTCGTGCAGGACGCCGGCCGACTGCCGCAGCAGCCCGGCCAGCTCGTCGTCGCGGACGTCGCCGAGGTCGCCGGCGATCCGGCACGCGTGATAGAGCAGTTGGCGCAGCAGCCGGTCGCCGTGCCGCAGCGCGCGGTCGCGGGGACCGGCCGAGGCCGGCCGCTGAGTAGGCGGGATCCGGGCCAGCCAGACCCTTTCCATCGCCCCCGCCGCCTCCTCCTCCCGCCGGGACAGTTCGACGCGGTCGACCGGCGCACCGACGGGTAGCCCGGCCAGCAGGTCGAGGAAGCGGGACGCCGAACCGGCCGCCTCGCCGAGCCGCTGCCGGTAGCCGGGCGGCGCCGGGTCAGGCCAGAGCAGCAGTTCGGCGGCGATCAGCAGGCCCACCCCGAGCGTCACCCCGCCGAGCCGGGACGGCAGGGTCTCCGGCTGGTACGGCGGGAACGACGCCGCGATGTAGAAGAGCTGCAATCCGGTGGCGAGGCCGAGGATCCGTGGCCCGCCGACTCCGGAGAACGGGATGGCGAATCCCACCACCAGCATGCCGGCCGCCGCGACCCAGGTGTTTACCGCGAGGAGCGACCCGACGGTCACCAGGAGCCAGGCGGCCGGAAGCGCGGCGAGCAGCGTACGGGCCCGCTGGGTGGGGCCACCGGGTACCTGCGAGATGAAGCCGAGGGCAATCGCCCCGAAGAGGGTGTAGAGCCCGAGCAGCGGGTTGCCCAGGCCGTACCTGCCGCCGAAGAGGCCGGCGCCGGCGACCAGCGCCAGCCGGAGACCCCGGCGGAGTACCCGGTAGTCCGGGTCCCGCCGACGCAGCCACTGCACGACGCCGATCCTGGTCATGGGTGCCCTCTGCCGCTCCCACCCGACCGGCCGGCCCGCCAGGCGCGGCGGAGATCAGGGCAGCGGCGCTACGCGGCCCCCGTGGCCGCCCGCCTCACCCTCTCACCTCCGTCGACGCCCCGCCGACGCTTTGCACCGGCCAACCGGCGTCCGGCTCCCACTGCCGACCGGCGGCGGGCCGGCTCCGGCCGCTCAGTCGGGAGGGTGGGAGGGTGGGGCGACGGGCCGACTCCGGCCGGTCAGGCCGGGGAGAGCGGGGTGGGGCGGCCGGAGCGGAGTTTGGTGCCGCCGAGGTCGGCTCGACGGCCCGCTGCGGCGCCCTGCTCCAGGCCACCGCCGAGCAGCCGGCGGGGTGCGGCCGCGCGCAGTCGTGGGTAGGCCTCGGCGAGGCGCCGGTCGACCCGGTCGGACCGGTCGGCGAGGACCAGGGCCACCGAGGGGGCGCCGGACGGAGCCGTCGAGGCGGCGGCCGCCTCGGCCCGGCGCAACCGCCCGGCGACCGCCGCGGCGAAGCCGGCCAGCCAGGAGCGGCGGAACGCGGCCGGATGGTCGCCCGGCGGGACCGGCGCGACCGAGATGCCGTGCGCGGCCTGCACCAGCAGCGAGGTGAAGAGCAGCTCCACCCGTTCCAGGTCGCTGGCGAAGCCGAACAGGTGCATGACGAACCCGCTACCGCCGCGCCGGCGTACCGACCGGCAGCGCAACGCGTCGGCGACCCCGGCCAGCAGGCCCACCTTGTCCAGGGCGTACGGGGCGGGGATGTCGACGATCCGGTCGCCGACCGGATCCGTGCCGGGATCACGGGCGGCGAGCAGCGCCCGGTCCACCCCGTACCGCGCGATCAGCTCGGTCGCCTTGGCGGTGAACGCCTCAGCCTCGGCCGGTGTGCAGGCCGGGTCCTCCGCCTTGGCCAGCAACTTGCGGACCTTGCTGAGCATCGCGTCGGACATGCACCAGAGCTATCACATCGGCGTCGGTGGGTGCCCCTGGACAAACCGGATGAGGAGCATGCAAAGATGGGCGTCGATGAGACAGCTAACCGGCGCGGTGCCGCAGCGTCGCGACGGCCGACCCGGCGAGGGTGAGCAGGCACTCCGGCAACTGTCCGTCCGCGAGTGCGGCGCCGAAGAGCGCGGCACCCGTGTCGCCGTCGGCGTTCGCGTACGCGCTGACGAACCGGGCCACCCAGCGCGCGTCGTAACCCGCCTCGTCGATCCCGGGGAAGTCGAGGGTCCACGGGCCCCGGGGCACACCGTCGCCGACCATCGTGGCGGCGAGGCACCAGGCCACCTCGTACGCACCGGCGACGCCGGACCGGTCGACCACCGCGTCGAACGTGCCGACCACGCCGTCGCTGTCACCGGCCAGCGCGGAGGTGAGCACGGCGGTGGCGTCATCCAGCGTCTCCTGCGGAACGTCCGTCACGTGCGGAAGGGTATGCCGCCAGGTCAAGCAGCGTCCGACAAACGGCATGAACGATACCTATCCAGGATGATAGAGCCCCACGGTCGCCAATTGGCGGTCGACCGCGGGCGCGCGTCGGAAGCAGGCGCGCTAATCTGCGCAACGGATCTCCGGGGAGGAAGGACGACCCATGCTCGTATTCCGCGGCACCCGCCGCGCCGCACTGTCCACCGCTGCCTGTGCGGCGCTGCTGCTGGCTGGCTGCGGTTCGGATGGCGACGGTGAGGCCGGGCAGGCCGAGCAGTCCCGGCCGACCCAGGTCCGCCTGTACGGCACGGACGGCAACATGCAGAACTCCTTCAAGGCGGAGTTCGACCAGCAGACCGGTCTGCTCAAGGGCATGAAGGGCACCACGCCACTCACCCCGCTCTCCGAGGACTTCAAGAACCGACTGCGGCGCAAGGACCCGAAGCTCTCCGACTTCCTCTACGCCGCCGAGTCGTACGACGCCGTCGCGATCAGTGCGATCGCGGCGCAGCTCGCCGGCTCGACCGACCCGGCCCAGATCGCAAGGCAGATCGTCGGGGTCACCACCGGCGGGGAGCGCTGCGACTCGATCGCGGCCTGCCTGCAACTCGCCCGGGCCGGCACCGACGTCGCCTACCGGGGCGTCTCGCTGAACCGGGGTGGCTTCACCGACGCCGGCGAGCCCTCCACGGCGAGTTATGCAACCCTGCACTTCGGCAGCGACGAGCAGCTCGACGACGGCAAGACCGAGTTCCTCGGCGCCGGTGACGAGTCCACCGCCAGCGTCAAGAAGCCGCCGGCCGGCAAGAGGCAGACCGAGGCGCTCGAGGAGAACAGCGGTGCACCGCTGAAGCTCGGCGGCCTGCTGCCGCGCACCGGTGACCTGGCGCTCGCCTATCCGCCGATGGCCGCGGCAGTGGCGCTGGCGGTCGACGAGGTCAACGCCGCCGAGGGCGTACTCGGCAAGCCGGTGGTCTGGGTCGACGGCGACGACGGCACCAACCCGAACACCGCGAAGGCGACCGTGGCGCAGCACGTACGCGCCGGAGTGCACGTGATCATCGGGGCCGGTGCCTCCGGCATCTCCCGGGCGGTACTGCCGGACGTGATGGCCGCCGGACTGGTGCTGTTCTCGCCGAGCAACACCGACGCCGGGCTCAGCACCGTGGACGACCGGGGGCTCTACTTCCGTACCGCCCCGTCGGACATCCTCCAGGGGCGGGCGCTCGCCGACATGATCCTGCGGGACGGGCCGAGCCGGATCGCGCTGGTGGCCCGGCAGGACTCGTACGGCGAGGGCCTCCAGGGCAACGTCCGGGCCGAGTTGGAGCGGGCCGGACACGGCTCGGACCAGGTACGGCTGTTCAACTACGAGGTGAAGGACGGCCCCGACGCGCCTCCGGTGGACTTCACCGAGGGCGCTCAGGAGATCAAGCAGTTCGGCGCCGACGCCATCCTGGTGATCGGCTTCGGCGAGTCGGCGAGGGTCATCGAGGCGCTCGCCGCCGCCGGGGTGAGCATCCAGCAGCAGTAACCTCACCCGCCGGGCGGCGGTCCGCCGGTACTCGATGGGAGTGGCACACTTCCGGGAGTCGCCGGGTGGGCTGGTCGGCCTAGCGTTACCCCTGTGCCCGGCGGTCCCGCCGGGCACAGGGAGACCGGGGAGGTACGACATGAGCTACGACGGTGACCCCAGCGTGCTGGGCGACGCCCTTCCGGAGCACGAACTGCCCGGCGTCGACGACCAGCAGGGCCTCGGACCGGCGGCGGACCCCGGCTCGGACCCGCTTTCCTCGGATCCGCTCGGGCTGGACCCGCTGGAGATCGCCGAGGAGCCCCCGCCGGTCACCTCCGTGGTCACGCACTACGCGGGCGGCATCACCGAGGTCGCCACCGACCTCGACGGCGACGGCTA
Organism: Plantactinospora sp. KLBMP9567; assembly: GCF_033446045.1. Classification (NCBI taxonomy): domain Bacteria; kingdom Bacillati; phylum Actinomycetota; class Actinomycetes; order Micromonosporales; family Micromonosporaceae; genus Plantactinospora; species Plantactinospora sp. KLBMP9567. Next base: position 147,205 of record NZ_JAWQRR010000039.1, on the reverse strand, counting down.
CGCCGAGCTGCTCGAGTTCGACGTCAACGGCGACCGGGTGGCCGACGTCCGCTACCAGGACACCGACTGGGACGGTCGGCTGGACAGCGTCGAGCGGGACTCCAACCTGGACGGCCACGTCGACCAGGTGCTGGAGGACAACGACGGCGACGGCCGGGTCGACTCGGTGGTCACCGACACGAACCGGGACGGCGTGGTGGACCGGGTGGTCGCGGACGCCGACTTCGACGGTCGGCCGGACACCTGGATGACCGACAGCGACTTCAACGGGCGCCCGGACGAGATCCGGGTCGACCTCGACGAGGACGGCCAGGCCGACCGGCTGATGGTCGACACCGACCACGACGGCACCGTCGACCAGGTCAACTACCAGGACCGGCAGACCAACCCGTACGTCACGAACTGATCGCGGCGGCGAACGCCGCCGGACGCGTACGGCGGCCGTCGTGCTGCCCGATCCGTCCAGCTCGGCCGCCTGTGCCCGGGTCTCGCCGTGCCCCGGTCGGCATGGCGGGGGCCCCACGGGGGTAGTGCGAGGTGGCACAGTGCGGTAGTCGTGTCGGGGAGTTTCTCGTGGGTGTCGGGCGGCACGCAGATCGAGGGTTCCGGCGTGGCCAGAACTTCTAGCTGACGGAAGGGCAACAGATGAGCGAGTCGCAGGAGACCGTCGACACCCGAGGTGACGAACGGATCGAACTGCTCCGGGCGGACGCCAACCAGGACGGCAAGACCGACGTCTGGGTGGTGGACACCGACGGCGACGGCAAGGCGGACCTCTTCCAGTTCGACACCGACGGCGACGGCAAAGTGGACATCACCATGGTCGACGCCGACGAGGACGGCAAGCCGGACGAGGTGGTGGACGGGGACGGCGGCCTTCCGCCGACCACCTGACCGACGCCGCCGGGCGCCAGACCGACCGTGGCCGTGGCGGCGGCTCTCCGGGTACGACGGATCCGGGGAGCCGCGGCCACGGCCTTTGTCGTACCCGAAATCGTCTCGGACGGTGCGGGCCCGGCACCGCCCGGGCCAGTGGTGATCGACAACGACTCGATCTCAGTTCCGTCATGATCGGGTCACGAAGTCGCCTGTCGGCCAATTCACTCCCCCGTACGCCAACCTTTCGCTCGCCCTCGGGCGCTTCGCAGCCATGAGGGGCGACGACCGACGCCGCCCGCCTCGCCCATGGGGGAGAAGCAGAACGATGAGGCTGGTGTTTCGGCGTGCCCGCGGTGCGAAGAGTCTGCTCCTCGCGGCGACCGGGGCGACCCTGATCGCCACCGCCCTGCTCACCGGGCTCGCCGGGTACAGCCGGGAGGTGGTCGACTCCGGCACCGAGCGCGCGGTCGCGTCGGCCTCCCAGGAGGAGCGGTCGATCCTGGTACGCGGCACCGCCGGCAGCACCCCGGAGAGCCTCGCCGAGCGGGACGAGGCGGTACGCTCCCGGTTCGCCGACGGCTTCGGCGGAGTACCGGCCGACATCTCCGGGGCCGGCTACGCCGCCGGACGGCAGTTCGCCGGGCGTACCGGGAACGCCGTACCGGACGCTCAGGGCCTGGTCTTCGCCCGGGTGGTCTTCCTCGACGACCTTCCCGGGCACGCCCTGCTGACCGACGGCGCGTGGCCGAGCCCCGGCCGGCGACCGGTGCAGACCGCGCTCGCCGAACCGGTCGCGAAGATCCTCGGAGCCCGGGTCGGCGACCGGATCCCGATCAGCGACCGGGTCACCGACCGGGTGACCGAGGTGACCGTAACCGGCGTCTGGAAACCACGCGACGTCCGGGACCCGTACTGGCGGCTCGTGCCCGAGGTGGCGGACGGGGTTGCGACCGGGTCCGCCACGTACGGGCCGCTGGCCGTCGACCGGGCCGACTTCCTCGACCACTTCATCACCAACGCCTCCGCCGGCTGGCTGGTCGAACCCGACCTCGCCGGGGCCACCATGAGCTCGCTGGGCCGGCTGGGCGAGGCCGCCGGCCAGACCACCGCCAGCCTGCCCGCCGAGACCGGGCTCGGCAGTTCCGGGCTGGTCACCACCCAGCTCGACCAGCTCGTGCAGCGGCTCGACCGGGCCGGGCTGGTCGGTCGGTCGGCGCTGGTCACCCCGATGCTGCTGGTGGTGGTCCTCGGCGGGTACGCGCTGCTGCTGGTCGCGCTGCTCCTCACCGAACAGCGCCGGGGCGAGGCGGCGCTGCTCCGGGCCCGGGGCGCCGGGCGGGGCCAGTTGGCCGGGCTGGCCGCCCGGGAGTCGTTGCTCGTCGTCCTGCCGGCCGCCGTGATCTCGCCCGTACTCGCCACCGAGCTGGTCCGGTTGGCCGACCGTACCCCGGTGCTGGCCGCCGCCGCGCTACGGCTGGATCCCCGGCTCGACACCCGGGCCTGGCTGATCGCCGCGCTGGCCGCGCTCGGCTGCGCGCTGGCGATGCTCGGCCCGGCCCTGCGCCGCGGCGGCAGTTACGTCGGCGAGCTGGCCAGCCGGTCCCGGCCGAGCCGGCGGACGATCGCGCAGCGGGCCGGGCTGGACGTCGCGCTGGTCGCCCTGGCGGTGCTGGGTTGGCTGCAACTGCGGCAGTACTCCTCGCCGCTGGCCGGCGCCCGCCCGGACGGCGCCCTCGGGATCGACCCGCTGCTGGCCGCGACCCCCACGGTGGGCGTACTCGCCGGGGCGGTCCTCGCGCTGCGCGGCCTGCCGCCGATGGCCCGGCTCGCCGAGCGGTGGGTCGACCGCAGGTCCTGGACCGGCACCATGCTCGGGATGTGGCAGGCCGGTCGCCGGCCGCACGCCGGTCCGGTGCTGCTGCTCGCCCTGGCGGTGGCGGTCGGCACCCTCGCCTGGTGCCTGGCCGCCACCTCGGAACGGTCCCTGACCGACCAGGCCAACCACCAGGTCGGCGCCGACCTGCGGCTGGTCGAGTCGAGCGGGGTCGCGCCGCCGGTCCGTGCCGGCCTGGCGGGACACTCCCCGGCTCGGCACCGACGGCGTGCCGGCCGGAATGGTCGCGCTGGACGTCGCCGAGGCCGGACCGGTCGTCCGGCTCCGGGACGACCTGGTCGACGGCGGTACCGCCGGGCTCTTCACCGGGATGGCCGGGGCCCGGGTGACCGCCCCGGTCGTGGAGCTTCCGCCGGGGACCACTCGGCTGACCGGTCAGATCACCACCACCGGCACGGGCGGCTCCGCCCGGGTTCCGGTCCGCACCACGGCGGTCTTCACCGAGCCGCACGGCGGGCACCTCCGGATCCCGCTCGGCGCGAGCTACGACGACGAGCCGCTGTGGTTCAGCGTGCAGCTACCGGCGAGCGGGGACACCCCGCCGAGGCTGGCCGGCTTCGCGGTGGACACCCACGGACCTCCCGGGTACGTCGTCGACTGGCAGCTCACCGACCTGCGCGCCGCCCCGGCCGGCGGCACCGCGACCGCCGTGCCGCTCGCCGACGGCCGGCAGTGGCAGGCGGTGCACCGCTCCGGCGAGACCGGACCCGCGACGGCGGGACCACGCGGGCTGACCGCCCAGTACCAGGCGTCCCCGTCGGGGGGCTGGGCGGGCGTCAGCTCGTCGGTCTCGTTCGCCGTGACCGTCGCGCCCGGCCCGGGGCAGGTGCCGCTGGTGGCCACCCCGGAGGCGCTGGCGGCGCTGCGGCTCGGAGTCGGCGACCAGACCGTACTGGTGCTGGCCGGCGGAGCCGTCGACGTCCGGATCACCGGTACGGTTGCCGCACTGCCCGGCGTACCGGAGTCGGCCGCGCTCCTGGTCGACCTGCCGTCGCTTGCCACGGCGCTCTTCCACGAGCGGGGCATCCTCGCCGCGCCCGAGGAGTGGTGGCTGGCCACCCGTCCCGACCAGCACGCCGAGGCGGCCCGGGCGGTGGCCGGGCTCGGCGGGCTCCAGGTCGCCGACCGGCTGGAGGTGGCCAGCCGCTCGGGCGACGACCCGTACGGTGTCGGCGCCCGGGCCGCCCTCTTCGCCGCCGCGCTCGGCGCCATCCTGCTCGCGGCGGTCGGCATCACGGTGGACGTCCGGGCCACCGCCCGGCGCCGGGTCACCGAGCTGGCCGTGCTGCACACCCTGGGCGCCGGCCCCCGGCTGCTGGCCCGGTCGCTCCTGGTCGAGCAGGCGTTCCTCGCCGGCATCGGCGTGCTGGTCGGACTGGGGGTGGGAGTCGGCGTGGCGGCCACGATGGCCCCGCTGGTCATCCTCACCCCGTCGGCGCAGCGGCCGGTACCGGTGCCGCTGCTGGACGTCGCCTGGCTGCCGGCGACCGGGACCGGTGCCGTACTGCTGCTGCTCGCCCTCGCGCTGAGCGGGCTGACCGCCGCCACCATGCGGCAACGGCTGGCCGCGGCCCAGCTACGGATCGGGGAGGACCGGTGAACGCGGGACCAGTGAACGCGGGACCAGTGGAGGCGGGACCGGTGGAGGGGCAGGACGCGGTGCACGGTCGATCGGTGCCGAGGCGGGCCGGGGGGCGACTGCCGGGGCCGTTGCGCCGGGCCCGGATCTTCGCCGGCTACCTGGGGCTGCTCGGCGTACTCGGGCTGGTGGCGGCGCTGCTGGTCACCGGGGCGCCCCGGCTGGCGAACGAGTTCGCCGACGACGGGATGCGGCACGACGTACGCGGACTGCCGTACCAGGTCCGGGACCTGACCTACACGACGTCGCTGAACGCCGTCGACGGCCCGGACGCCGCCGTGGCGGCGGAGCGGCTCGACCGGTACCGGCAGAAGCTGCCCGGGCCGCTGCCGTCGCTGGTCGGTCAGCAGTGGTTCGCCGGCCGGATCGGCCCGAAGGACCTGGGCGTGGCGGGCGACGCGCCGTCGCTGCGCGGAAGCTGCCGGCCGGAGCTGCAACTACGCGGCCAGACCGGTGTCGAACGGGAGCTGCGGGTCGTCGAGGGGCGCTGGCCGGCCTCCCGGGACGGGGTCGAGGCGGCGCTGTCCCGGGAGGCCGCCGGCATCCTCGGGCTGCGGGTCGGCACCGCCGTCGTGCTCAGCGGCGAGGGGTTCAACCAGGGCTCCGTCCCGGTCCGGATCGTCGGGCTGTACGACCCGATCGACCCGGCCGCGCCCGCCTGGGACGCGATCCGGCTCGCCGAGGTGCCCTGTTCGGACCCGGCGGCCGGCACCACCCACCGGGCCGCCCTGCTGACCGACCTGTCCGGGATGACCGCCGCCGGTGGACGGCTCGGGCTCACCTACGAGTGGCGCTACCGGGTCGACGAGGAGCGGGTGACCACCGCCGACATCCCGGAGGTGCTGACCGCGATCGCGGCGACCCGGCGTACCCCGCCGGAGCGTGGACTGGTGCTGGCCACCGGCCTGGACAACAGCCTGACCCGGTTCGACGGCCAACTGCGCGCGGTGCGGGCACTGCTCGCCGTGGTGCAGGCCGGCATCCTGGCCACGCTGCTCGGGCTGGTCGCCCTCGCCGCCGGGCTGGCGGCGCAGCGCCGCCGGGAGGAGTTCACCCTGCTCCGGGCCAGAGGGGCGGCGGCGGTGGAGATCGGTGCTCGTACCCTGCGGGAGACCGTCGCCGTGCTACCGGTCGCGGTACTCGCCGGCTGGCTGCTCGGCCGGCTGGCGCCGGGTCGCCCGGCCGGGCCCGAGCCGCTCGGGGTCGCGCTGGTCGCCGTCGGCACCACCCTGGCCATTCCGCTGCTGGCGATGCTGAGCCAGCGCCGGGCGAGCTTCGTGGGCCGGCGCCGGGACCTGATGCGCCACCGCCCGTCGGTACGCCGGCTGACCGCCGAACTCTTCGTGCTGCTGCTCGCGGTGCTCGGCGTCGTACTTCTGCACCGGCGCGGGCTGAGCCAGGACACCGGGGTCGACCCGTACCTGGTCTCGGTGCCGGTGCTGCTGGCCGTGGCCGCCGCCCTGGTGGCGCTGCGGTTGGTGCCGTGGCCGCTGCGCCAGGTGGGCCGGATCGCCGCCCGGGCTCGTACGGTGGTGCCGTTCGTCGGCCTGGCCCGGGCCGGCCGGGGCGCGCCGGTGACCGTCGGGCCGCTGGCCGTACTCGTCGTCGCGATCGCCACCGGGGTCTTCACCAGCGTGGTGACCAGCACCGTCGCCGAGGCCCGGGACCGGGTCACCGACCAGGAGATCGGCGCCGCCGCCCGGATCGTCGGCTCCTACTCCGACCAGGCCACCGCCGACCGGATCGCCGCGCTGCCCGGGGTGCGCGCGGTCAGCCCGCTGGCGGTCGGGGTGGGCCAGCCGTTGCGGTCGCCCACCCCGAACCTGCTCGGCGGGCGTGACCTCGGCCAGGTCCAGGTACTCGTGGTGGACGGCCCGTCGCTGGCGCGGGTGCTGGCGGCGAGCGGCGTCGACGTCGACGTACCGGCCGGGCTGGCCGCGCCGGGGCGGATCGACGGTCCGGTGCCGGCGCTGGTCTCGCCGGAGGTGGCCGAGGCGGTCGGCGCCGGTGCGGTGACCGAGGTGCAGGGCCGGCGGTACGAGTTCCGGGTCGACCGGGTGGCGTCCGGATTCCCGGGGCTGGCGGCCGACGTCCGCCGGTTCGTCGTACTGCCCTGGCAGGCGCTGCCGGTGCCGCAGTTCCAGCCGATCCGGCCCAACCAGTTCCTGGTGGCCGGTGACGGCTTCGCCGCCGCCGAACTGATCGCGACGGTGGACACCGCCCAGCGGGAGTACCTGGCGGAGGTGCTGGGACAGCCGGTCGAGCAGGTACGCCCGCAGACGGCGGTCACCGTCACCACCTGGGCGCAGCACCGGGAGGCACTGGAGCGCAGCGGTGTGAACCGGCTGCTCAGCTTCACCTTCGGCACCGGGGTGGCCGGGGCGACCGCACTGGCGCTGCTGGCGGTCGGTTTCGCCGTACTCGCCCAGGCGCCGGGGCGGGGCCGGATGCTGTCCCGGCTGCGCACGATGGGGCTCTCCGGAGGGCAGGGCCGGGGACTGCTCGTCTACGAGCTGGTGCCGCTGCTCGGCGTCGCGGTGCTGGCCGGTGGGCTGGTCGGGGTGGCCCTGCCCTGGCTGCTCGGGCCGGCGCTGGGGCTGTCCGGGTTCACCGGCGGCCTGCCGGCCCGGATCCACCTGGATCCGCTGCTGGTGGTCGGCGTACTGCTGCTGGTGGTGGTGGCGCTGGTCGCCGCCCTCGGTGTCGAGAATCTGATCAACCGCCGGATGCGCCTCGGCGAGGTGCTCCGGCTCGGAGAGGAGAACTGATGGCTCGGAGAGGGGACGAGAACTGATGGCGAGTCCGACGACTGCCGCTGCGGTGCCCGATCTCGCCGTACTCCAGCGCAGGGCCGCGGAGCGGGCGGCGGCCCGGGCCGGCGGCGAGGACCGGCTGCGGGGACACATCGTCTGCGACGGGCTGGTCCGGATCTTCAAGACCGAGGGCGTGGAGGTGGTCGCGCTACAGGGGCTTGACCTGGTGGTCGACCGGGGCGAGCTGCTCGCCATCGTCGGCGCCTCCGGCTCGGGCAAGTCGACGGTGCTCAACATCCTCTCCGGACTGGACGTGCCGACCGCCGGTATCGCCCGGGTGGCCGACTTCGACCTGCTGACGATGTCGCCGAAGCGCCGGCTGCGGTACCGCCGGCACACCGTCGGCTTCGTCTGGCAGCAGACCGCCCGCAACCTGCTGCCGTACCTGACCGCCCGGGAGAACGTGGAGCTGCCGATGCGGATGGCCCGGGGGCTGCGGGGCCGGGCGGCCCGCAGGCGCGCGACCGAACTGCTGGAGATGGTCGGCGTCGGCTACTGCGCCGACCGGCGGCCGGACCAGATGAGCGGCGGCGAGCAGCAGCGCTGTGCGGTGGCGGTCGCGGTGGCGAACGACCCGGAGGTGCTCTTCGCCGACGAGCCGACCGGTGAGCTGGACGAGGCGACCGCGGCCGACGTCTTCGGCGCGCTGCGCACCATCAACGCCGAACTCGGCGTCACCATCGTGGTGGTCACGCACGACCACACCGTCTCGTCCCAGGTCCGCCGGACGGTCGCGATCCGCGACGGGCGGACCGCCTCCGAGGTACGCCGCTCCACCCGGCTCGGCGCCGACGGGGTGGAGGAGCTGGTCACCGAGGAGTACGCACTGCTGGACCGGTCGGGCCGGATGCAGTTGCCCTCCGCCTTTGTGGAGGCGCTGAGCCTGCGCGACCGGGTCCGGCTCAACCTGGCGCCGGACCACGTGCAGGTCCGGCCGGGCCGGGACGGTGAGGGGTCGTGACCGGCGGAGCAGAGCGGCACCGGGGACCGAAAGTGGACGCAGACGGGGAGAGAGGGCCGCTGATGGGTGAGGAACTGGTCCGGGTCGAGGGGGTGGGCCGGGACTACGCCGCCGGGGACCGGGTGGTGCACGCGGTCCGGGACGTCTCGTTCAGCGCCGCCCGGGGCGAGCTGGTGGCGATCCGGGGCCGGTCCGGCGCGGGCAAGACCACCCTGCTGAACCTGATCGGCGGCCTGGACCGGCCGAGCTACGGGCGGATACACGTCGCCGGGCACGAGGTCACCGCCGCCGGGAGCAGCGAACTGCTGGAGCTGCGCCGCTCCACCATCGGCTTCGTCTTCCAGTCCTTCGGGCTGATCCCGATCCTCTCCGCAGCGGAGAACGTCGGGGTGCCGCTGCGGCTGGCGAAGCGGCGCCGGGCGGAGCGGGAGGAGCGGGTGACGATGCTGCTCGAACTGGTCGGGCTGGGCGGTCAGGCGGCACAGCGCCCGTACGAACTCTCCGGCGGCCAGCAGCAGCGGGTCGCGGTGGCCCGGGCGCTGGCGAACGATCCGGCGCTGCTGATCGCGGACGAGCCGACCGGCCAGCTCGACTCGGAGACCGGTCGTTCGATCATGGACCTGCTCCGCGCGCTGGTGCACGCCCGAGGGATGACCGCGCTGGTGGCCACGCACGATCCGACCCTGATCGACCTGGCGGACCGGGTCCTGACGCTGCGGGACGGCCGGCTGGTGGACGGGGCGGAGCGGGAAGACGCGGTGCTGACCGGGAGCTGACTGTCCGGACACGACTCAGGGGTGGGATTCGTACGCTCGTACGAGCCCCACCCCTGTTTCGACGTTCGGTTTCGAGTCTCAGTCGCCCTGCCGCTGCTGGGGGATCTGGCCCTGCAGCAGGGCACGAACCTCCGACTCGCGGTAACGGCGGTGCCCGCCCAGCGTTCTGATCGCGCTGAGCTTCCCCGCCTTAGCCCACCGGGTCACGGTCTTCGGGTCGACACGGAACATCGACGCGACCTCTGCCGGCGTGAGTAGCGGCTCAGGTTCATGCGTACGCGATGCCATCGGTCACTCCTCCACAGGTGCCTATAGACATCGGCCGGGGTCCCGCCGGCCGACGCGTCTCCCATGGTCCGGCTAGTCCCCGATGTCCGACATGGGCCGAACGGCCGAAGGTCCCTGGATGGACGGATGAACAATGACCGATATATGGCCCTTTTTTATGCCAGAAAAAGACTTAACCGGACGGCCGATTGCCCCTCGTGACGTCGATGTTACGAGGGGCATTCACCTGTGTGCGCTCCCAATGGGCTCTGAGCCGCATTGTTCGCTAATTGCAACGCTCCAGTAACTGGACCGCCCGCCAGCGCGCCACAAGCTTCTCGTACGCCTCGGTGGCCGCGTCCGCGTCGCCCCGGGACAGCCCGGCCAGCCCGGCCGCGACCAGCTCCGGGGAGTCGTCCGCAGCCAGCGCCTCGTCCGGGAGCAGGTCGACCAGCCCGCCGTAGTCCAGCTCCACCACCGACCGGGGATGGAACTCCTCCAGCCACCGGGCCCCCTCCTCGACGGCCTCGGTGATCGGTGCGTCCCCGACCGACTTACGCAGCACCGACAGGCCCCGGGAGGCTCGCCGCCGGGCCTTGGAGATCTCGGTGCGGTAGCGCAGCACCCGCCGGTCCGGCCGGGTGGTCAGCTCGCGTTCCTCCGGGTCGACGAAGACGAACCACCGCAGCGGCACTCCCCAGGTGGCGATCTGCTCGTGCAGCCTCGGCACCCCGTGCTCCAGCACCCGGGCCCCGCTGCGCCAGTCCTCCACCACGGCCTTCGCCTGGCCGGCCAGCACCGGCGGGACGAACGCGTCGGCCAGCACCGGAGGCACGCCGTCCCGGGCGCTCAGCGCCGCCTCGGCGACCCGTACCCGCAGGTTCCAGGGGCAGACCAGCAGCGTGTCGTCGGCTTCCAGGACGTACGCCTCCTCGGGCAGGTCGGGCAGCCGGGTCCAGCCGGCACCGAGCGCCTCGATCACCGCCGTCCGCTGCCGTACCGGCCCCTCCAGCGGAGCCACCGCCCTGCCCTCCTTGACGTAGCGACGCCAGAAGAGCTGCCGGTCCCGATCGAAGGCGGTCAACGGCTCGTACACCCGCAGGTAGGAAGCGAAGAGCGACGGCACGGCGCGATCCTCCCACGAAACGAGAGCGGAGGAGTCTCCAGCATCTCCAATCAGTCTCGGGCGTGCCGGCCGCGATCCACCCTGGGCCCGATCGCGATTAGGCTCGGAGCAGGCCGGCAACATCCCCCGCCGGCACCGGGAGCCCCCTCCCGCCGCATCCCACAAGGATGCCCACCTGCGATCAGGAGCCAGACATGGACGTATTCGCCAGTACCGACGGTCCAGAATCCGACGGCCACGAGCAGGTCGTGTTCTGCCAGGACAAGCAGACCGGACTCAAGGCGATCATCGCCATCTACTCGACCACGCTCGGCCCGGCGCTCGGCGGCACCCGGTTCTACCCGTACGCCACCGAGGCCGAGGCGCTGCACGACGTGCTCGACCTGTCCCGGGGCATGGCGTACAAGAACGCGCTCGCCGGGCTGGACCTGGGCGGCGGCAAGGCGGTCATCTGGGGCGACCCGGAGCGGATCAAGACCGAGCCGCTGCTGCGGGCGTACGGCCGCTTCGTGGAGTCGTTGAACGGCCGCTACTACACCGCCTGCGACGTCGGCACCTACGTCGCCGACATGGACCTGGTGGCCCGGGAGACCCGCTTCGTGACCGGCCGCAGCGTCGAGCACGGCGGAGCCGGTGACTCGTCGGTGCTGACCGCCTGGGGCGTCTTCCAGGGGATGCGGGCCGCCGCCGAGCACACCTGGGGCTCGCCGACCCTGGCCGGGCGCCGGGTCGGGGTGTCCGGGCTCGGCAAGGTCGGCAAGCACCTGACCGGTCACCTGATCGACGACGGCGCCTCGGTGGTGGCGACCGACGTGAACTCCAAGGCGCTCTCCTGGGTCCGGCAGGCCTATCCGCAGGTCGACGTGGTCGCCGACACCCAGGCCCTGATCACCTCCGACATCGACGTGTACGCCCCGTGCGCCCTCGGCGGCGCCCTGGACGACGACACCGTGCCGGCGCTGCGCGCCTCGGTGGTGGTCGGCGCGGCCAACAACCAGCTCGCGCACCCGGGCATCGAGAAGCTGCTCGCCGACCGGGGCGTGCTGTACGCCCCCGACTACGTGGTGAACGCCGGCGGGGTGATCCAGGTCGCCGACGAGATCGACGGCTTCAACTTCGAGCGGGCCAAGCTGCGGGCCACCCGGATCTTCGACACCACCCGGGAGATCCTGCGGCTGGCCGACGCCGAGGGGGTGCCACCGGCGGTCGCCGCGGACCGGCTCGCCGAGCGCCGGATGGCCGAGGTCGGCCGGCTGCGCACCATCCACCTGCGCTGACCGGTCCCCGTCCCGGAGGGTGGGGCCGATGCGGGTACCGGTTCGGCGCCCCACCTCCGGACGGACGTCCGGTGGATTGCCGGTTAATCAGGCAGAAAGTACGCTGTACTGGACTGATGGGTCTGGAGGCCTCAAACGAGTCACGGCCAGGCCGGCGGGCGCTCCTTACTGAGTAGAATGGGACCGCCCGTCGATGTCCGCGCGACGCGCGGGCACGGGCGGTGGTAACCCGAGGTGCCGAACCGGGGCATCCCCATGTACCGTAAGAGCCACGAGAGATGCCTGACGTCATCGGGGCCCGCCTTCGGGCTGCCCCGAATTCTGTGCGAGGGGGTCGAGCCATGGGGCGCGGCCGTGCTAAGGCCAAGCAGACTAAGGTCGCCCGGGAGTTGAAGTACCACTCCCCGAACACCGACCTCGCCGCCTTGCAGCGAGAACTCGGCGGCAGCCGCAAGTCGGATCACGACTTCGACGACGACTACAAAGAGTATGTCGACGACGATGACGAGGATCACGACGCGGACGACGACCCGGGCAACTGGGCGTCAACCCGCTGACCTCCGGTCACATCTGAGCACGCGGTAACACCGCGTGCTCACGCGTGTCCGAGTGCCTGCGGGCCGTACCGCCGATCGGGACGCCAACCGGTAAGGACCTGCCGGGGACGGAGCCTGGCTCCAACCCCGCCGGCAGGTCCTTACCGCTGGCCGTGGCCCGTCCTCCCCGACACCGGGAAGGCCCCGCCACCCTTCGCATACCCGTCGTACGCCGCAGCACCGGACGTCCGGCCTCTCAGCGGACGGACCGGACATTCGGGCGGACCGGCCGTCCTCGGGCTCAGCGTGGGCGGTTGTTCCAGTTGTAGAACGTCGGGATGTTCTCGAAGTGGTTCCAGGCGCAGACCGCAGCCGCGCCGTCCCCGCCGGTCGCCACCTCGGCCCGGAGCCGTCGCGCCTCCGCCGCCTCCCGCAGCAGCGTGGTGAGCCCGGCCCGAGCACCCAGGACCCGGGCGGCCAGCGGATCGTGCGGTCCGGCCTCGACGGGCTCAGGCGGCCGTTGGCTCGTGGTCTCGGGCATGGTCCAACACTCCCTCTAGTAGACGGATCTTGCTGTTGCGGCAGTGGTCGGTCTCCGTACCATCGAAACGCCCGTGCTCGAAGTAGCGGTTGGCGGCGTGTCCGCCCCCGCAGAATCCGAAGTACGGGCAGCGGGCGCGGCAGGCCTCCACGCCGGTCAGGAACTCCGTCACCCACGGTGTCTGTGCCGCTGTGCCGAGAATCTCACCCAGCGGGGTCTCCAAGACGTTTCCACTGGTGAAGTCGCCGTAGTCCGGGTCGGAGAAGCCGGCCAGCTCCGGGGAGAGCAGCACCACCGAGCCGTCGTACCCGATGGTCGGGATGGGGTCGAGCTGGCGGGGCAGCACGTCGTCCTCGGCCCCGTCGAGGACGGCCGCCGCGTACCGCAGCGACCACTCGATCTCCCGGAGGTGGATCCGGGGGTCCCGGCGCCAGGCGGCGACCAGTTCCGCCCAGAAGCCGCTGACCAGCTCGGCCGGATGGGCGTTGCGCCGGGTGTTGACCCCCTCGGTCTCCTCGATGTTGATCCCGAGCACGTCACAGCCGAGGTCGAGGAAGTAGTCGTACAGCTCGGTGGCGAGCCCCGGCTCGGGCCGGCTCACCACACAGAGCGCCGAGTACGGGATCCCGTGCCGGCGCAGCGCCTCGATGCCCGCCATGATCCGGTCGTACGACGGTTGGCCGCCCCGGCCGACCCGTTCCCGGTTGCGGTCCCGGGGTCCGTCGATGCTGACGCTGACCCGGATCCGGTGCGCGGCGAAGAACTCGCACCAGGCGTCGTCGATCAGCGTCGCGTTGGTCTGCACGTGGTGCTCGACCGAGGAGTCGAAGGGCGCCAGCAGGGCCGCCAGGTGTTCCCGTCCGGCGGCGAGCGGCTCACCCCCGTGCCAGACCACCGAGAACCGCCCGTGCCGGGCCCAGTCGTTGACCGGCCCGGCCACCGCGGCCGCCACCGGTACCGTCATCCGGCGGTCCGCCGCCCGCAGCGGGAGATAGCAGTACGCGCAGTCGAGGTTGCAGAGCGTGGTCGGCTGCATGACCACATAGCTGGGGACCGCGGCGATCCCCCGCATGCCGGAAAACTCCTGTCCACGGACAGCCATGGCCCTCCTCCCCCGCCTCTGAGGTGCCCCTCAGGCTAGGTGGCGGTAGCCACCCCGGTGAAGTCCTGACCAGGTATGCCGAGAATCACGGGCAAATATCGCGGATGCGGGTTTTGGCGTTTTTGTTGTGCTCGGCCCGGCGTCGCGGCCCGAGTGGCAGGGTTGCCCCGGCTGGGCGGCCGCCGGATCGTGCGCCGGGTCAGCCCCGAGTGTGCTGGCCGATCATGTGCACCTCGCCGGTGCCCTCGATGATCTCACCCGCCTGCCAGGCCTCGACACCCCGGCCGGTCAGGCAGGCCAGCGCCCGGTCGGCGTCCTCGGCCGACACGATCGCGAACATGCCCACACCCATGTTGAAGGTGGACTCCATGTCCTGGTCCTCGATCCGGCCCTTGGCCTGGACCAGGTCGAAGATCGGCTGCGGCCGCCAGGTGGCCCGGTTGACCACCGCGTCGACGTTGTCGGGGAGCACCCGGACCAGGTTGCCGGGGATGCCGCCGCCGGTGACATGCGCCAGGGCGCGTACCTCGGCCTCGGCGATCAGCTTCAGGCAGTCCTGCGCGTAGATCTTGGTCGGGGTCAGCAGCTCCTCACCCAGGGTGCGCTGCCGGCCGAAGTCCTCGATCACGCTGTCCAGCCGCATCCGGCCGGCGCCGAGCAGCACGTGCCGGACCAGGGAGTAGCCGTTGGAGTGCAGGCCGGACGAACCCATCGCGATCACGACGTCGCCGACCTCGACCCGCTCCGGGCGGAGGATCTCGCTCTCCTCCACCACGCCCACGCCGGTGGCCGAGACGTCGTACTCGTCCGGACGGAGCACCCCGGGGTGCTCGGCGGTCTCGCCGCCGAGCAGCGCGCAGCCGGCGTACCGGCAGCCGTCGGCGATCCCGGCGCCGATCTCGGCGACCTTGTCCGGGACGACCTCGCCGCAGGCGATGTAGTCGAGCAGGAAGAGTGGCTCGGCACCGCAGGCGACCAGGTCGTCCACCACCATCGCCACCAGGTCGATGCCGACCGTGTCGTGGATGTCCATCTGCTGCGCGATGACCAGCTTGGTGCCGACGCCGTCGGTCGACGAGGCGAGGATCGGGTTGCGGTACTTCTGGGTGTCCAACCGGAACAGACCGGCGAAGCCGCCGATGTCGCCCATCACCTCGGGGCGCCGGGTGCCCTGTACCTTCGGCCGGAGCAGTTCGACCGCCCGCTCACCCGCGTGGATCGAGACGCCGGCGTCCGCGTACGACACGGTGCGCTTGCGGCCGGACCGGCCCATCCCCGCCGTCCAGGGCTGATGGGTGCCGCCCGGGCCGCTTCCTGCACCACTGCGCTCGGTCACGTGCGTCACGGTTCTCCCCTTTGTGGTTCTCGCGGCTGGCCGCGTCGGTAGCGGTCGAGGATCGCTCGACTTTCGTGCTGCCCGGTCGGATGTGTCCGGTCGGGCCGGTCCTGTCGCCGGGCGTCGTGCCCATGAGCCCGCCCGGCGTGGTGCCTACGCGTGCGACGACACCTCGCCGCCACTGGAACTGCTCACGAACGGCTGACCGCCCGGACCGCGGGCGGCCCCGTCCGGGACCGCCTCCTCCGCCCCGGCGCCGGCGACCCGGCGGTCAACTCCTTCGAGTACGTGCTTGCCGATCAGGTTCCCGGCTGGCAGCTCGATCGGGTATTCCCCGTCGAAGCAGGCCCGGCAGAGCCGGGTCTTCGGCTGCTCGGTGGACGCGATGAGACCGGCCAGGGAGACGTACCCGAGGCTGTCGGCCCCGATCGACCGCCGGATGCCCTCGTTGTCCAGCCCGTTGGCGAGCAACTCCGCCCGGGTGGCGAAGTCGATGCCGTAGAAGCAGGGCCAGTTGACCGGCGGCGAGGAGATCCTGACGTGCACCTCCAGGGCGCCGGCCTCGCGCAGCATCCGGACGATCGCCCGCTGGGTGTTGCCCCGCACGATCGAGTCGTCCACCACGACCACCCGCTTGCCCCGGACGTTCTCCCGGAGCGGGTTGAGCTTGAGCCGGATGCCGAGCTGACGGAGCGTCTGCGACGGCTGGATGAAGGTGCGCCCGACGTACGGGTTCTTCATCAGGCCGGCGCCGTAGGTGATGCCGGACTCCTCCGCGTAGCCGATCGCGGCCGGAGTGCCGGACTCCGGGACCGGGATCACCAGGTCTGCCTCGACCGGGTGCTCCCGGGCGAGCTGCCGGCCGATGCTGACCCGGGCGGCGTGGATGTTGCGGCCGGCGATCGTGGTGTCCGGCCGGGCGATGTAGACGTATTCGAAGAGGCAGCCCTTTGGCTCCGGTGCCGCGAACCGGGCCGACCGCAGGCCGTGCTCGTCGATGGCGATCAGCTCGCCGGGCTCGACCTCGCGAACCACGCTCGCCCCGACGATGTCCAGCGCGGCGGTCTCGCTCGCCACCACCCAGCCGCGCTCCAGCCGGCCGAGCACCAGTGGACGGACCCCGTACGCGTCACGGGCGGCGTAGAGGGTGGTCTCGTCCATGAAGACGAAGCTGAACGCGCCACGCAGCGTCGGCAGCACCTCCAGCGCGGCGGCCTCGACCGACAGATCGGGGCGACTGGCCAGCAGCGTGGTCACCAGCGCGGTGTCGGAGGTCGACCCGTCGGAGTCCATGCCGCGCTCGACCGCGTCCCGGGCAAGCTCTGCGGTGTTGACCAGATTGCCGTTGTGTGCCAGCGCGATCGTCGTGCCCGCCGTGTTGGCCCGGATCGTCGGTTGGGCGTTTTCCCAGGTCGAACCGCCGGTCGTGGAGTATCGGGTGTGGCCGATCGCCAGGTGGCCGCGCAGGCTCGCCAGCGTCGGCTCGTCGAAGACCTGAGCGACGAGGCCGAGATCCTTGTAGACCACCACGCCCGACCCGTCGCTGACGGCGATGCCGGCGGCCTCCTGGCCACGGTGCTGGAGTGCGTAGAGACCGAAGTAGGTGAGCTTCGCCACCTCTTCGCCCGGAGCCCAGACTCCGAAAACGCCGCACGCGTCCTGTGGGCCGGGTCGTTGGGGGTCGAGGTCATGGCTCAACCGGCCGTCGCCTCGGGGCACCTGCCGCTCCCTCTTGCTGATCTGCTCGGACTCGCCTGTCACCGGGTGATTTCGGATTCCGTCGACCCAGACAGTGTACGCGAACCGCAGCCGATACAGAGAGCCACGTTACGGTCCCCATAAGTGACGGATGGTGATGGATAATTATGACTAGACAGGAAGAAATGGGGAGATATCAGCACGATTACCACTCGTCTGCACCAGCCCCTCGGCGACCGCCGCCGACCACGACATCCGCCCGGTCGCCAGCCGGAGCCAGGTCTCCGGTGGCATCTCCACCACGTTCGGCGGCGTGCCACGGGTGTGTCGGGGCCCCGCGCAACACTGGATCGCCCCATAGGGTGGCACCCGGACCTCTACCGCCCGGCCTGGTGCGGCCCGGGCCAGGTCGCTCAGCAGGGCACGAACCGCGTCCCGCAGCGTCGTCCGGTCCGGCGTACGGCCGGCGTCGAGGTCCGCCAGTGCGGCTGCGACCGCTGCGGACTTATTGTGCGGAGAGGACACGTCGGGACGATACGACCCGGCTTCGTGGCATTTTTCGCCGCCCCTGGGTCGCGCTCATCCGGTCAGACAAGGCATAGTTGCCGACGGTGTAGTCGTATGGGTTGATCCCCGGCCGACGACGGGTCGGCGGTGGAGCCCCGGAAGGCGGTGGACGTGACAGCACACCGACGAGCCTGGATCTCCCGGGCCGGTGTGGTCGTAGCGCTGGCAGCCAGCGCTGTATTCGCTCTACCCACCACACCAGCATGGGCCGACGAGCCGACAGTGACCATCACGGGAGTGAACGCCAGCCTCAACGCCGGGCAGACGACCACGCTCAGCTTCACCGTCAGGAACAACAACGGTGGCCTGGTCGCCGACTCCTTCGACATCGCCGTGACTACCAGCTTCAACGAGCTGCAGTGCCAAGGCAACTGCGACTTCACGGACACGATCGGGGCGAACAGTACGAAGTCGTACAGCGTCACGCTCCGCGCCGGAAACGTCGCGGCGGGCCAGAACCGGTCCGGCAATGTCCGGATCAGCGCCGAGGTCGGTGACGACAGTGCTTCGGCCCAGCGGAACATCACGGTGCGGGGGCCGGAGGCGCCGCCGGAGGTGCAGACCGTTGCCGAGGTGTCGGGGCGGATCACCAACGAGGCCACCGGAGACGGGGTTCGCGACGCCAGCGTCCGGCTGACCGACGGGCAGGGTCGTACCCACACGACCAACACGAGCAGCAGCGGCAGCTACCGGTTCACCGGTTCGCGGGAACGGCCGATCGCGCCGGGACGGCTCCAGATCCGGGCCACCAAGGACGGCATCACCGACACCAAGGACGTGAACGGGGCCGCCGGCGCCCGGATCAACAACCAGGGCATCCAACTCGCCCTGGCCGGTACGCCGAGCGCAACGCCGGAGACCTCGGCCGAGCCGACCGAGGACGCCGCCGCCGATGAGGAGCCGACCGAGGAGGCCGGCGCGGAGGAGAGCCAGGAGGCCGGCGCGGCGGACCAGGCCGCCAACGAGGAGCCCGGCGGGCTCGGCTCGTGGGTACTGATCCTGGCCGGCGGCCTGCTGGTCGCGCTCGGTGTCGGCGCGATCGTGCTGCTGTTGATGCGCCGCAAGGAAGACGGCGGCGATGACGACGAGGACGGTCCGGTCCGGCCGGGCGGGCCAGGGCCACGCTCGGGCGCGGGGGCCGGCCGGGGCGGCTACGACGACGACGCCACCCGGGTCACCAACCGGGCCGGTGCCGACCCGACGATGGTCAACCGGGGCGGC
Source organism: Plantactinospora sp. KLBMP9567 (assembly GCF_033446045.1). NCBI lineage: Bacteria > Bacillati > Actinomycetota > Actinomycetes > Micromonosporales > Micromonosporaceae > Plantactinospora > Plantactinospora sp. KLBMP9567. The sequence continues at coordinate 128,572 of NZ_JAWQRR010000039.1, read as the reverse complement.
AACCTGGCCGACGCGCCGACCATGATGCACAGTGCCCCACTGGTCGACGACGAGTTCCCGGACCCGTACGGCGCGCCGCTGCCCGGGCCGCAGACGCCGGGCTACGCCGCCGGACAGCAGGGCTGGGGCGGCAACGCCAACGGCTATGGTGACCGCCCCGGCTCGGGTGCCGGCGCGTACGGCAACGCACCTGGCTCGGGTGCCGGCTACGGCGCTCCCGCCTCCGGGGCCGGCTACGGCAACGCTCCCGGCTCGGGTGCCGGCTACGGTGCGCCCGTCTCCGGCGGTGGATACTCCGCCAACGGTGCCGCCGGCTACGACGACGGGTACGACGAGCCGACGGGGCGCTACACCGGTGGCCGGGGCGGTGCCGACGAGTACGGCCCGGCGGCCGACCCGTACGAGACCAACGCCTACCGTCCGTCCTCGGGTGCCGGCCAGGGTGGCTACGAGCCCACCCAGCAGTACGGCCGGGACGACGACGGCTACGAGGCCGGGGGCTACGGCGCGGGCCAGGGCGGCTACGGCGACGAGCCGCGTACCGGTGCCGGATACGACCGCGCCGACGACGGTTACGGCCAGCCGGGCTACGACAACCGGGCCGGCTACGACCAGCAGGGTTACGACGCCGACCGGGCCGGCTACGGCCAGCCGACCACCGGTGGCGGCTACGACCAGCCGCGTGGTGGCTACGACGAGCAGAACGGTTACGACGACCGGGGCGGCTACGACCAGCAGCAGGCTGGCGGCGGCTACTACGACGAGGCGCCACGGGCCGGGCACAGCCGGTCCGCCGCGCCGCAGCAGTCGAGCCGTTCGGAGCGCCGGTCGCTCGACTGGTTGGACGACTGACCGAGACGGCAGGCACGAGATGACCGGCAGGGGCCCGGTTCGCGACGGCGAGCCGGGCCCCTGCCGGTTCTCATCAGCGCACGGGTCCGACACCCGGGACGGCGACGGGGAGGACCTGGGTCAGGCCGGCGAGTAGACACCGTTGCGGAGTACCGGCACCACGTCGGAGACGCCGACCTGGACCGCGATCTCGACGTCCCGGCCGAATCCCCGGGTGGCGAGTTCCCGCCCCGAGACGCTGCCCCGGACTGCCGCCGATATGTCCGGGAGGCTGTTCAGCGCGGCCAGTGCCAGCGCCGCCTCGACGGAGAGTCCGCCGGACACTGTGGAGAGTGCGTCCAGCACGGCAGCCGCGCCGAGCTGGTCCTCGACAGCCGGCCGGAGACTGTCGTCCGGCCAGCGTTCCCCCGCCGCGACGACACCGATCGGTGCCGTGGTCGAGCCGTACCCCTGGGCGAGGAGCCAGCGCCCGACGGCGGTGGCGTTACGCAGGCAGGCCGCCACCACTGGCAGCCCGGTGGCGCTGGCGGCGGCGCTGATCGCCGAGCCGTTCGGGGACGGCAGCACCAGGTCCGGTACGACCGGAGCGGTGTACAGGGCCGCCGGAGAGAGCGACCAGGGATGCTCCGGCGTCACCGCCCGGCGGCCGACGGCGGCGACCGCGCCGACCCGGGTAGCGTACTCGGCGGCCTGGGCGCCCCAGGGGAACGGGTGCACCCGCGTCCCCCGGGCGACCGCCACCTCGACCGACGTGGTGAAGGAGAGCACGTCCACCACCACCAGCACCGCGCAGACCCGACTCAACTCGGACGCGCCGGCCAGCCCCCAGTCCAGCCTGGCGCCGGTACCGGGCTGGGCGTAAACCGACTCGACCGGTCCTGTTGGTTCCGTCACGATGCAGTTCCCTCGCCACCGGAAGATCCGACCGCCGCGCGGTCGGATCAATCCGTCGGGCGATCTCCGGCGTCGGTCCGGGTCGTCGCCTCCTGGTCCGCGGCAGCGGTGCTCGGGGCGACGTCCACCGGAGCCGAAGCCGCGGGAGTGGCCTCACCGGCACCGGCGGTGTCGTCCGGACTGGGGCCGGCGGTGTCGTCCGGGGCGGCAACGGCGGCGGGACCTGCGGCGGCCTCCGGGCCGACGGCCGGCGCGGAGGCGGCAGCGTCGGATTGCACCGGCTCGCTCCCGTCGGCGGCGTCCGGATCGGCCGGGTCGGTGTCGACGACCGGCTCAGCGGCGCCCCGGTCGGCGCCGATCGGCGCCGGGTCCGGCGTGCTCGTCCCGGTGGCGACGGCTTCGGCCAGCGTCGCCGCGCCCTCGCCGAACAGGCTCGGCAGGGTCGCGCTGTGGGCCGTGCGCAGCTCCGGCAGGCCGATCGTGAACTGGTCCCGGATCTCCAGTTCGTTTCCGGCGGTGTCGGTGACCCCGATCAGGGTCCACGGCACGCCCCGCTCGACGCAGAGCGCGGTGAACGCCTTCTCGTGCCCACGCGGCACCGCCACCATTGCCCGGCCGGCCGACTCGCTGAACAGGAAGACGAACGGCATCGAGCCGGCGGTGAAGCCATCCGGCAGGGCGATCCTGGCGCCGACGCCGTGCCGGAGGCTCGACTCGACCAGCGCCTGGGCGAGGCCGCCGTCGGAGAGGTCGTGGGCGGAGCGCAGGTGCCCGACCCGGGCCGCCTCGGCGATCAGCTCGGCGAGCGCCCGCTCGGCCGCCAGGTCGACCTTCGGCGGTACCCCGCCGAGATGCTCGTGGGTGACCCAGGCCCACTCGGAACCGGAGAGTTCCAGCCGGGTCTCGCCGAGCACGAAGATCAGGTCGTGGTCGGCCCCGGTGGTCCGGGCGAAGCCCATCGGCACCCGCTGCGCCACGTCGTCCAGCACGCCCAGCACCCCGACGACCGGGGTGGGGTGGATCGCCGCCGCACCCGTCTGGTTGTAGAAGCTGACGTTGCCCCCGGTGACCGGGATGCCCAGCTCGGCGCAGCCGTCGGCGAGCCCGCGTACGGCCTCGGCGAACTGCCACATCACGCCCGGGTCCTCCGGCGAGCCGAAGTTCAGGCAGTCGGTCACCGCCACCGGCTTCGCACCGGTCACCGCCACGTTCCGGTACGCCTCGGCAAGCGCCAGCTTCGCCCCGTGGTACGGGTCGAGCCGGGCGTACCGGCCGTTGCCGTCGACCGAGATGGCGACGCCCAGCCCGGACCGCTCGTCGATCCGGATGACCCCGGCGTCCTCCGGCTGCGCCAGCACGGTGTTGCCGAGCACGTACCGGTCGTACTGCTCGGTGACCCAGGTCTTGTCGCAGAGGTTCGGTGAGGCGATCATCCGGAGCAGGGTCTCCCGGAGCGCCTCGGCGGTGGCCGGCCGGGGCAGCGTCTCGGCCCGGTCCGCCTGGAGCAGGATCAGGTCGGCCGGCTCCCGCATCGGGCGGGCGTAGACCGGACCGTCGTCCACCAGCGACCCTGGTGGCACGTCGACCACGGTGTGCCCCTGCCAGGTGACCAGCAGCCGCCCCGGACCGGAGCCCTCCGGGGCGCCGGTCACCTCACCGATCGCGCTGGCCGGTACACCCCACTTCTCGGCGATCCGGAGCACCGCGTCGAGCTTCTCCGGGGCGACGATCAGCAGCATCCGCTCCTGCGACTCGCTGGCCAGGATCTCGTGCGGCTGCATGGACGCCTCGCGCAGCGGTACCCGCTCCAACAAGACCCGCATGCCGGTGCCGGCCGCGGCGGTGGTCTCGGTGAGCGCGCAGGTCAGTCCGGCGCCGCCGAGGTCCTGGATGCCGACGACGAGTCCGGCGTCGTACAGCTCCAGGCACGCCTCGATCAGCAGCTTCTCCATGAACGGGTCGCCGACCTGGACCGACGGGCGGCGCTGCGCGCTGCCGTCGTCGAAGGTGGCGCTGGCCAGTACGGAGACCCCGCCGATGCCGTCCCGCCCGGTCTTGGCGCCGAGCAGCACCACGACGTTGCCGGGGCCGGCCGCGGCCTTGTTCTGCAACCGCTGCACCGGCAGCACACCGAGGCAGAGCGCGTTGACCAGTGGGTTGCCCTGGTAGGAGGCGTCGAACACGACCTCGCCGCCGATGTTGGGCAGCCCGAGCGAGTTGCCGTACGTGCCGATCCCGGCGACCACGCCGGGCAGTACCCGGGCGGTGTCGGGGTGGTCGGCGGCACCGAACCGCAGCGGGTCCATCACCGCGACCGGCCGGGCACCCATCGCCAGGATGTCCCGGACGATCCCGCCGACACCCGTCGCCGCGCCCTGGTGCGGCTCGACGAAGCTGGGGTGGTTGTGCGACTCGACCTTGAAGGTCACCGCGAGCTGGTCGGAGATCTGGATCACCCCGGCGTTCTCGCCGATGCCGGCCAGCAGCCGGTCGCTCGGCGGGGCCTTCTCGCCGAACTGCCGCAGGTGCACCTTGCTCGACTTGTAGGAGCAGTGCTCGCTCCACATGATCGAGTACATCGCCAGCTCGGACTGGGTGGGGCGGCGGCCGAGGATCTGCCGGATCTGGTCGTACTCGTCGTCGCGCAGACCCAGCTCGGCGTAGGGCTGGAGGTCGCCGGGGGTGGCCGCCGCGTTCGAGACGGTGTCCACGCCGCCCGGGTAGCCGTTCACCGGCAGCTCCGCGGCGACGCTCACCGGCACCGCCTGGCCCGGCACGGGCTGCTCCGCCGGAGCCGGCTGACGCACCGGGTCGACGGCCGGGCCGGGCCGCGCGGCGGGGCCGGATGCCGAGGGGTGGTCGGCGAGGGCGGGCTCCTGGCCCATGACCTCACTCCGTTCGATCATGCGGGTACTCCCGCGAGGTGCTTGAGGACCGACGTGAAGAAGCCGAGCCCGTCGAGGGATGGGCCGGTCAGCGCCTCCACGGCGTGCTCCGGGTGCGGCATCAGCCCGACCACGTTGCCGGCCTCGTTGCGGATGCCGGCGATATCCCGTAGCGATCCGTTCGGGTTGCCGCCCAGGTAGCGAGCCACCACCCGGCCGGTCGCCTCCAGCTCGTCGAGGGTGCGCTCGTCGGCGACGTAGCAGCCCTCACCGTTCTTCACCGGGATCAGGATCTCCTGCCCGGGCTGGAACGCGTTGGTCCAGGCGGTGCCCGCCGACTCGATCCGCAGCACCTGGTCGCGGTTGCGGAAGTGCAGGTGCTGGTTGCGGGTGAGCGCGCCGGGCAGCAGGTGTGCCTCGCAGAGGATCTGGAACCCGTTGCAGATGCCGAGTACCGGCAGGCCGTCCCGGGCTCCGGCGGCGATGGTCTCCATCACCGGGGCGAACCGGGCGATGGCGCCGCACCGCAGGTAGTCGCCGTAGGAGAAGCCGCCGGGCAGCACCACGGCGTCGACGCCGTGCAGGTCGGGGTCGTCGTGCCAGAGCGACACCACCTCGGCGCCGGCGATCCGGGCGGCCCGGGCGGCGTCACGGTCGTCCAGCGATCCCGGGAACGTCACCACGCCGATCCGGGCGGTCATGGATTGCTCTCCTCGGCGTCCCCGGCCTCGGCCACCCGGACCGAGAAGTCCTCGATCACCGGGTTGGCCAGCAACTTGTCCGCGATCTCCCGAGCCCGGTCCAGGTCCGGCTGGCCGGTGAACTCGATCTCGATCCGCCGACCGATGCGCACGGAGGACACGTCCGTGACTCCGAGCCTCGGCAGCGCATTCGCGACGGCCTGGCCCTGGGGATCGAGAATCTCCGGCTTGAGCATGACGTCGACGACGACGCGAGGCACTGGGCACTCCTGACTGTGTACGCAGTTGGGTGCCGGCCCACGAAAGGGGCGAGCGGAGCCAGCGTACCCGGCCGACCAGCGAGTTGACGCACGGGCCGGCGCGTCGATGCCCCGACGGACCGGGGGTGCCCGCCGGGCGCCTCCGGTGGACCCGGTCACCCGACGGAGAGGGTCGGAAACCGACCACAGAGGTTCACCCTTGTGAATAGGTGACGAACGGCTTAGCGTGTGGCGTCAAACGTCCGGTTGCTAGCACCGAACGTTGAGTGTCCAGACCCGTATGGCGGACATCCTCCCGCCTACGGCGGCTCAAACCGACCCGGTGACCCCGGGTAAACCCCCCGGAAGGAGCCTCCCGTGCGTCTTCGCCGAACCCTGGTGATGCTCGCCACCGCCCTGGCCGGCGCGCTCGTCGCGCCGTCCGTCGCCTCAGCCGCCCCGGTCAGCCCGTTCATCATCGGTGGCGGCACCGTCTCGTCGGCCCCGTGGGCCGCGGCCGTGTTCAGCAACGGCTCGTTCACCTGCTCCGGCACCATCATCGCGGCCCGCTGGGTGCTCACCGCCCGGCACTGCGTCAGCGGCACGATGTCGGTGCGGGTCGGCAGCGTCAACCGGTCCTCCGGCGGCACCACCAGCAGCGTGACCGCCAGTTACGCCCGCTACGACCTGGCGCTGATGAACCTGTCCACCTCGATCAACACCAGCTACATGCCGCTGTCCAGCGCGTACCCGCCGGTCAACTCCACCAACTCGATCTACGGGTGGGGGATGACCTGCTACAGCGGCTGCTCGGCGTCCACCACCCTGAAGACCGCCACGGTCCGGGTGACCAGCACGAACGTCACCGACGCGTACGGCGGCCGGGCGATCCGCAGCACCCGGATCAACGGCAACGCCTGGCGCGGTGACTCCGGCGGCCCGCAGGTCTACAACGGCGCCCAGGTGGGTGTCGCGTCCACCGCCGACGGGCAGAGCATCCAGAACTACGGCAGCGTCGCCTACAACCGTTCCTGGATCACCTCCGTCTCCGGCGTCTAGGCACCACTCCACGCCCTCCTCAGGGGTATGGCGCGGACGTTCCGGCTGCGTTGGGACGTCCGCGCCGCGCCGTTTCCGTCAACTCCACGCCGTTTGGCGGCGTGGGTGCAGGTGTCGGGCTCCCGGGGCCCTTTCGCGGCAGCCGCGCCGTTTCGCAAACTGGAGCGATGTGAACAGCCCTCGCAAAGCGGGCGGCCCCTGCTCTGCCAGCATCAAGGTGTGCTGGTCGTGACGACGGATCATCTACCGGGGTACGAGATCCGCGCAGTACTCGGCGAGGTCGTATCTTCCCAGGCCCGAACCCGGAACCCGTACCGGGAGGGCGTGAAGAACCTCCGTGGTGGCGCCTATGACCCCAAGGCGCCCGAGAACCTCACCCGCTGGCGTACCGACGCCGTACAGAAGTTGGGTGAGGAAGCGACCCGACTCGGCGCGAACGCCGTGATCGGGATGCGGTTCGACCACCGCGAGGTCGGCGAGATGTGGATGGAGCTGTGCGCGTACGGCACGGCGGTGGTGGCGGTCCGGCAGCCACCGGAGAATCCACCCAGCGACCAACCGAAGGTGGCGGCCGAGACGGCGCACCTGGCGGAGCCGCTGGACTCCGGGGCGATCGCCGAGGCGCCCAGCGCACCGGACCTGGGCAGCGCCGCCGGCACCCCGACACCGCGCAACTGACCGGAGGAAGCTGCCGCCGAGGCAGGCGTCATTCGGGTACGCAGCGGAGCAGGATCTGCCGCATCGAGCCCATGCCGTACCAGTCGACGTCGCTGGAGAGTTCCGCGACCTCGCGGAGTACCGGCCCGAGCGGCACCCCGGCCGCCCTCGCCTCCCGGATCAGCTCGGTGAGTGTCAGCAGCTCATCCCGGGTGTCGAGGCCCTGGTCGCGGGCGGAGAGCAGCAGCAGTTGGCGCCGGAACCGCTCCGCCGTGTCGGCCGGAAACGGCAGCCCGACGCCCCACTGGAACGACCGGTGCTTCCGGAACAGCCCCCGGATCGCCGTACGCGTCGACTCGTCCCCTTCGGCGTACAGGGTGAGGAGCGCGGCCAGGACCACGGCCGCCTCGTCGGCCACACCGGCCTGCTCGACTGCGGGCGGTGCCGCCCGCAGCCGGTCCGCCCACTCCGGGTCGGCCAGGTCGACGGGGCGGTTGGCGATCGGCGCGATCGCACGGTCCAGCCGGGACACCCGGTCGGCCAGGTCGTCGAGCATGGCCCCAGTGTGCGACCCGGCCGCCAACGGGCCCGGCGGGTCGACGGCTGGACCCGCTCGGCGGGCGGCCCGGCGGGTCGGCGGTCAGGGCCGGCGGATCGGCGGGCGGCCCGGCGGATCGGCGGTCAGGGCCGGCGGCTCAGAGGATCGGCGCCGGGTCGTAGGCGGCGGCCTCGGGGTGCGCCGCGACCACCGTGGCGATCCGGTCGACCACGGCCCGGACCTGTGCGGACGCCGCCCCGGCGAAGCCGGCACGGTCGGCGACCAGCTCGTCGATCTCGGGCCGGGTCAGCCCGAGCCGGCCGTCGGCGGCGAGCCGGTCGAAGAGGTCGTTCTCGGCGGCACCCTTCTCCCGCATCGCCAGCGCCACGGCGACCGCGTGCTCCTTGATCACCTCGTGCGCGGTCTCCCGACCGACCCCGCGCCGCACCGCCGCCACCAGGAGCTTGGTGGTGGCCAGGAACGGCAGGTAGCGGTCCAGCTCCCGGGCGATCACCGCCGGGTACGCGCCGAACTCGTCCAGCACGGTCAGGAAGGTCTGGAACAGCCCGTCGGTGGCGAAGAACGCGTCCGGCAGCGCGACCCGGCGTACCACCGAGCAGGAGACGTCGCCCTCGTTCCACTGGTCGCCGGCCAGCTCGCCGACCATCGACAGGTAGCCCCGGATGATCACCGCGAAGCCGTTGACCCGCTCGCTGGACCGGGTGTTCATCTTGTGCGGCATCGCGCTGGAGCCGACCTGACCCGGGCGGAAGCCCTCGGTGGCCAGCTCCTGGCCGACCATCAGCCGGATCGTTGTGGCCAGGCTGCTCGGCGCGGCGGCGGCCTGGGCCAGCGCGGAGATCACGTCGAAGTCCAGCGAACGCGGATAGACCTGGCCGACGCTGTCCAGCACGCGGCGGAACCCGAGGTGCTGGGCGACCCGGCGCTCCAGCTCGGCCACCTTCGCCGCGTCCCCGTCGAAGAGGTCGAGCTGGTCGGCGGCGGTGCCGACCGGACCCTTCACGCCGCGCAGCGGATAGCGCCCGATCAGCTCGGTCAGCCGCTCGTACCCGATCAGCAGCTCCTCGGCGGCGCTGCCGAACCGCTTGCCCAGCGTGGTCGCCTGGGCGGCGACGTTGTGCGATCGGCCGGTCATCACCAGGTCGGCGTGCTCGACGGCGAGCCGGGCCAGCCGGGCCAGGGTGGCGACCACCCGGTCCCGGACCAGTTCCAGCGAGGCGCGGATCTGGAGCTGCTCGACGTTCTCGGTCAGGTCCCGGGAGGTCATCCCCTTGTGCAGCTGCTCGTGTCCGGCCAGCGCGCTGAACTCCTCGATCCGTGCCTTCACGTCGTGCCGGGTCACCCGCTCCCGGGCCGCGATCGAGGCCAGGTCGACCTGGTCCAGCACCCGCTCGTACGCCTCGACCGCCCCGTCCGGCACCGGCACGCCGAGATCGCGCTGTGCCCGGAGTACGGCCAGCCAGAGCCGGCGCTCCATCCGGATCTTCTCCTCCGGGGACCAGAGGGCGGCCAGCTCGGCCGAGGCGTAGCGGTTGGCGAGGACGTTGGGAATGCTGGTCACCCCGCCATTCTCGACCATCCCGCGACCGACCGGCCTACCGGCCACCGGCCGGGCGGAACCGTCTCGCCCAGGGGCCGCCGGCTCAGCCCTCCGTGCGGTGCCGGAAGTCGGCGAGGTGCCGGAAGAGCGTCTGGGTGGCGGGGATGTCGTCGGGGAGGTCCTGACACCACAGCCGGGCGGTGGCCAGCCCGATCCGGGCCAGCCCACGGGAGAGCACGACCGTACGGTGCGCCAGCTCGGCCGAGGCGGTCGTCGGCACGACGTATCCACCGGGCCAGAGCCGGATGATCGGCTCGCCGTCGGGAAAACTGGCCCGGAACCGGGTGGCGACCCGGGCCCGGAGCACGGACTCCTCGGCGATCGCCTGGTCTTCTCCGCACTCCGTCCGTGGGGTGGCAGGCCCGGCCTCCGGTGGTGGGACCGGACCGGTCATCGGTGACGAGGCGGGACCTGCCATCGGTGACGGAACGGAACCGGCCGCCGGTGGTGGGACGGCGAGGTCGGCGACCAGCAGCACGTGCCGGTTGCCGAGCGGGACACCGGCTCGGCAGGCGCGCCGGGCGATCTCCTTCAGCACCACCCGGAGCTGGCCGACACTGCCGAGCCGGGGCAGCGCGCCGACACAGGCCGCCGCGTGGTCCGGGACGAGGGTCGCTGCGGTCCACGAGTCGCAGAGTGTTCGTACCAGGTGGGCGGGGGGTTCGCCGGCCGGGAGCTGGCGGTACAGCGCGGTGAGGTCGGCGAGGGTGTCGTCGACGCCCATCCCGGCGGCGGCCCTGGCCCGGCCCAGCCGGGCGCAGGCCGGCCGTGGATCACGCGTCTCCGCGATGGCTCTGGTCAGGCTGTCGACCGCAGGCGTCCACCACCCGCCGGTCCGCTCCGGGCAGCGGCGCAGCGCCGCCGCCCGCCACGCCTCGCGCAGGACGACCGCCTCGGTGCGGAAGCGGGTGATGGCGCGTGCGCGGCGGTGCGCCGCCGTCGGTGTCAGTCGGCGTTCGTCGTCCATCCGGGTCAGTACTCCATCCGTCGCGGCAGTTCCTCTCGTCTAGACGGAGATTGCCGAGCACCGTGACGGCGCCCGGAATAAAAACAACAAAACGGATTAATGGTGTAGGCAGCTCAACAACGCTCCCTCACCTTCTGCCCTTGGCCACTTGCTGTTGGTAGTTTGGTCCCGCCCGACGAGCCTTCAGCCCGACGAGACGGCCGAGCCAGCAGCGGACCAGCCCAGGAGCCCGGCCGAGCCGCAGGAACGCGGGCCAGGCCCAGGAACCCGGCCGAGCCACGAGCGCCCGCACTGCCCACGACGGACCGACCACACCTCAGGACTTGGCAGGACATGGCGGACGACCACGACAGCGCTGCCGTCGACGTGCGGAGCGACCTACAACTGATCCGGGCCGTTCGGGCCGGTGACACCGACGCCTACGCCACCCTCTACAGCCGACACGAAACGGCGGCCCGGCGACTGGCCCGTACGCTGGATCCTCGTCCCTCCGAAGTGGACGAGCTGGTGGCGGAGGCCTTCACCCGGGTCCTCGCCGTACTGCGCGGCGGGCACGGGCCCAATGCCGCCTTCCGCACCTACCTGCTCACCGCCGTGCGCAACGTCTTCTACGACGAGGCCCGCCGTACTCGCCGGGTCGAACTCGTCGACGACATGGCCCGCCACGATGCCGGCGAACCCTTCACCGACCCCGCCGTGCGGAACCTGGAACAGGCGATGGTCGCCCGGGCGTTCGCCGCGCTGCCCGAACGGTGGCGCCTGGTGCTCTGGCACACCGAGGTGGAGGGCGATCCGCCGGCGACGGTCGCGCGCCTGCTCGGCGTCCGCCCCAACACGATCTCGGCGCTCGCCTACCGGGCCCGGGAACGCCTACGCCAGAACTATCTGCGTGAGCATGCCGCCGCTCGCACCGACGACACCTGCCGCTGGGTCGCCGAGCGGCTCGGCGCGTACGTCCGGAGCGGACTGTCCCGGCGGGAGGCGGCCGACGTGGAGAGCCACCTCTCCGGATGCCGGGCCTGCCACCTGCTCTTCGTCGAACTCGGCGACCTCAACACCGGCCTCGGCGCCGTGCTGGCTCCCGCCGTGATCGGCGCGACCGCGGCCGCCGGCTACGTGAGCACCGGAACGGCGGCTCCGGGCGCCCTGTGGAACCGGGTCCGGCGGGTGGCCCGCCGCCGGGTAACCCAACTCGTCGCGGCCGGCCTGGTACTCGTCGCCCTGGCGGCGGTCGCGCTGACCCTCACCGGCAACCCGGGGCCGGTCGCCGGGCCGGAACAGCCGGCCCCGGTCCCCCCGACCGGACCGCAGGATCCGGGACAGACCTCCGAGCCCACCCCCGACCCGCCGGGCCCCACCGAGCCCGGCACCGTCGGCGGCCACCCGCCGGGCGGGCCGGGTGCGGCGGGCGCGACCGACGGGGGCCCACCAGGCGCCACCGGCCCGGCCCGCCCCGGAGCGGTGGCCGTCGCGCTGGCGCCGGTCGGCACGCTGGTCCGGGGCCGGTCCGCAGTGCTGTCCATGACCGTCACCAGCAGGGCCGGGGCGAACAGCGGCGGAGGACGGCTGCCCGGGACGTTCCGGGCCGGACTCGCCGCGACGGGTCCGCTCAGCGCCCGACTGACGCTGCCGAGCGGGATCCGGCTGCGCGCCGGCGCTGCCGGGGACGGCTGGACCTGCACCGCCGGCACCTCCGGCACCTGTCGGCGTGGGCCGCTGGGCCCGGCGTCGTCGAGTACGGCGTACCTGCCGGTCACGGTCGCGGGCACCGCTCGGGGCGGCGCCGTGCGGATCACCCTCGACACGCCGGGCCTGCCGACCCACAGCGCGTCGGCCCAGCTCGCGGTCGCCGGCACCGGACTCTCCGCGGTCTTCGCCGGTACGGTGCCGGCGCGGCTCACCACCGCCGGCAACTCGCTGCTGTCCTGCCCGGACCTCGACCTCACCTGCCGGGCGGCCCGGTCGGGTCGCCCCGCCCTCGGTCGCGTCGACAACGGCCACTACCTGATGACCCGGTACTCGGCGCCGGGCGCACCGGCCGGCGCGCCCGGCGGTGGAATGGTCAGCGGCGCCACCGTGAGACTGACCGGCCGGGTCCTCTGGGCCGGCCTCTACTGGGCCGGCACCGGGCACTCGCCGGCCAGCCCGACGGCGTACGTCCGGGCACCGGGCGGCACCCGCTACACCCCCGTCCGGGCTTCCCGGGTCGACGACTTCCCGACCACCCTTGAGGGGCGGCGCGGCTACCAGGCGTTCGCCGACGTGACCCGGCTCGCCCGTAGCGCCAGCTCCGGCACCTGGTGGGTCGGGCTACACCGGAGTGCCTTCCTCGGCGGGATCGGCGCGTTCGGCGGCTGGAGCCTGGTCGCCGTCGTCGCCGACGGAGGCCCATCGCGGGCCGTCGCGGTACTCGACGGCGCCCTCGCGCTCCGGCCCGGCGGCGCGGTGACCGTTCCGTTGCCGGGTGCCCCGGGCGCCGACGCCCAGATCGGGTTCGTCGGCTGGGAGACCGACCGGGCGAGCGTCGGCGACCGGCTCGACATCAACGCCGGCCCGGTCGACCGGCAGAACCCGAACAACACCGGCGCCAGCCGGGCCGACGGAACGGCCGCCGGTTGGAACACGTTCGGTACGGACGCACGAGTGCTCCAGACCCGCCTGCCCAGCGACCGACCCGCCGTCGTCACCGCGCGGACCGGCCGGGACGCCTGGCTGCTCGGCACGCTCGCGATCAGCGCCAGGGCGCCGGCCGGCTAGCCGCGAACGCCTCGACCGCCGCGCATCCGCACGGATGCGGACTGTAGAGCTGCCCCGCCTCTGCGCCCGCCACCGTCGCGGGCCGACCTTCACCTGTACGCCAAAGGCGTTACCGGGCCGGGTAGCGCCTTCCACGTCCAGGTCACTGCCCGGGGCGGCACGGGTGGGGCAACACGGGTGGCGGTCGGGCGCGGCGCTACTCCGCCCTTCCCGTCGACGGCGGCTCGGTTTGCGAGGCCCAGGGCGACTGGGATGACTGTGACGGCTGTGCCGACTGGGGCGGCTGGCCCGGTTCAGGCGGTGGGCCGTACGGCTGGGGCGGCACCGGCGGTCCGCCGTACGGGCCGGGCTGGAGCGGCTGGGGCGGGTACGGCGACGGCGGCACCCCGTACGACGAGGCCGGGTACGGCTGGGTCGGGGGCCCGTACGGCTGTGCGGGCACCGGCTGGCCGCCGAACCCGATGTGCGGCGGCGGACCGGGCTGCGGCGCCGGCTCGACGGCTGACCGGCCCACCCGGATCGCCAGCCGGTCCAGGTAACCGACCTGGAGCCCGGCGAACGCCAGCAGGAACAACACTAGCAACGGCAGCGGCAGGACCAGACCCAGGAAGCCGGTGCCCCGGTTGCCGAACTCGGCCATCAGCATCTCGGCCAGCAACGGGGCCGAGGCGTTCTCCGGGTCGGACGTGACCAGGCGGGCCCACAGCGGCTGCTGGGCGCTGAACAGCCAGCTCAGCAGGAACGCGACGGCCAGCATCGGCAGTGCCGGCAGTAGCAGGGTACGGACGGCGTCCCCGCCGGCCCGCCACTTCGGCTGCTGTCCCCGGAACAGCAGGGTGAAGACGAACAGCGCCGGTACGCAGAGCCAGACCGGCGGGATCGTCCCGAGAAACGTGTTGACCTGGTCGTTTTCGCTGACCCGCTTGAACCCGGCGACGGCCAGTGGACCGATGCCCACGAAGAGCCACGGAGCGAACGGCAGGAGGAGCAGCTCGCTCCACCGGCCGAGCGGGCGCAGCGCCCCGATGCCGAACCCGGCCACCGCCGCCAGCAAGACCGACACCAGCGCCGAGACGAACGGTGGCAGCCAGGTGTTGACGAGTACGTCCACCGTGCTGACCCCGCCGGGCAGGTCGGCCCCGCTGAAGGCATGCCGCAGCCAGGGCGCGGAGGCCCAGCCGAAGACACCGAGCACGACGACCAGTCCGGCGATGACGATTCCGAGGTGGACAGTGGAGGGGCCACGCACCGGAGCCGGCGGGCCGCCGGGCCGGTCCCGCCAACCGTCGAACTCGATCCGGGTACGGCTGGCCAGCAGCAACCCGGTCGCCGCGAGCCCGAGCCCGCCGAGTACGACCAGCAGCAGCGTGGAGGTGGCCGCACCCAGGCCGAGCCGGAAGGTGGTGAAGCTCGTCTGCATCGTCCCGAGGACCGGTGTCATGGTCGAGCGTGCCGGCCCGCCGCCGGTGAGCAGCGCCGGCGCGGTGAAGATCTGGAGTGACAGGGCGAGCACGGCCAAGCCGACCAGCCCACCGACGGTGAGCAGGGCCGGCGTCGACCAGCGGCCCGGTTCCCGCTGCCGCAGCGCGCTCAGGAACGCCGTCGCGGCGACCGCCACCACCAGCCCGAACGAGGTCGCCGCGAGTATCCAGGTCAGCTCGAACCGCGCGCCGTCGCCGAGCGAGCCCGACTCGGCCAGCCGCAGCCGCCAGCCGAGGAGGACCGCGACCGGGGCGTACCCGGCGATCGGCACGGCCAGTACCGCCCGGGTGAGCAGCCGACCCAGCCGGCCGGCCCGGTCGGCGACCACCGCCAGCAGCGGCGCGACCAGCAACGCGAACGCGAGGGGCAGCAGACCGAGCAGCAGCGCCAACCCGAGCTGGCCCAGGAACCCGTCTTCGAAGACCGCCTGATAGTTCTCGATCCCGGCCGATCGCGGCTCTCGGAAGAGGTTTTCGTGCCGGAAGCTGGTCAGTACGGTGGAGGCGGTCGGTACGACGTACGACCAGATGAGCGCGATCAGTGCCGGCAGCAGCAGCGCCAGGCCGAGCAGCGCACGCCCCGCCGAGCCCGTTGCAGCCTGCGGAGCCGGATGATGCCCGGCCGGCGGAAGCGGCACCGTCCCGGATGGTTGCCCTGGATAGCCCATCGCGCATGCCCCCGCCGCTCGCCTGTCCGGCCACCGCGACCGTACCGGCCGTCGGTTACGGGCGCGAAGAACGCCGCGCCGTCTGAGCAGGAGTTGCCGATTCCGGCAATCCCGGGTCAGTCGGCCCGGCCGCCCGCCGGCAAGGCTGCCGGCGTTGCCGGTTCAGCATCCGTCGCCACCGACGTCGTGTCCTCCGACGACGTAGCGCGGGGCGTTGCGCCGTCAGGCGACGTGGCACCGGGCGTTGCGCCGTCGGACGATCCGACCCTGATCGCGAGCCGGTCCAGGTAGCCGAGCTGGATGGCGGCGAACGCCACCAGGAAGACCAGGAAGATCGGTAGTGGCAGCACCAGGCTGAGCAGACCACTGTCCAGCTCCCCCGTCCTGCGTGCCGTGTACTCGACCAGGGTTGTCGCGGCGTCGGTGGGCATCGCGCCGGTCAGCCACCCCCAGTTGGCCTGTTGCGCGTTGACCAGCGTGGTCAGCAGGACCGCCAGGAGCAGCATCGGCAGGGCCGGCAGCAGCAGGGCACGGCCGAGGCTGTCTTCGCCGCGCCATCGCGGATGCTGGGCCCGGAAGAGCAGGGTGAAGGCGAACAGTGCGGGCACGGAGAGCGCGGTCAACGGCACCAGGCCCAGCAGGCCGCGGTCGAAGCCGAGCAGCAGGAGGATGCGCGGGCCCCGGTCCAGCATCACCGGAGCCAAACCGACGAAGAGCCACGGCGCGAACGGCAGCAGGAGCAGCTCGCTCCACCGGCCCAGCGGGCGCACCGCCCCGATGCCGAAGCCGGCGATCGCGGCCAGCCCGACCGAGAGCACCGCCCCGATCAGCGGCGGCAGCCAGGACCGAACCAGCAGCTCGGTCGTGTCGAGGTTGCCGGGTACGCCGTCGCCCGGGAACACCTTCGTCAGCCACGGCGCGCAGGCCCAGCCGACGATGCCGAGGAAGGAAACCAGCGCGACGACCAGGAGGCCCGTTCGCGCGTACCGCCACCACCCACGGGTTGCCGGTGTCCGCTCCGCCGGCCGCACCGCTCCGTCCCGCCAGCCGTCGAACTCGATCCTCGCCTGGGTCGCCAGCAGCAGCCCACTCGCGCCGAGACCGAGCAGCCCCAGCACTGCGAGCAACAGTGCGGAAGTCGCGGCGGTCTGCCCGAGGCTCTCGACCGAGTAGTGCGACAGTACGCCCATCAGCGGTGTCCGGGTGGTGGCCCCGGGCGCGACTCCGACGATCATCGACGGCACGGTGTGCACCTGGAGCGCCATGGCCAGCACGCCGAGCGCCAGCACGCCGCCGACGGTCAGCACTGCTGGGCCGGGGCGACGGCCCGACGCCGAGCGCCCAAGCGCACTCAGGTACGCCGTGGCCGCGACCGCGACGACCAGCCCGAACGACATCGCGGCGAGGATCCAGGTCAGGTCCAGCCGGGCATCGTCCGCCAGGCCAAAGCGGAGGGTACCGGCTTGTCGATCACACGTTATCTGCGACGCGGCCAGCACCTGTCGGCCGCTCGTCCAGTTCGGAGGCGGCCAGTGGCCGCGGAACCGGAGCCGTGCCGGGTGCCAGGCTGTCAGCGGGAGCCGGCACCGCACCGGCAGCCGGAGTCTCGGCGGAGAGGCGGCGTACGCCGGGATCGGCCAGCATGCCGAGCACCGCGACGAGCACGATGCCGGCGGCGACCAGCAGGGTCGGGTCGTTGCCGATCTCCTCCGCCACCGGACCGATCGCGATCTGGCCGAGCGGGATCGCCAGGAACGAGCCGAGCGCGTCGTACGAGTAGACCCGGGCGAGCTTGTCGGCGGGGATGTTCTGCTGCATCGACGTTTCCCAGGCGACCGAGAACTGCTCGACGGCCAGCCCGGCCACGAACGCGGCGGCAACCAGTACCACCACGGACGGCGCCCGGGCCAGCCCGAGCAGCAGCAGTACGTCGGCGAACATGCAGAACACGCCGAGCAGGAGCAGCCGGCGTACCCGGATCCGGAGCGCGACCAGCGCCCCGGCGACCATGCCGGCGGTCTGGGCGGCGAGCACCACGCCCCAGGCGGTCCGGCCGATCGTCTCGTCCGCCACGTCGGGGCCGAGGACGTTGACCGAGCTGGCGTAGGCAAAGTTGATCAGCAGGAAGCCGAGTACCACCACCCAGACCCAGGAGCGCGCGACGAACTCGGTCCAACCCTCGCGCAGTTCGCGGATCGGGTTGGCCCGCTCGTGGCGCGGGCCGGCAACCGCGTGGACGCGTACCCGGGCGAATGCCAGCCCGGCCAGCGCGAAGGTCGTGGCGTCCACCAGCAGGCCCCAGCCCGGTCCGACGCCGGCCACCAGCACGCCGCCGAGCGATGCGCCGCCGATCATGGCGGCGTTGATGCCGAGCCGGTTGAGCGCGTTGGCCGACTGGAGCAGCTCGGCCGGCACGGTCTGCGGGACCAGCGCGGCGGCGGCCGGCCAGGCGAAGGCGGCCACCACGCCGTTCGCGGCGGCGAGCGCGACCAGCGCCGGGATCGTCGCGGTTCCGGTCAGCACCAGCGCCGCGACCGCGCCCTGGGTGAGCGCGGCGAGCGTGCAGGAGACCACCATCACCGTCTGCCGGGGCAGCCGGTCGGCCAGCACGCCGCCGAAGAGCAGGAACACCACGTGGGTCAGCGACCGCGCGCCGACCACCAGGCCGAGGTCGCGCACGCTGTCGGTGAGATCGAGTACGGCGAACGCCAGCGCGATCGGTGCGACCGCGTTGCCGAGCATGGTGGCGGCCCGACCCGTCGCCAGATAGCGGAAGGGCCGGTGCCGCAGCGGCGCCAGCGCGCCGTCCCGGGTACCCACGATCAGTCCTGCATCCGGAAGAGGGCGACGGTGGCGCTCACCCGGGCGGTGCCGGGGGTGTGTGGCGGTCGGGCGGCGTGGTGCAGCCGGGCCGACGCCTCGGCGATCGTGTTCCGGATCTCGTCCCAGGTCTCCGGGTCGATCCAGAACTCGGCGTCGGTGAGGAAGTTGCCTGGCCCGCGCCGCAGGTGGTGAGCGCGGCGGCGCAGTTCGGCGGCGAGCGCGTCGTAGAGCAGGCGGTGGTCGGAAGTGGCCCGGCTGTCGGCCGGCGTGGATGCGGGTTGGTCGGGCTGGCGTGCCGGGTCGTAGCGGTAGCGCTTGGCGGCACCGCCCCGGATGCGCTCCTCGCCGGCCACCTCGATCAGGCCGGCGGCCAGCAGGTGCCGCAGGTGGTAGCTGGCGTTGGCGTGGGTGAGGTCCAGTTCGCGGGCGATCTCGGCGGCGGTCAGCGCCGACGCGGTGAGCAGGGAGAGGATCCGCATCCGTACCGGATGGGCCAGGGCCCGAAGCCGGGCGGTGGGATCCGGCGCATCGCCGGCGCCCGGTTCGTGCTCTGGATCGTCAACTCCCAAAGACATGTTGGGGAGTGCAGGAGGCGCCGACCCAACTATCAAACAGTTATTGGGGAGTTGTACCGACGAGAGCTGGATGGGCGTCGGCGCGATGCGGGCCGGCCACGCCGGTCTCAGGGACTGTCGAGCTGCCCCACTTGTGCTCCCGCCACAACCACATCCGCTGACGACCCACAGACAGAGGTTGACGGTCAGCTCTCCGGCGGGACGTCCTGGCGGTACTGGAGCTCCTGAAGGTGGCTGCCCTTGATCAGGATCGACGCCTCGACCGGACGGTCGGACTCGTCGCGGATGACGCGAAACTGCTGGATAACCGGAACGTACGGCGGCAGCGCCAGTGCCTCGACCTCTTCGGTAGTGGGCATCCTCGCCGAGATGCGGTCGCGCAGATCCCGCTGCCGGTGGCCGTTGTCCGCCAGCACCCGAGCGGCGCCACCAGCGATTCTCCGGCGCCTGGCCAGATCTGTGCCCCTGGCGATCGCAACCGGATAGTACGACCAGGAAAGCTCCACCGGCTCGTTGCCTTGCAGCAGCAGCCGGTGCCGCATGACTGCCAAATCGTCGCCCGAGTCGAGTGCCTGCGCGACCCCGGCGGGTGGCACAACCTCGGCAACGTCGATCAGGCGGTACTCGTAGCCACCCCGGGTAGGCGTGATGTAGGCGGCGGCCTCCACCACGAGCGGCTGTCGATCCCGCACGTAGACGCCCCTGCCCGTTTCGCTGTAGACGGAGCCCTCTGCCTTCAACGCCCCGAGAGCGCGCTGAACAGTCGCAGTTGCCGCCTGATATGTCGCCACCGCAGCCCGGCACCCGTCACGACTAGGCCCATTCCCGTCCCTCCGGTCCATTCAGCAAGAGTGATCCTTGCTGCATTATTCGAAAAGCAGTGAGGTTGCCGAAGTAGGTCGTTTACAGGCTGCCCCGACAGCCAGGCCGGCCTGCTGACGCCCCGAACTGTGAGCCATCGCCATCCGGGCCGTACGGCAATACGGCTCTCTGCGCCGCGATCCGGTTCGAATCAGCGGGGGGCGTACGTCCACGTCGAGGCGACGAGAGGCGAGCCGATGACCGTCTACCTGTCCAGCAGCCTTGCCGAGCAGGACACGGCCGATGCGCAGGCCGCGTACGACATGCTCGACGCACACGTACTCGACCGGGAGACCGGGCTCTGCCCGGTCTGTCTGACGCCCGGACCGTGCCGACCGGCCAACGCGGCGGCGAACCGCCTCGTCGAGTTGGGCCGGCCGGTCCTCACTCCCGAACCCGCGAAGCACCGATCAGGTGGTTGCCCGCGCTGGCTCAGTGCACTCCGGAGATCCCTACCGCGCACCGCCCCACTGCTGACCGCGCCTGGCGACGCCGCCTCGGCGCTACAGCCACCGCCGCGGAGACGTGAGTGCCCGGCTGCCCGACATCCGGGTTGGCGACATCCTGGAGGTCGGCGAGGGCGACTATTGCTTCGGCCTCGGCAGACTGATCCTGGAGGTCATCCAGTTGGGACGCCGGGAACGACACACCGACGGCCTCTGGCTTCACCCGCGCGGGGTCGAACTGCAAACTTCCGACGGAATACGACTGCGCCAGCGGCGCGTACTGGTCCGGCTGGACGCCGTGGCGATCCGACCGGGTCCCCTGTCGCGCCGGCATCGACCCGAACGACGAGCCGACCAGCGACGACCCGAGCCCCTTCGACGGCACAACAGCCCTCGGCGGGCGCACCTTCCGAGGCGACCCGACTGGACCTGTGCCGGCTGCGACGAGGACTGGCCGTGCCCCGATCAGCGGGAACGACTCCTGATCCGCTACCGGCACAACCGGCTGGCGCTGCTCAGCCACCTCGGCCGGTACGTGGCACTCGCAGCCGTCGACCTGCCCGACCTCTCGCCCGAGGAGTTGCATACCCGCTTCCTCGCCTGGCCTGGCGGATCGGCTTGAGGCCGCCAGCAGGGCGGTGCCGAGACGGACGCGCCGGCTCAGCGTTCCAGGATCGCCACCACGCCCTGACCGCCGGCCGCGCAGATCGAGATCAGGCCGCGTCCCGAGCCGCGCTCGGCGAGCAGCTTGGCCAGGGTGGCCACGATCCGGCCGCCGGTAGCGGCGAACGGGTGGCCGGCGGCCAGCGACGAGCCGTTGACGTTCAGCTTCGCGGGGTCGATCGACCCCAGCGGGGCGTCCAGGCCCAACCTCTCCGTGCAGAACTCCGGCGACTCCCAGGCGGCCAGGGTGGCCAGCACCTGCGAGGCGAACGCCTCGTGGATCTCGAAGTAGTCGAAGTCGGCCAGGGTCAGCCCGGTCCGGGCGAGCAGCCGGGGCACGGCGTACGCGGGGGCCATCAGCAGTCCCTCGTCGCCGTGTACGAAGTCGACGGCGGCGGTCGTCGACGCACCGAACCAGGCCAGTACCGGCAGGTTGTGCGCCTTGGCCCACTCCTCGGAGGCGAGCAGCACCGTCGACGCCCCGTCGGTGAGCGGGGAGGAGTTGCCTGCGGTCATGCTGGCATGCTCGGCGTCCGGCCCCCGGGTGCCGAAGACCGGCTTGAGCGTGCCGAGCTTCTCCACACTGGTGTCGGGGCGGAGGTTCGCATCCCGGGTCAGCCCGAGGTACGGCGTGACCAGGTCGTCGAAGAACCCACGGTCGTACGCGGCGGCGAGCCGCTGGTGCGACCGGACCGCGAGTTCGTCCTGAGCCTGCCGGTCGACGTTCCACCGCCGGGCGGTGACCGCCGCGTGCTCCCCCATCGACAGTCCGGTACGCGGCTCCGCGTTGCGTGGGATCTCCGGCCGGAACGGCTGGGCCGGACGGAACCGGGTGGCGGCCTTCAGCCGCCCGCCGAGGGTACGGGCAGCGTTGATCTCCAGCAGGGTACGCCGCAGGTCCTCGTTGACCGCCAGCGGCGCGTCCGAGGTGGTGTCCACGCCACCGGCGATCCCGACGTCGAGCTGGCCGAGCGCGATCTTGTTGGCGACCAGGATCGCCGCCTCCAGCCCGGTGCCGCAGGCCTGCTGGAGGTCGTACGCCGGGGTGCGCGGGTCGAGCCGGGAGCCGAGCACCACCTCCCGGGTGAGGTTGAAGTCCTTCGAGTGCTTGAGTACCGCACCGGCGGCCACCTCGCCGAGCCGCTCGCCGGCCAGGCCGAACCGGGCGATCAACCCGTCCAGGGCGGCGGTCAACATGTCCTGGTTGGACGCCTTGGCGTACCGCCCGTTGGAGCGGGCGAAGGGGATCCGGTTGCCTCCGAGGACCGCGACGCGACGTACGGCTTCCATGGTGACGCCTCCAGAACGCAGGGTTGTTCCTACCTTACCCGCGAGTAGGCTACGGTCATGAGTGACAGGTACGCGAGCTTCGCCCACACCGGTCCCGGCCGGGCGCTGGTCAAGCGCCTCGGCCTGCCCGACCCGCCCAGGCTGCGCCGCTACCGCCCCGGCGACCCGCTGGCGCACGGCCCGGTACGCCTCGACGCCGCCTCCGGCGGCCGCCTGGTCGAACCGCTGGCCAAGCTGCTCACCTCGGCCGGCGTGAAAATCACCGACCCGACCGCGACCGAGCCGGGCGACAGTGCGACCGAGCCGGGCGACAGTGCGGGCCGGGTGCCGCCACAGGCCGCCCTGCTCTACGACGCCACCGGCATCACCGACTCGTCCGGACTGCGCGCGCTCTTCGACTTCTTCCACCCGCTGGCCCGGGCGCTGCACCCCTCCGGCCGGGTGGTCGTCTTCGGCACCCCGCCGGAATCCTGCGGCACACCCCGGGAGGCGACCGCGCAGCGCGCCCTGGAAGGGCTGACCCGGAGCATCGGCAAGGAGTTCGGCAGGGGTACGACCGCACAGCTCGTCTACGTCGCGTCGGGTGCCGAACGGGCCGTCGCGTCGACCCTGCGCTTCCTGCTCTCCGGCCGCTCCGCGTACGTCTCCGGGCAGGTGGTCCGGATCGGTCCGGCCGAGGTGCCGGAGGTCGACTGGGCCCGCCCGCTGGACGGCCGGATCGCGCTGGTCACCGGGGCCGCCCGGGGAATCGGGGCGCAGGTCGCCGAGGTACTGGCGGCCGACGGTGCCCAGGTGGTGGCGCTGGACGTACCGGCGGCCGGTGACGCGCTCGCCGAGGTCGCCAACGCCGTCGGCGGTACGGCGGTACAGCTCGACCTGACCGCGCCCGACGCGCCGCTGCGGCTCGCCGACCATCTGGCCGACCGGCACGGCCGGGTGGACGTGGTGGTGCACAACGCCGGGATCACCCGGGACCGGACGCTGGGCCGGATGAGCCCGGACTGGTGGGACTCGGTGCTGGAGGTCAACCTCACCAGCCAGGAGCGGATCAACGACGTACTGCTGGACCGCGAGTTGATCCCGCGCGGCGGGCGACTGATCGGGGTCTCCTCGATCGCCGGGATCGCCGGCAACCGGGGCCAGACCAACTATGCGACCTCCAAGGCCGGGGTGATCGGCCTGGTGCACTCGATGGCTCCGGTGCTCGCCGAACGCGGCATCACCGTCAACGCGGTCGCACCGGGCTTCATCGAGACCCGGCTGACCGCCCGGATCCCGCTGGTGCTCCGCGAGGCCGGCCGGCGGATGAACAGCATGGCGCAGGGCGGCCTGCCGGTCGACGTCGCACAGACGATCGCCTGGTTCGCCTCGCCCGGCTCGGCCGGCGTCACCGGCAACGTGGTGCGGGTCTGCGGCCAGAGCCTGCTGGGGGCCTGATGTCCGAGCTGCCGAACACCGCCGAGGGCACCACACCGGCCGAGCCGCACGGCCGGGGGGCCGCCGAGGGGGTGCCCGACCAGATCGGGAGCGCGCCGGAGGGATCCGGGGTCGAGTTGGCGGCGCTGCCGGCCGCCGGGCCGCTCTACCGGCGAGCGGCGATCGGGTTGGCCCCGGGGCTCGGTCCGGCCCGGCGTGCCGACCGGCTCCCCGAGACCGAACTGCTGGTCCGGGCGGTCACGGTCGACCGGGAGCACCTGGCGGCGTACGACCGGGTGTGCGGGTTCCGGCTCGCCGACGCGCTGCCGCCGACCTATCCGCACGTACTCGCCTTCCCGCTGGCCCTGCGCCTGATGAGCGCGCCGGAGTTTCCGCTCCCCCTGGTCGGCCTGGTGCACGTGGCGAACCGGATCACCACGTACCGCCGGGTGGACGCGGCGGAGCCGCTGGACCTGGCGGTACGCGCCGTCGACCTGCGCCCGCACGACCGGGGCCGGCAGTTCGACATGGTCTGCACCGCCTCGACCGGTGGAGAGGTGGTGTGGCGTGCCGTGGCGACGTACCTGCGACGGGAGCGTACCGGGGCCGACGGCGGCCGACGCGACGCCACGGAGCGACCGGCTCCGCCGGCCCCGACCGCGCTGTGGCGGGTGCACTCCCGGGTGGGCCGGGACTACGCCCGGGTCTCCGGCGACCACAACCCGATCCACACCTCGCGGATCGCCGCCCGGCTGTTCGGTTTCCCCCGGCCGATCGCGCACGGCATGTGGAGCAAGGCCCGGTGCCTGGCCGCGCTGGAGGGACGGCTGCCCGACGCGTACACCGTGGATGTGGCGTTCAAGCTGCCCGTGCCGCTGCCCGGCACGGTGGCGTTCTCCGCGACCCCGGGCTGGAACTTCGGGCTGCACGACCCGTCGCGCGGCCGCCCGTACCTGCTCGGCGAGGTGGCCGCGAGCCGGGACTGATCCGGACGGCCCGCCCCAGGACTGATCCGGGTCGCCGCGAGCCGGGACTGATCCGGGTGATCCGGACTGATCACCCTCTCGGGCCAAGCCCGACAGGACGGAACAAACATCGAGATTTGTCGTTGACATGGCCGATGTGCATCGATAGTCTTCGCTTGATGCTGGAAAGCGCTTTCCAGCACCCGTCCCCAGTGCGGTCCGGACCCGCCGGCCGCACCGTCCACCCACCGCTGGCGGCGTCCGCGTCCCACCCGCGACCCGGCCGTCGGGGTGGACCACTTCCGCTCGGAGGTTTCCTGTGTCCAGCACCGAATCCACCACCCGCCGTACCCGGCGGCTCTCCCGGCTCCCGCTGCTCGCCGCGGCCACCGCCGCCACGCTCGTGGGCAGCTCCCTCGTCGCCATGCCCAGCGCGTCGGCCGCCTCGTTCAACATGCAGGGTTGGGCGACCCAGTGCGGTGGCACCACCGGCGGCGGCAGCGCCTCCCCGGTGACGGTCACCAGCGGTAGCCAACTGGTCAGCGAGATGCAGGCCAGCGGCGCGCGCGTGATCCGAGTCTCCGGCAGCCTGTCGATCAGCGGCATGCAGAAGGTCGCCGCCAACAAGACCATCATCGGGGTGGGCAGCGGTGCCGCCATCACCGGTGGCGGGCTCAACGTCGCCAGCGTCAGCAACGTCATCATCCGGAACATCAACTTCCGGAACTGGAGCGACGACGCGATCAACGTGCAGTACTCGACCCGGGTCTGGATCGACCACAACAGCTTCACCAACGGCAACGACGGCGCGGTCGACATCAAGCGCGCTTCGGACTGCGCCACCGTCTCCTGGAACCGGGTCTACGGCCACGACAAGTCGTTCCTGCTCGGCCACTCGGACGACAACTCGGGCGAGGACTCCGGCAAGCTGCGCGTGACGTACCACCACAACTGGTTCGACGGCTCGGAGCAGCGGCACCCCCGGGTCCGGTTCGGCAACCCGGTGCACGTCTTCAACAACTACTACAACAACGTCGGCGGCTACGGCGTCGCCTCGACCGAGGGCGCCGGTGTGCTCGTCGAGGGCAACTACTTCGAGAACACCGAGGACCCGTACCACCTCGGCGAGGCCAGCTCCGGCCCCGGCACCCTGGTCGCCCGGAACAACCACTTCGTGAACTCGGGTAGCGGCCAGGCCGGCGGCAGTGTCCGGAGTCTTCCGTACAGCGTCAGCGTCGACCCGGCCGCCAACGTCAAGTCCATCGTCACCGGCGGCGCCGGCACCGGCCGGATCTGACCGTCGGCACGGCGTCGGCCGATCCGACCCGCGCCACCGGCGGCGTGACGGGTGCTCCGGTCCCACCGGGCCGGAGCACCCGTACCTCCGTTTCCGGCGACAGGCCGGCGCTGCCTTCGGCGGGGAGCGCGATCGGTCAGACGGGGACGGGCAGTCTCGGGCCCGAGGACGGAGGGCTCAGTCCGGCGGGGCGGCCGGCGGTCGCCAGGGGCGCCCGGCGAGCAGGTCCCCGGCGCCGGTCCAGGCGAAGGCCATCATCCGGCCGGCCATCGCGTCCGGGTCGGCCTCGGGGTGGTCGGCCAGCCAGTCCGCGACCGACTCTGCGGCACCGACCAGGGCGTACGCCATGACCTCCAGCTCGGGCGCGCTGACCTCGCGGCCGTCGTCGGCCAGGCCCCGGGCGAGCATCCCGGCGACCACCTCGATGATCCGGCTCCGCATCGCGGACAGTTCGTCGGCGAACGGCCGCTCGCCCCGGGCCTGCCGGTAGAGGACGGCCCAACCGTCCCGGTGCGCCCCGACGAACCGGAAGAACGCCCGCAGGCCGCGCCAGAGCCTCTCCTCGAACGGCACGTCCGGTACGACCGCGCCGACGATCGCCTCCACCAGCCGGGTCCCCTCCCGGTGCAGGCAGGCGGTGAAAAGCTCCTCCTTGGACCCGAGATAGGCGTAAACCATGGGTTTGGAGATGCCCGCCTCGTCGGCGATCTCGTCCATGCTCGCCGCGTGGAAGCCACGCCGGGAGAAGACCTTGACCGCGGCGTCGAGCATCTGCTGCTCCCGTACGGCCCGGGGCAGCCGCCGGAAGGCGGGCGGAGTCGACACCTTGCGAGCTTACCTACTCGTGCGTAAGGTTACGCGTGAGTAACCAATAATATTGACCGGAGAGCAACCATCACCAGCAGCCCGGAGGGCCTTCGCATGACCGACTTCGACCCGGCGAACTTCGCCTCGCTCGAGCCCAAGCAGTTCGCCCAGATCGTCAAGTCCACCCCGGACGACAAGCTGGCCGAAGTGATGAGCGGCGACCTGCGCGGCAAGGTCCTCGACGCGGTGTTCGGCCGGATGCCGACGCTGTTCCGGGCCGATCGGGCCGGCAACACCAACACGGTCCTGCACTGGACCATCACCGGCCGGCCCGATGGCGGCTCCGACACCTACGAGATCGTCATCGAGAACGGGGCCTGCCAGGTCTCGGAGACGCCGCAGCGGGACCCCAAGCTCACCCTCACGATGGGCCCGGTCGAGTTCCTCAAGATCGTTTCCGGTGACGCCAACCCGGTGATGATGTTCATGACCGGCAAGCTGAAGGCAAAGGGCGACCTCGGGCTCGCGGCCAACATCGCCAACCTGTTCGACATCCCGAAGGCCTGACCCCGACACCGGGCCGGCCGAACCGGCACCCGGGACCGACCCGACGACCGACGACGAGGGGACGGCGTGACCGAGTTCTCGCTCGACCTGAACGAAGAGCAACAGGACCTGCGCGACTGGGTGCACGGATTCGCCGCCGAGATCGTGCGCCCGGCCGCGGCCGAATGGGACGCCCGCGAGGAGACCCCCTGGCCGGTCATCCAGGAGGCGGCGAAGGTCGGCCTCTACGGCTTCGAGTTCATCGCGAACTGCTGGGCCGACCCGACCGGGCTGTCCCTGCCACTCGCCAACGAGGAACTCTTCTGGGGGGACGCCGGGATCGGCATGGCCCTCTTCGGCACCACCCTCGCGGTCGCCGCGATCTACGGCTCCGGCACCCCCGAGCAACTGGTCGAATGGGTGCCGCAGTGCTACGGCGACACCGACCGGCCGGCGGTGGCGGCGTTCTGCACCACCGAGCCGGAGGCCGGGTCGGACGTCTCCGCCATGCGTACCCGGGCCCGCTACGACGAGGCCACCGACGAGTGGGTGCTGACCGGGCAGAAGGCGTACGCCACCAACGGCGGGATCGCCGCCGTGCACGTGGTGACCGCCTCGGTGGAGCCGGAACTCGGCTCCCGGGGGCAGGCCGCGTTCGTGGTGCCGCCCGGCACCGAGGGACTGACCGCGTCCAAGAAGCTACGCAAGCTCGGCCTGCGCGCCTCGCACACCGCCGACGTCTTCCTGGACGAGGTACGGGTGCCGGGCCGTTGCCTGCTCGGCGGGCGTGAGGCACTGCACGAACGGCTCGACCGGGCCCGCTCCGGCCAGCGCGGCAACAGCCAGGCGGCGATGCGTACCTTCGAACTCTCCCGGCCCACCGTCGGCGCGCAGGCGATCGGGGTGGCCCGGGCGGCGTACGAATACTCCCTGGCGTACGCCCAGGAGCGGGTCCAGTTCGGCCGGCCGATCATCGAGAACCAGGCGATCGCGTTCCCGCTCGCGGACATGCGGATGGAGATCGACGCGGCCCGGCTGCTGGTCTGGCGGGCCGCCTGGATGGGGCGCAACAACCGCCCGTTCAGCGCGGGTGAGGGCTCGATGTCCAAGCTCAAGGCCGGCGAGGTGGCGGTCTCGGTGACCGAGAAGGCGGTACAGATCCTCGGCGGCGCCGGCTTCCTGCGTGAGCACCCGGTCGAGCGCTGGTACCGGGACGCCAAGATCTACACCATCTTCGAGGGGACGTCGGAGATCCAGCGGCTGGTCATCTCCCGGGCCGTCTCCGGGCGCCAGATCCGCTGACCGGCCCGGTCGCGGCGGCGATCGAGCCGGACCGCCGACGGCCGAGCCAGCCGGCCCCGGCCGAGCCGGCCCGGTGCCGTCCCGACCGGCGAGCCCCTCTTCCCCGAAAGCAGAACGACACCCAGCGGAGCCACTCCTTGCCCTCGGACCTCGCGTTTCTCGTCACCACGCTGACCCGGCGCGGGCTGCTCAAGCCCGGCTCGCCCCGGCGGGTCGCGGCGCAGCTCGGCGCGCTGCGGAACTGGGGGTTCAGCCTGGCCGGCGAACTGCGCCAGGCGGCGGCCCGGGATCCGGACCGGGTCGCGCTGATCGACGAGGAGCGCGGCGAGATCAGCTACCGGGAGCTGCTGGACCGGGCCGAACGGCTGGCCCGGTCGCTGCGGGCCCGCTACGGCGTCGCGGAGGGCGACCGGATCGGGGTGCTCTGCCGCAACCACGCCGGTCTGGTGGAGACCGCCCTCGCCGGCGGGCTGCTCGGCGCCGACATCGTACTGGTGAACACCGGGCTCTCCGGGGCGCAGCTCGCGGCCGTCGCCGAGGAGCAACGGATCCGGCTGCTGGTGCACGACGCCGAGTTCCTCGACCGGGTGGTCGGGGTGCCGGCGGAGGTGGAGCGGGTCGACGACCGGGAGTACCGGGACCTGGTCGCCGGGGCACCCCTGGGCGAGCTGCGCCCGCCGGGCCGGGACGGCCGGACCATCGTGCTCACCTCCGGCACCAGCGGTACGCCGAAGGGCGCCCGCCGGCCCACCCCGAACGGCCTCGGCCCGCTCGTAGCGATCATCGGCCGGATCCCGCTGCACAACGGGGTACGGATGATGATCGCCGCCCCGCTCTTCCACACCTGGGGGTACGCCGCGCTCCAGATGGCCTTCGCGCTGCGCGGCACCGTCGTGCTGCACCGCAGGTTCGAGCCGCTGGCCGCGCTGGCGGCGGTGGAACGGCACTCCTGCACGGCGCTGTTCGCCGTGCCGGTGATGGTACAGCGGCTGCTGGAGGTACCGCCGCCGGCCAACCGACCACCGCTGGAGGTGGTCGCGGTGAGCGGTTCGGCGCTGCCCGGCGGGCTGGCCACCCGGTTCATGGATCGTTACGGCGACGTGCTCTACAACCTGTACGGCTCCACCGAGGTCTCCTGGGCCGCCATCGCCACCCCGGCCGAGCTGCGCCGGGCGCCGACCACCGCCGGGCGGCCGCCGCACGGCACCCGGCTGGTGATCGTCGACCGGCGCGGCGAGCCGACCCCGACCGGCCAGGTCGGCCGGATCCTGGTCGGCAACGAGCTGCTCTTCGAGGGGTACACGGCGGGCGGCCCGGAGCAGGAGGGTCGGGGTGGTCCGGTGGACGGGCGCCTGCTGGACACCGGCGACCTCGGCCACCTGGACGCCGACGGGCTGCTCTACGTGGACGGCCGCGCCGACGACATGATCGTCTCCGGTGGCGAGAACGTCCATCCGTCCGAGGTGGAGAACCTGCTCGCCGAGCTGCCCCAGGTACGCGAGGTGGCGGTGATCGGCGTCCCGGACCGGACGTACGGGCAGCGGCTGGCGGCGTACCTGGTGCTGCACCCGGGCGAGACGCTCGACCCGGACGCGGTACGCGAGTACGTCCGCCGCTACCGCGCCCGGTTCTCGGTGCCCCGGGACGTGCTCTTCGTACCGGCCCTGCCGCGCAACGCGACCGGCAAGGTGCTGACCCGGGAACTGCGCCGCTACCACCGCGCCTGACTAGACCATCGGAATCTCGTGCACCAGTGCCGAGGCGGTCAGGGTCTTCGACCGCACCTCGCCGCCGCCGACGGTCCGGAGCTGGTAGGTGTGCTTGACGTACTCGCCCGGGACGCCCCCGCACGGGAAGTCGATGGTCGCGGTGCCGACCGCCGGATAGGTGTCGTAGATCCCGGGCCCGTCGACGGAGAGGGTCACCTTGTCGGTGCCGGTCACCTTCCACTCCAGGGTCACCGGTACCCCGGGGATGCGGTTGACGTTCGTGCCCTGGTCGCACTGCGGCTTCTGCTTGATCCGGTAGTAGACGATCGTCGGGCCGCTCGGCTTCTTGCCCGTCGTACCGCTGTTGTCGTTGCCACCGCCGGTGTGGCCGCCACCGGTGTTGCCACCGCCGGGCTGGTCGCCCTGGCCCGCCGGGCTGCCGGTCGGTGCCGGCGTCGCGGCCGTCACGTCCGGCGGGGCGCTGCCCAGGCCCGCGTCGCCGGTGGCCGGCGCCGAGCTGGCCGGTGCGGACCCACCGGTCTCGATCGTCACGCAACCGGTCGCCGCGACCGCGATCGCGCCACCGAGGGCGACCAGGGCCGCCCGGGTCAGGTACCTGTGCATGGTCGCTCCTCCGCCACTGGGATCCCCCGAGACCGACGGCTGGGGGTGATCTCACGGTAGGAAACCCGGTGCGATCGGCGAATCACGGTTTCGTGCCAGCACGGGCGGGCGGGTGCCGGGCGGGGCGGCGCATCCGCGGGCGGACGCCGGGGGTGGCTCAGCCGGCCGGGGGCTCCACCCGGTCGGGGGCGGCGAGCCGACCCGCCGCGGCGAGCGCCGCGATGTCGGTCCGGTGGTGCGCTCCCGGCAGGCCGATCCCGGAGACCAGCTCGTAGGCGGCCAGCCGGGCGGCGCCGACGTCGGCACCGAGGCCGGTACCGGAGAGGACCCGGCCCCCGGCGGAGACCAGCGCGCCGTCCGAGGCGCGGCGCGCGGTGCCGGCGTGCACGATCCCGGCGCGCTCGGCGCCGGTGATCACCTCACCGGTCCTGGGGGTGTCCGGATAGCCTGCCGAGGCGAGCACGACGGTGACCGCCGCACCGACCCGCCAGCGCAGCGGCGGATGCGCGGCCAGCGTGCTGGTGGCCGCCGCGTGCAGCAGGCCGGCGAGCGGCGTCTCCAGCAGCGCGAGTACGACCTGCGTCTCCGGGTCGCCGAACCGCGCGTTGAACTCGATCACCCGTGGCCCGTGCCGGGTGATGGCCAGCCCGACGTAGAGCAGCCCGCCGAACGGGGTGCCCCGGCGTCGCATCTCGGCCAGGGTCGGCTCGACCACCGTGGCCATCACCTCGTCGACGGTGCCCGGGGGCAGCCACGGCAGTGGCGCGTACGCCCCCATGCCGCCGGTGTTCGGGCCGGTGTCGCCGTCGCCGACCCGCTTGAAGTCCTGGGCCGGGAGCAGCGGCAGCGCGGTCTCGCCGTCGGTGACGACGAAGAGCGAGACCTCGGGGCCGGCCAGGTATTCCTCGACGACGACCCGGCCGCATGCGGCGGCATGGTCGAGCGCGGCCGACCGGTCCTCGGTGACCACCACGCCCTTGCCGGCGGCGAGTCCGTCGTCCTTGACCACGTACGGCGGGCCGAACTCGTCGAGCGCCTGGGCCACCAGGGCGGACCCGACGCCGGTACCGGGGTTGTCGACGGTCCGCGCCCGGGCCGTCGGCACACCGGCCGCCGCCATCACGTCCTTGGCGAACGCCTTGGAGCCCTCGATCCGGGCCGCCGCGCCGGACGGGCCGAAGCAGGCGATGCCCTTGGCGCGTACCGCGTCGGCGACCCCGGCGACCAGCGGCGCCTCCGGACCGACGACCACCAGGTCGGCCTGGACCTCGACGGCGAGCGCCGCGACCGATGCCGGATCGGTGGCCTGCACCGGACGCAGTTCCGCGACCGCGGCGATGCCGGGGTTGCCCGGTGCGGCGATCAACTGGTCGACGGCCGGGTCGGCGGCCAGGCCGAGCGCCAGAGCATGCTCTCGCCCGCCGCCACCGATGAGTAGTACGCGCACGACCGCCGATCCTACGGGTCCGACCCGGAGCCGCTCGCTCCCGGCCACGCTCGGCTCGCTCCCGGCCAAGATTGTCGGGGCCGCGCCCCGGGCGGTCTGCGTGATGGTGCCGGTGACGTCCCGGACGGGGGCGACCGGGTCCCCGACGGGATCGACCTGGTCCCGGACGGGGCTCGCTCAGCTTCTGGCCGGGATCAGCTCGTGCCGGACGATGTTCTCCTCCCGGCCGGGGCCGACGCCGACCACGCTGACCCGGGTCCGGCACAGCTCCTCGATCCGGGCCAGGTAGCGACGGGCGTTCTCCGGCAGCTCCGCTTCGGAGCGCGCCTTGGAGATGTCCTCCCACCAGCCGTCCAGCTCCTCGTAAATCGGCTTGGCGTGGTGGATCGCGGTCTGCGTCATCGGCATGTCGTCGTACCGCTCGCCGTCGATCTCGTAACCGACGCAGATCGGTACCTTCTCCATTCCGGAGAGGACGTCGAGCTTGGTGACGACCAGGTCGGTGATGCCGTTGAGCCGGACGGCGTACCGGCCGATCACCGCGTCGAACCAGCCGCACCGGCGCTCCCGGCCGGTGGTGGTGCCGTACTCGGCGCCGACCTTGCGCAGGTGCGCGCCGTTGTCGTCGAAGAGCTCGGTCGGGAACGGCCCCGAACCGACCCGGGTGGTGTACGCCTTCGTCACCCCGATCACCTGGTTGATCGCCATCGGCGGGATGCCGGCCCCGACACAGGCGCCGCCGACCGTCGGGTTGGACGAGGTGACGAAGGGGTACGTGCCGTGGTCCATGTCGAGCATGGTGGCCTGGGCACCCTCCAGCAGCACCGTCTCGCCCCGGTCCAGGGCGTCCCAGAGGATCACCCGGGTCTCCGCGATGTACGGCCGCAGCCGCTCCGCGTAGCCGAGGTACTCCTCGGTCACCGCCTCCACGTCCAGCGCCTTGCGGTTGTAGACCTTGAACAGGATCTGGTTCTTCTCCCGCAGCGCGAGTTCCAGCTTCTTGCGCAGGATGCCCGGGTCGAGCAGGTCCTGCACCCGGATGCCCATCCGGGCCACCTTGTCGCCGTACGCCGGGCCGATGCCCCGGCCGGTGGTGCCGATCCGGGACGAGCCGAGGTAGCGCTCGACCACCCGGTCCAGCGCCCGGTGGTGCGGCATGATCAGGTGCGCGTCGCCGGAGATCCGCAGCCGGGAGACGTCCACGCCCCGCTCGGCCAGCCCGTCGATCTCGGAGATCAGCACCTTCGGGTCGACCACCACGCCGTTGCCGATCACGATCACCGCGCTCGGCGAGAGCGCGCCCGACGGCATCAGGTGCAGCGCGTACTTCTGCCCGTCCGGGGTCACCACCGTGTGCCCGGCGTTGTTGCCGCCGGAGTAACGGACGACGTAGTCGACCCGGTCACCCAGCAGGTCGGTAACCTTGCCCTTGCCCTCGTCGCCCCACTGCGCCCCGATGAGCACGATCGCCGGCATCTCTAAACCCGCCTCCAGGGGGCTCGGGTGCCAGGTGGCGACCGCGTGGCGAGCCCGAGGTGTCAGGCTAACAAAAAGTGACGACCCGGCCGGCAGAGGCCGGCTGGCGGCAGGAGGCGACTCCCGGTGTACGACGTGGTACTGCTCACCCTCGCCCCGGGTGAGGACGACCCGGCGGGCTGTGGCGCGGGCGGCGACTGCTGTTCGTCCGGTGCGGCACCCGACCGGGCGGACTGCGCGGACACCCCACGGGTACCCGTACTGGCCTGCGCGGACGCGATCACCGAGCGCGGCGCCCGGGTCGAGACCGTGACCGCCCGGTCGGATCGGGAGATCGACGCGGTGCTGGCCCGGCTGGACGGTCCGCCCCGAGCGGACGGGCTCGACTGGCCCGATCCGGACGGCAAGACCCGACTCGTGGTCGCTACAGCGAGTGACGCACAGTTACGCGCCGTCACGCGTCGGCTGGTCCGCCGGTACGCCCCGCCGCCCAGCCGTCGTCCGGCCGACCTCGCCGACAACCGGACCGTGCCGGACCTGCCGGCGATCGGCGTACTGCCGCTGGACCCGAGCCGGTCGACGGCGTCCGAGCCGCCCCGGGACCTCGCCGGTCAGCTCGGCCTGCCCCGCGAACCGGCGGCGGTCGCCGCGGCCGTACTCGACGGTCGGGTACGGCGCCTCGACCTGCTCCGCAACGACGGCGGCTCGGTCACCCTGGACGGGGCGCTGCTCGGTGCCGCCAACGACGCCGGTACCCCGTTGGCCTGGCATGGCCGGGTGGAGGTCGACGACACCGTGCTGTCGGCCGGCGACGATCCGCTGTTCGCCTGTGCGATCGGCAACGCGGGCGGCTACGCCGAACTCGGCGGGGTACGCCTGCTGTCCACAGCGGACCCGGCCGACGGCGCGGTCGAGGTCGCGGTGGCCGTACCGGTGGCCGCCCGGACCCGCTGGGGCCGCCGGACGGTACGCCTCGAGGTGCGCCGGGCCCGGGGTCGTGCCGTCGCGGTCACGCCCCGCGATCCGGAGGTTCCGTTCCTGGACGACGGGGTAACAGGCACGCTGACCCGCAAGCGGTCGTGGTGGATCGAGCCGGGGGCATGGGCGGTGTACGACCACTGATCTGTTGTGGAAGGCTGTACGTGGGGACCTCCGTGCCCGGCCCGAGGCCGATCGGCGGGCATATCCTCGGGTGTGGGAGGGAGGTAGCTAGGCCGTGGTGAACAATCATGGAGACCGGGTTTACGTGCCGGGCCAGGTGCCGGCAGCGCCGCAGGAGGCCGAGCCGCTGTGGCCGCCGGACGAGATCGTCGCCGAGCCCCGTGACGAGTCCAATCCGATCAGTTGGGCGCCGACGCCACCGCCGCCTCCGGACGCGACCCCACCGGGCCCGATGGCCGGGGTGCCGCAGCCCGTCGCGCACCAGCCCTACCAGGGCACTCCGCCACCTGCGGTTCCCGCTCCGCCACCCCCGATCCCGATGCCCCCGGCCCCGGCCGTGCCGCCCACCTTCTCCCCGGTGCCGATCCCGCCCGGGCCACCCGTTCCGCAGCCGCCGCCGGTCCCGCCGGTGACCGCCGTACCGGTGCACCCGCCGGCACCGCCCGTGCACCCGCCGACACCGCCCGTGCCGGCGCCGCCACCGCCCGGTCCGGTCCCGAGCACCGGCCCGGCGGAGGATTCGGTGCACTCACCGACCCGGGTCTGGCCCACGGTCGTCCCGGGCAACCAGGGCCGGGTCTCGGTGGGTACCGGTGACATCCGCCGCCCCGACACCGCCGGCCCGCCGGAGAACACCGGTGACCCGGAGGCGCCCGGCCGGGCCCGGCCGGGATCCCCGGACGGGCCGGCGGCCGGCGAGGAGCGCACCGGCGGCACCGGTACGGCCGACCCTCGGGCCGCCGGCAAGGCGAGCGTCAGCCCCACCGCCGGCAAGGCGTCCGTCTCTCCGACCGCCGGCAAGGCGACGGTGAGCCCGACCACGGGCAAGGCGACGGTCGGGCCGGCGAGCGGGGCGCACCCGACCATCCCGACCAGCGGCGCCGCCCCGGGCGGCGGGGCGAACTCGACCAGCGGCGCCATGCCGACGAACGGATCCACTACGACCAGCGGGGCGGCTTCGGCCAGCGGCGCAACCCCGACCAGCGGAGTAGCTTCGACCAGCGGCGCGATTCCGGTGAGCGGGGCGGCGGGCGGAGGCGCCCGGCCGGCCCAGTCCTCGTCCGGTCCCGCGCAGAGCGGGTCGGCGACCAGCCAGGGCACCGGTGACGGGGTGGCCGAGGCCGGCGTGGCGCAGCCGGAGGCCGAGCCGGCCGAGCAGCGGGAATCCGCCCGGTCCGCCGAACCGGCCCGGGGCCGGGCGACGCTGCCGGCCACCAGCCGGCCCCAGCCGGACGGCGGCCCAGCCCGGCCGCCCGCCGAGTCACCGTGGGCGCAGCCGCCGCAGCGGCCGCTCGGCCCGCAGCATGGCGCGACGGCACCGGTGGCAGCACAACCGGTCCCGCCACCGCCGGTGCCTCCGCAGCCAATCCCGGTGCAGCCGGTCTCCGGCCCCGGTCCCGACCCGGCGACCGGATCGGCTCCGCCGGTCGGGCCGTATCCGCCCACGATCACGCCGGGCCCGTACTCGGCGGCGGCGCGTCCGGTGTCGGCCTATCCGCCGCCGGGCCCCCCGCAGCCGCCGCCTCCGGTGGCGGGGCACCCCGCGTACCCGCCGCAGCCGGCGGACCAGCCCGGTCCGCCCGGTTATCCGAGCCAGCCCGGCTATCCGAGCTATCCGCCCCCGCCGGTACCCGGCCCGCAGTCCGGCTGGGCGCCGCCGCCGGTGCCCCCGGTCCCGCCGCACCCCGGGGTGACCGAGGTGCCGCAGCAGCCGTACGCCGAGTCGGCCGGGGTGCAGCGGGTGCCGCCACAACCGGCGAACGCCTACCCCGACCCGCTCTGGACGCCGGATTCCGGCACGCCCACCGCCGAGGACTTCGCCCGGCGCCGGGCGGTACGCCCCGCCGACCCGATCGCACAGATGGGGGTACGCGCCGCGGTCAACAAGACCACCCTGGGGCTGGTGAAGCTCGCTCCGGGGCGGCACGAGCAGGAGATCAAGCAGGACATCGAGATGATCCGCCGCAACTTCGGCGGGCTCCGGCAGGTGACGGTCGTCAACCCCAAGGGCGGTGCCGGCAAGACGGTGGCGATCCTGCTGCTGGCGATGACCTTCGGGCAGAAGCGCGGCGGGTACGTGCTGGCCTGGGACAACAACGAGACCCAGGGCACCCTGGGGATGCGGGCCCAGCAGGACTTCCACTCCCGCACGGTGCGGGACATGCTGCGCGACCTCTACCAGTTCAAGGGGGCGCACGGCGGCCGGGTCGGTGACCTGTCGCAGTACGTACGGTCGCAGAGCGAGGGCATGTTCGACGTCCTCGCCTCGGACGAGTCGGCGACCGGCGGCGAGATGCTCACCGCCGCCGCCTTCGCGGAGATCCGCGAGGTGGTCAGCCGGTTCTACAAGTTGATCTTCGTGGACACCGGGAACAACGTCCGGGCCCAGAACTGGCAGGCGGCGATCGACGCCACCGACCAACTCGTGGTGACCATGTCGGCCCGGAACGACTCCGCCGAGACGGCCGCCCGGATGCTCGACCACCTGGAGCAGAGCGGCCGGCAACGGCTGGTCCGCCAGGCGGTCACGGTGGTCTCCATGCCACCGTCCCGCAAGGAGATCGACCTGCCTGCGATCCAGCGGCACTTCGCCGCCCGTACCCGGGCGGTGCTGCTGGCCCCGTACGAGCGGTTGATCGACACCGGTGAGCCGATCCGGTACGCCCAGCTCTCGTCCGCGACCCGGGACGCCTGGCTCAAGATCGCGGCGTCGGTGGCCGAAGGGCTTTGACCAGCCTGGACGCCAACAGGATCAGCGGGCGGCGGTGCCCGTACCCGAGCACGGGTCGGCCGCCGACACGGTCCGGCAGATCCCAGGCCACCCGGTTCACCGGATCTGGTCGAGCCACCGGAGCCGGCCGACGCCGGCGGAACTTCTACCGAGCAAGCGACCCCTAGAGCCACAGCCGCACGGCGGTGGCTGCTTATCGGGCCGGTGACACCTTCCGGCTCGACGGCTGGTCGTAGCCGCTCCGCAGCGTCCACCGCCCGCCGGACCGCCCCGGTTGCGGGTCAGGTGCCGGAGAGGGCGTCGCCGGCCGCCGGATCACAGTCGCGGAGGAACTGCGCGCAGCGGGCCGCCTCGTCGGACTCGCCGATCTCGCCGGCCGCCCGGGACAGCACGTGCAGGCAGCGCAGGAAACCCTGGTTCGGCACGTGGCCCCACGGCACCGGACCGTGGCCCTTCCAGCCACTGCGGCGGAGCTGGTCCAGACCCCGGTGATAGCCGGTGCGCGCGTACGCGTAGGCGGCGACGACCTGGCCGGAGCCGAGCGCCCGCGCGGCCAGGGCCGCCCAGGCCGCGCTGAACGTCGGGTGCTGCGCGGCGGCCGAGGCGTACGCCTCGTCGGTGTCCGCCGCCCGCGCGGCGGCGAGCGCCGCCTCGGCGGCGTCGTCTGCGGGCAGCAGGGTGGCCGGCGGTTCGGGCAAGAGGTTCTGCATCGGACCATTCAACCCGGCCGCCACCGGCTCCGGCGAGCGGGGTGTGCCACGTCGGATGGCTGAACGGCTGAGGGATCCGTCACGCGTGCGGCCGGTGCGGTTCGGGCGGCACTGGACTACAAATAGAGATCCGGAGCCTCCCCAGGACCCGGTAACAGGGAGCCCGGCGGCCTGGTGTCGCCGGGCTCTCGCCGATTTCCTGCCGTCCTGTGCCCGGCTTACCGTTTTCGGCCCGCCATGAGTCCCGCCACGAGCCCGCCGTGGGGTCCGGCGTAGGCCCGTTGCCGGGTCGGGGCAAGATGGCGGGGTGCCCACCCCGCCCCCCGCCGACGTGCTCGAACCGCACGACGACACCGCCGACGAAATCGAGTCGCGCGCTGAACTGGATCTCCACCTCCGGAGCGGCAGCCTCGCCGGGCTGACCGTGCAGGGTCTCCGGCTGGATCTCGATCCGGTGCCGGCCCTGACCGCGGTCGACCTGACCGGGACCCTCTTCGCGGGGTGCCGGTTCGTCTCCCGGGAGGTGGAGGCGGAGTTGGTCCGGCGCGGCGCGACCGTGGTACCCGACTTCGCGGCGCTGCCGTACCCGACGCACCCGTCCCGGCTCTACACCGCCGAGGAGCTGGCCGCCGGGTTCGACACCGGCGGCTTCGCCGGGATGTACGACACCGTGGTCTACGAGCACTTCCGCAGCCATGGCGGTGCGCTGCCGGAGCTGCGGGAGGCACTGGCCCAGCGGTTGCACGACCACGCCGTCGACAACGCGCTGGCCGACGCCACCCGCGCCTGGCTGGCCCGGCACGGCCCGGGTTCCGTGGTCGGGGTGATGGGCGGGCACGCGGTGCCGCGCGGCACCTCGGCGTACCGGCTGGCCGCGACGCTCGGCTGGGAACTGGCCCGGGCCGGCCGGCTGGTGGTGACCGGCGGCGGCCCGGGGGTGATGGAGGCGGCGAACCTGGGCGCCTACCTGTCCGAGCGGTCGGCGGCCGACCTCAGTTCGGCGATCGACCTGCTGGCCACCGCGCCGGACTTCACCGACCACGACCCCTACACGGCGGTCGCGCTCCGGGTGCGGACCCGGTTCGAGCCGGCGATACCGCAGCCCCGCAACGGCAGCGCCAGCGGCAACGGCAACGGCCAGCGGGGCGCGGACCCGGACGGCTGGGCCCGGCGCGGTGGGCTCGCCATCCCCACCTGGCTGTACGGGCACGAGCCGGCGAACCTCTTCGCCGGCCGGATCGCCAAGTATTTCTCCAACGCGATCCGGGAGGACACCATCCTCCGGCTGGCCCGGGGCGGGATCGTGTTCGCCGCCGGTCGGGCGGGCACCGTGCAGGAGGTGTTCCAGGCGGCCACCAAGACGTTCTACGGCACCGACGGCGACAGCGGGCCGTACGTCTTCCTGGACAGCGCGTTCTGGACCCGGACCCTGCCGATCGAGGCGCTGCTGCGCCCGCTGCTGGCCCTCGCGCCCGCCGGTGACCTGGCCCGTTCGGTGCACATCACCGACGACGTGCACGAGGCCGTCCGGCTGCTCACCGCCACGCCGTAACGGGGGCGACCCCGCCCGGGGCGGGTGGGCCTGGCCGGTGCCGGGATCGGCGACCGTGGCCCCACCCGCCACCGGGTTGGACTGCCGGAACTACTTGGCCAGCGTCGTACCGGTCGAGCGCAGGTGCTCGCACGCCTCGACGACCCGCTGCGCCATGCCCGCCTCGGCCGCCTTGCCCCAGACCCGGGGGTCGTACATCTTCTTGTTGCCGACCTCGCCGTCGACCTTGAGCACGCCGTCGTAGTTGCGGAACATGTGGTCCGCCACCGGCCGGGTGAAGGTGTACTGCGTGTCGGTGTCGATGTTCATCTTCACCACGCCGTAGTCGAGCGCCTCGCGGATCTCCTCCAGCAACGAGCCGGAGCCGCCGTGGAAGACCAGGCTGAGCGGCTTGTCGCCCTTGTTGTACTTGGCGCCGACCGCCTGCTGGATCTCGCCCAGGATCTCCGGGCGGAGCTTGACGTTGCCGGGCTTGTAGACGCCGTGCACGTTGCCGAAGGTCAGCGCCGCCATGTAGCGGCCCTTCTCGCCGAGGCCGAGCGCGTCGACCATGGCGATGCCGTCCTCGACGGTGGTGTAGAGCTTCTCGTTGATCGCGTTCTCGACACCGTCCTCCTCGCCGCCGACCACGCCGACCTCGATCTCCAGCACGATGTGCCCGGCCGCCGCGTCGTCGAGCAACTGCGACGCGATCTCCAGATTCTCCCCGACCGGTACGGCGGAGCCGTCCCACATGTGCGACTGGAACAGCGGCTCCTCGCCCCGGGCCACCCGCTCCTTGGAGATCGCCATCAGCGGGCGGACGAACTTGTCGAGCTTGTCCTTCGGGCAGTGGTCGGTGTGCAGCGCGATGTTGACCGGGTAGTTCTTGGCCACCTCGCGGGCGTACGCGGCGAAGGCCACCGCGCCGGTCACCATGTTCTTCACCGTCGGGCCGGAGAGGTATTCCGCGCCGCCGGTGGAAACCTGGATGATGCCGTCGCTCTCCGCGTCGGCGAAGCCGCGCAGCGCCGCGTTCAGCGTCTGCGAGGACGTCACGTTGATCGCCGGGTACGCATACCGGCCCGCCTTGGCGCGGTCCAGCATCTCGGCGTAGACCTCGGGGGAAGCGATGGGCATGTGAAACGCTCCTTACTAACCGCTCTCGGCCTGCTCGGCCGCTGTCTGGATGATCTATTCCCACCTCCCCTCGCGGCCGGTGGTCGCGGGTGAGGGTCGATGCGCGGGCGCCGCGCGGTTCAGGTGGGAAAAGACTCGATGGGTGCGCCCGGACCGCGCTGTCCTCCGCCCCGAAGTATCCCGTAGTCCGCTCGCGCCAATTCAACCCACCCGGCCCCGGCTCAGCGTTCGGACCGGCCCGGCCACACGACACCGATCAGCCAGCTCACCACGGCCATCACGATCGCCCCGTAGAAGGCGGGCCAGAAGCCGTCGATTTCGAACGGCAGGTCGAACACGTGCGCGATCCAGTCCGTGAGCAGGAAGAGCAGCGCGTTGACGACCAGCGCGAAGAGTCCCAGGGTCAGCACGTAGAAGACGCAGCCGACGAGGTGGATGATCGGCTTGAGCACCGCGTTGACCACCCCGAAGATGAACGCCACGACGAGTACGGTGAGCGCGTCTTCTCCGGCGGACCGCCCGGTCAGCTCGATACCGGGCACCACCAGGCTGGTGATCCACAGTGCCAACGCACCGATCACCAGCCTGATCAGGAAGCCCACCGCCTCATCGTGGCACGCGTCCCGGAGCCGGACGGGCGGTTTAGCCCGCTCCGGGACCGGGCACGGTGCTCCGGGTACGGGCCACCCGATCAGCCCGTACGGTGGAACCAGCGGCACCAATCGGCAGGAGTAGACATGGGCCAGCCCGACGAGGACTTCGCTCCCGGCGACCACCTGACCCCGGACGAGCGCGACCCGGAGGCGCCGGCCGCGGACGCCGTGGAGCAGGCGACGGTCGCGAACCCGAACAACGAGGAGCAGCCGGCCGTGCAGACCGGGCTGGAGGTCAACGACTGGGACGCCCTGGAGCAGGCCCAGGTCGTCGGCACCGAGGACGACGACTACCGCTGAGCCGCCGGCACCGGTAGCCCGTCCGGACGTCCCGCCACCGTCAACGGCCGGGCGGGAGTTCCCGCCGGTTCGGGCGCACCGGAGAGCAGCCGGCGGTAGATCCCGGTGAGGATCTCGGCCTGGGCCGCCCAGGTCCAGCCTTCCAACAGTCCCGGCCGGTCGTATGCGGCCCGGTACCGCTCCCGGTCCGCCAGTACCGTCCGGACCGCCCGGGCGTAGTCGGCGACGTCCCGGGCCCGGAAGACCTCGCCCTGCCCGGTCGACCGGACCGTCCCGGCCATCGTCTTCACATCGCTGACCACCAGCGGCAGCCGGGCGTGCGCGTACTCGAAGAACTTGGTGATCAGCGCGATCTCGTGGTTGGGCCAGTGGTGGATCGGGATCGCCCCGACGTCCGCGCCGGACAGGAACGGCACCACCTGCCAGTGCTCGACGTACGGCAG
This sequence comes from Plantactinospora sp. KLBMP9567, assembly GCF_033446045.1. Taxonomy (NCBI): domain Bacteria; kingdom Bacillati; phylum Actinomycetota; class Actinomycetes; order Micromonosporales; family Micromonosporaceae; genus Plantactinospora; species Plantactinospora sp. KLBMP9567. Next base: position 86,337 of record NZ_JAWQRR010000039.1, on the reverse strand, counting down.
CACGTGCACCCGGTCGGCGACACCGATCCGGTGGGCGCGCGCGACGAGCTTGCGCACGTACTGGAGGTCGGGGTTCACCACCAGCGCGGTGTGCACCCCGGGCAGCTCGGGCAGGGCGTCGACCATGGTACGCAGGCCACGCTGCTCGGCGGCGCTGCCGCTGTAGACCACCAGCGGAACGTCGGGCCCGATCCCGCAGCGGTGCCGCAGGTCCGGAACGCCCCCGTCCGCCCCGTCCGGGGCGTGCTCGGCGGCGGGCGCGTTCAGCACCACTGCCGGCTGCTCGTCGAGGTGGTGCTCCGCGCGGAGCAGGTCGGCGAGCGCGTCGGAGACGGTGACCACGGCGTCGGCGTACGGGGCGTACTCGCGCTCGTGCGCCCGCATGGCGGGCAGCCAGCGGATGTGTGGCTGCCACGGCCGGATGCCCGGCAGGAACTCGTGGGCGTCCCAGACCAGCTTGACCGGCCGGCCGGCGGCCTGCGCCCTGGTCTTGGCCCGGGCACCCACCCCGAGCATCCGGAAGTCGTTGGCGTGGATCAGGTCCGGCGCCAGCTCGTCGACCACCGGCCCGTACGCCAGCTCGTAGTCCCAGAGCCCCGGTTCGAGCCGACGCCAGGCCCTGTCGCCCATGGTCAACTGCCAGAACAGCGTGTACGCGCGGTCCCACGGGTTGCGGTAGCGACGGCCGTAGAGGCCCCGGTTGTGCATCTTCGTCCGGATCCAGACCCAGCGGCCGGCCAGGGCCGCCAGCACCAGCCGGAGCCGGAGCCAGAGTTCCGCCGCGCGGCGGCGCCGGCCCGCCCGGGCGGCCAGTTCGAGCTGGGCGCCCCGGAACCGCAGGTCCGCCCGCCAGGCGGCGACCTGCTGGGCCTGGTGTTCGGCGATCCCGTTCGGCGGGTAGCCGAGCGGCCAGCGCAGCCAGGCGCGCCGGTACTGGTGACGCTTGCGGAACAGCGGCTCCGGCATCGGCAGCAGCCGGACCTGAGCCCGACCGAGCTGCCAGCTCTGCGGCGCCATGGTCGGCGACCGGCCGAGCAGGATCACCTCCCAGCCGGCGTCCGCCGCCGACCGGGCCTGCTTCTGCACCCGGGAGTCCCCGTTGACGCCGTTGTCGACCAGCATGACGATCCGGCCCGGCGAGTGGCGGCCTGCCCCGGCATCGTCAGGCGTCATCTCGGCTCCGTCCCACGCACCGCCCCACGGACCCGGCGAGTGTACGGGCCAACCTCGGCGACCAGGGCGGAGCCACATGACGCGGAGGTGAACAGCGCGCGACAGGAACCAGGCGGGTCGGGTCGGTGAACCTTTCCACCTTCCGCTGCGGTCCGGCGCGATCGCACGGGCGCCGCGCAGTTCAGGGTTGAAAAGCCTCACCGAGGTGAAAGGGTTTCACCGAGTGACCCGTTCCGGGTGCTTGCCGACCCATTCGGCCAGGGCGTCCCGACGGAACGCGTCGAACAGGCTGCGGCTCTGGGCCGGGTCCAGGCTCTCGACCTCGCCCACCGGTCCACGGTCCGGGTGGTACGTCCAGCCGATCCCCACCGCATCCGCCGCGGCCACCGTCCGCAGCGCACCGAACAGCCCCTGCGGGGTCATCCCGTCAAGGTCGAGGGTGAGGTTCCGGCCGAGCGCCCGGACGATCTCCGCGACCCGGACCGGATTGAGCCCGTCGGCCGGATCGGTGACCTCGTGCAGCAGCGCCTCGGCGAACCGCTGGCCGTTGCGGTCCCGGTCGTGCGCCCCCTGGTCCAGCCGGTACCGCTGGCGCAGCAGGTCCTGCGCGGCGACGCCGTCGAGCTGCTGGCAGCCGGCCGGGAAGACCCGGGCGGTGTGGTGGGACCGCACCTGCCGCGGCAGGCACACCCGGACCCCGCCGACCGCGTCGGTGAGCTGGCGCAGTCCGGCGTAGGTCAGCGTCGCGGTCGCGTCGAACCGGATCCCGGTCAGCGCGCTGACCGTCCGCTCGGTCAGCGCGGCGCCGGCCGCCAGGTCGGGCCGGCTTCCCGGCCGGTGACTGCCGAGGTAGAACGCGGCACTGAGCTTTCCGAAGCCGTGCCCGGGCACCTCGACGCCGAGGTCCCGGGGCACCGAGACGAGATAGAGCCGGCTCCGGTCCGCCGGCACGTGCACCAGCAGCACGGTGTCCGCGCGGTGGCCGTTGCTCCGGCCGTCCCCGCCGTCGACGCCGAGGACGAGGAAGTTCAGCGGCTCGGCCGGGCCGGTCGGCCGGGCCGCGAGCGGCGGCGCGGCGACCTCCGGCATCGGCGGCGGCCCCACGGTACGGCCGAACGTCGGCACCGCGAGCACGCCGAGCATGGCGAGGGCGACCCCGGCGACCTGGGCGGCGCGCCGGCGGCGCCGTCGGCCTACCACCCGACGGTCGATCGCCGCGCGCAGCGGCCCGGCCTCCGGGGTCAGCGACTCGTACCGGACGAACGCCGCCCGCAACTCCTCCTCGACCAGCCGTGGATCCGGGCCGGCACCCGACTCGTCCGGCCCCGGCGAGTCGTCGAACACCAGGATGTCGTCGTCGCTCATTCTCAGGCCTCCACGAATTCGGCACGTAGGGTGGCAAGGGCGCGCGAGATGGCCGACCGGACGGTCCCGACCGCGCAGCCGAGCACCTCGGCGATCTCGGCGTCCGGCAGGTCCTCGTAGTAGCGGAGCACCAGTGCGGCCCGCTGCCGGCGCGGCAGCCGGGACAGCCAGTTCCACACCTGGTCCCGTTCCACGGTGGTCTCGGCGTGGTCGACGCGTACGGCGAGGGCCTCGTCGGGCTCCGCGCGCAGTAGCACCCGCCGTACCCAGGAGCCGCGCTGCCAGTCGAGGTACTGGTTGGTCAGCATCCGGCGCACGTACCGTTCGGGTGCGTCGGCCCGGGCCACCCGCCGCCAGTTGAGCTGAACCCGCACCATCGTCTCCTGCACGAGATCCTGGGCGAGATGGGGATCGCCGGTCAGCATCACCGCGTAGCGCAGCAGCGCGGTGAGTCTGGAGTCGGCGAACTCCTCGTACGTCACGGGCACCTCCGGGCCTCTCCTCCCCTATAGACGGAAGCGTGGGACAGGAAGATTGCCTGACTTACAACTCAGCCGTTCGGCCGAATCTCTCCATCCAGGACAGCGCCGGCAGTTGAGGAGCCCTTAAGCTCCGCAGGCTGCGCCTGACCCGTTACGGCAGGCTGCACCCGCTCTTCACGGGAGGAACCCCTCAATGCGATTCACGACCGCGCGGCGCTGGCTGGCCGGGGTCGGCGTGGCCGGTGCGCTCGTCGCCACCGCCGCCGCTCCGGCCACCGCCGGCGCACCGGCCGGAAAGCTGGACGTCTTCTTCGCCGACACGACGATCGCGGCCGGCAGCGCCGGCAAGATCGAATCGCCGGTGCTGTACTCCACCTCCGGACCGCTGACCCTGCACGAGCTGACCATTCGGTACGACTTCGCCGATCTGGCCGGCAAGGTGAAGGTCGCCGAGGAGGACGAGGAGTTCGGCGACTGTACCCCCTCGGGCGCCACCGCGCTGACCTGTACGATTCCGTACCCCATCGACATCGACGAGCAGGGCCTCGCCGGGGTGGCCTGGGTGGTCCTCGCGCCGACCAAGGAGGCCGAGGACGGTGACGAGGGCAACCTGAAGGTCTCGGTCAGCGCGGCCGGCATCGACACCGTCACGCACACCGCGAAGATCCGGGTCGGCGAGGGTGTCGACCTGGCCGCGGGCGACGAGCTGACCAGGAGCGGCAAACCGGGCGGCAAGGTCAGCACGCCGCTGACCGTGGCCAACAACGGCGAGTCCACCATCCAGGGTGCGGTCGCGGTCTTCTACAACGACTACGCCTTCCGCTCGACGACCCGGTTCAGCAACTGCACGTACGCCGACGAGGACCTGCTCACCTGCAAGTTCGACGAGGCGCTCGCACCGGGCGGCTCCTACAGCGCCACGCTGCCGTACACCATCGGCGCGGACACCGAGGCGCCCGGCGGCGCGTACGGCGAGATCGTCTGGATGACCACCGCCGAGTTCGAGGACTACGTCGCCTACCTGGCCGACCGGGGCGTCACCGACCTGGGCAAGCCCGGCACTGACGGTGAGCTGGACCTGACCCAGGCGGGTGGCGTTCAGGCCCGGGGCCAGCAGGCCGACACCAACCCGGAGAACAACTGGTCGAGCGTCGCGCTCGAGGTCACCGGCAAGAACGGTGCCGACCTCTCCGCGATCGGCGCCACCCTGACCGGCGAGGCCGGCGACGTGGTGACCGCCAAGCTCGGGCTCCGCAACGAGGGTCCGGCCACCATCGACGCGACCCGGGGTGGCGGCTCCTTCACCAACGTGCACGTCACGATCCCGACCGGGACCACCGCGGTCGGCGTACCGGAGAACTGCAGCCCGCGCGACAGCGACGGCAGCGGCGACTGGGAGCAGTTCGGCAAGACCGGTGCCCCGGCGTACCACTGCTACTCGGAGTCCTTCATCAAGGTGGGTGACCAGCACGCGTTCGAGTTCAAGCTGCGCATCGACAAGGTCGTGCCGAACGCCACCGGCAGCATCGAAATCAACATCGACTGCCCGTGCGAGGGCCGGCACAGTGACCTCGACGGGTCCAACGACGAGGCGAAGATCCTGGTGAACGCGACCGAGGAAGGTGGCGGCGGCGGAGGTCTGCCGGTTACCGGCGCGTCCACCGGCATCGTCGCCGCGGCCGGTCTCCTGCTGCTCGCGGCGGGCGTCTTCGGCTTCGTCCTGGCCCGGCGCCGCCGGACCCGGTTCGTCGCCTGACGTCCACGGACACCAGCACCACCGACACCCCGTCGGCCCCGGTACGGGTCGGCGGGGTGTCGCCGTGTCGGGCGGTTCCAGTGCGGTGGCGCGTGGCCGCCGTTCCAGCCATCGGGACCTCGGGACCTCGGGTCGGCGTGTCGCGGTCGGTGCCGGCGGTGGTAATCGACGCGACGGGGTGGTCCGGGAACTGTCAGCATGGTCGACGTGTTGATCACCGTGACCACCACCCACCAGCCAGCCACCGACCTGGGCTACCTGCTCGTGAAGCACCCCGACCGGGTGCACACCTTCGAGGTGCCCACCGGTACGGCGTACGTGGTGTACCCGGAAGCCGGCGCCGAACGTTGCACCGCCGCCCTGCTGCTCGACATCGACCCGCTGGCGCTGCAGGGCGGCCGGGGGCGGCGGGGAAAGGGCGGCCGGGGCGGCAACCCGACGCCGGACGGCTTCACCCTCGGCCAGTACGTCAACGACCGCGGGTACGCCGCCTCCAGCCTGCTCTCCTCGGCGCTGTCCACTGTGTTCCGCTCGGCGCTGCGCGGGAATTCGAAGGACCGGCCCGAGCTGGCCGCCACCCCGATCCCGCTGGAGCTGCGGGTACCCGCACTGCGTTGCCGGGGCGGGGCCGAACTGGCCGGCAGGCTCTTCGCCCCGCTGGGCTGGACGGTGAACGCCGCCCCGATCCCGCTGGACCCGACCCACCCCGACTGGGGCGACAGCCGGTACGTCGACCTCACCCTGACCGGCACGCTGCGGCTCGCCGACGCCCTCAACCACCTGTACGTGCTGCTGCCGGTGCTGGACGACGCCAAGCACTACTGGGTCGCGCCGGACGAGATCGACAAGCTGCTCCGGGCCGGCGCCGGCTGGCTGGCGGAACATCCGGAGCGAGGGCTGATCACCCGCCGCTACCTGGCCCACCGGCGGGCCCTGGCCGGCGCCGCGCTGGCCCGGCTGGCGGAGCAGCGGCTCGCGGACGAGCCGGGCGATCCGGACACCATCGTGGAGGCGCCCGACGGCGGTGCCGACGAGGAGGCCGGGCTGCCGGCCACCGTCGACCGACAGCCGCTCGCGGCGCTGCGCCGGGCCGCCGTACTCGACGCGCTGGACCGCTCCGGCGCCACCCGGGTGCTCGACCTCGGCTGCGGTGGCGGCGCGCTCCTGACCGAGCTGGTGAAGAATCGCCGGTACACCGAGATCGTCGGCACCGACGTCTCCTCCCGGACGCTGGCGATCGCGCAGCGGCGGCTGCGGCTGGACCGGCTGCCGCCCCGGCAGCGCGACCGGATCAAGCTGTGGCAGTCCGCGCTGACCTACCGGGACGACCGGCTGCGCGGGTACGAGGCCGCCGTGCTGATGGAGGTGGTCGAGCACCTCGACCCGCCGCGCCTACCGGCGCTGGAGGCAGCCGTCTTCGGGCACGCCGGACCGGAGACGGTGGTCGTGACCACCCCGAACGTCGAGTACAACGTGCGGTACCCGGGCCTGGCCACCGGTGCGTTCCGGCACACCGACCACCGGTTCGAGTGGACCCGGGCCGAGTTCGCGGCCTGGGCCGACGCGGTCGGCGCCAGCTACGGCTACGCGGTCACGATCAGCGGCGTCGGCGCCGACGACCCGGAGGTGGGCAGCCCGACCCAGCTCGCGGTCTTCGCCCGCACCGCGCCATCGGGAGGTACACCGACCTCTCCGCCCGGCACGGCACCGCCGACGGCCGGCACCGACCGCACGACCAGCACGAGTACGACCGGTGACAGCACCGTTGGTGACGGAGGAGACGCCCGATGAGCACGCTGGACATTCCCGAACTGGCCCTGGTGGCCCTGGTCGGCGTCTCCGGTTCGGGCAAGTCGACCTTTGCCCGCCGGCACTTCGCGCCGACCCAGGTGCTCTCCTCGGACACCTTCCGGGCGATGGTGGCCGACGACGAGAACGACCAGTCCGCCTCGGGCGACGCGTTCGAGGTCCTGCACCACGTCGCCGGAAAGCGGCTGCGCGCCGGTCGGCTGACCGTGGTGGACGCCACCAACCTCCAGCAGCACGCCCGGGCCGGGCTGGTCACCGTCGCCCGGGAACACGACGTACTGCCGGTGGCGATCGTGCTGGACGTGCCCGAGCCGCTCTGCTGGGAGCGTACGCAGGCCCGGTCCGAGCGGTCGTTCGGCCGGCAGGTGCTCGGGCGGATGCAGCGGGACCTGCGGCGCAGTGTCGGGCGGCTGGAGCGGGAGGGCTTCCGCAAGGTGCACGTGCTGCGCGGCGTCGAGGAGATCGAGACCGCCGAGATCCGCTACGAGAAGCTGTTCAACGACCGCAGGGAGCTGACCGGACCGTTCGACATCATCGGCGACGTGCACGGCTGCCGGGCCGAGTTGGCGGCGCTGCTGCTCCGGCTCGGCTGGACGCTGCACCGCGACGGGAGCGGGCGGCCGGTGAACGCGACGCACCCGGAGGGTCGTACCGCGATCTTCGTGGGTGACCTGGTCGACCGCGGGCCGGACTCGCCCGGCGTACTCCGGCTGGTGATGGGGATGGTCGGTGCCGGCACCGCGCTCTGCGTGCCCGGCAACCACGAGCAGAAGCTGCTGCGCAAGCTGCGCGGCCGCAACGTCACGGTCTCGCACGGCCTGGCCGAGACGCTGGCCCAGCTCGACGGCGAGGAACCCGGGTTCGTCGCCGAGATCGCCGCGTTCGTCGACGGCCTGGTCAGCCACTACGTACTGGACGGCGGCCGGCTGGTGGTCGCGCACGCCGGCCTCAAGGCCGAATACCAGGGTCGGGCGTCCGGCCGGGTCCGGGCGTTCGCGCTCTTCGGCGAAACCACCGGCGAGACCGACGAGTACGGCCTGCCGGTGCGCTACCCGTGGGCCCGGGACTACCGCGGTTCGGCGATGGTCGTCTACGGCCACACCCCCACCCCGGCCCCCGAGTGGGTCAACAACACCATCTGCATCGACACCGGCTGCGTCTTCGGCGGCACGTTGACGGCACTGCGTTACCCGAGCCGGGAACTCGTCTCGGTGCCGGCGGCGAAGGAGTACTACCCGCCGGCCCGGCCGTTCACCGGGCGGCCGGCTGCGCTGGCGTCCGGGGCGGCGGCTTCGTCCGGCTCCACCGGCCGGCTGGGCGCCGGCGAGCGGGACGACCTCGGGCTGGACCTGCGGGACGTCACCGGGCGCCGGCACCTCGACTACGGCTACGGCACGCTGACCGTACCGGCCGAGAACGCCGCCGCGGCGCTGGAGGTGATGAGCCGGTTCGCCGTCGACCCGCGCTGGCTGCCCTGGCTGCCGCCGACCATGGCACCCTGCTCCACCTCGGCCGTCGAGGGCTTCCTGGAGCATCCCGCGCAGGCGTTCACGGACTACCGGCGGGCCGGGGTCGACCGGGTGGTCTGCGAGGAGAAGCACATGGGGTCCCGGGCGGTGGTGCTGGTCTGCCGGGACGAGGTCGATCCGGCGGCACCGGCCGGCGCCGGCCGGTTCGGTCCGGGCCGGTTCGGTCCGGGCGACGGGGTGATCTACACCCGCACCGGGCGGCCGTTCTTCGGCGGCGGGCTCGACCGGGCGCTGCTGGCCCGGGTACGCGCCGCCGTCGGCGGTGCCGGGCTGTGGGCGGAACTCGACACCGACTGGCTGTTGCTCGACTGTGAACTGCTGCCCTGGTCGGCCAAGGCCGGCGCGCTGATCCGGGAGCAGTACGCCCCGGTCGGTGCGGCGGGCCGGGCCGCGCTGCCAGCCGTGCTGGACACGCTGGAGAGGGCTGCCGGCCGGGACCTGCCGGTCGCCGACCTGCGGGCCCGGATGGCCCGCCGCGCGACCGACCTCGACCGCTACACCGAGGCGTACCGGAGCTACGTGCGACCGACCGACGGCCTCGCCGGGGTGACCCTGGCGCCGTTCGCCGTACTCGCCAGCGAGGGCGCCTCGCACGCCGGCCGGGACCACGGCTGGCACCTGGCCCTGGCCGACCGGCTGCACGGCGCCGATCCGGAGCTGTTCACCCCGACCCGGCGCCGGGTGGTGGACCTCGGCGACTCCGCCGCGGAGAAGGCGGCGACGGACTGGTGGCTGGAGCTGACCGGGGCCGGCGGCGAGGGGATGGTGGTGAAGCCGTACGCCGGGCTCGGTGCCCGGGACGCCGAGGGCCGGCTACTCCAGCCGGGCCTGAAGTGCCGGGGCCGGGAGTACCTGCGGATCATCTACGGCCCGGAGTACGCCGAACCGGACCAGTTGGCCGTTCTCCGGCAGCGGTCGCTGGGCCGCAAGCGCGGGCTCGCCCTGCGCGAGCACGGGCTCGGCCTGGCCGCGCTGGACCGGCTGGCCGACGGCGCCCCGCTCTGGCGGCGGCACGAGCTGGTCTTCGCGATCCTCGCCTGCGAGTCGGAACCGGTCGATCCGAGACTCTAGGTCCGTCCCCGCCCTGGTCGGCGGCCGGTCATTCCGGCGCCGACCAGGGCGCTCGTCCAGAAACCGCCGTCAGCGTCCGGTCCGGTACGGCCCGGCGGGCGGCATCGCGCGGCGGCAGTCGGGAACGTCCGCCTAGACTGCGGTGGTACCCGCCACCTTGCTGGCGGACCCTTCACCGCGCCATGCCGAGAGTTCCGGAGGTCTCCTCGTGCCGACGCCCACCACCACGCTGGCCCTGGGTCCGGATTGGCTGGATCCGGAGTGGTTGATCTCCACCTTCGGGCTGCTCGGCATCCTGGCCATCGTCTTCGCCGAGTCCGGGCTGCTGATCGGCTTCTTCCTGCCCGGCGACTCGCTGCTGTTCACCGCCGGCCTGCTGACCGCCGACGGTGAATACATCACCTACCCGTTGTGGCTGGTCTGCCTGCTGATCACGATCGCGGCGATCGCCGGTGACCAGGTCGGGTACGCGTTCGGCAAGAAGGTCGGTCCCGCGCTGTTCCGCCGCCCCAACTCGCGGCTGTTCAAGCAGGAAAACCTGATCAAGGCGCATGAGTTCTTCGAGAAGTACGGCGCCCGATCGGTGGTGCTGGCCCGGTTCGTGCCGATCGTCCGTACCTTCACCCCGATCGTCGCCGGGGTCAGCGGGATGCGGTACCGCACGTTCGTGGTCTACAACGTGATCGGCGGCATCCTCTGGGGCACCGGGGTCACGGTGCTCGGCTTCTTCCTCGGCCAGATCCCGTTCGTCAAGACGAACATCGAGCTGATCCTGATCGCCATCGTCTTCGTCTCGGTTGTCCCGATCATCATCGAGCTGCTCCGGGCCCGGATGGCCGCCCGGCGCGGCACCACCCCGGCCGAGCGGGCCGAGCTGGAACACGCGGCCCAGGAGGCGCAGCGGCACCGCCAGGGCTACTAGGCCAACGAGATCAGCGGAGCCTGGCGGCAGTCCCGACGGAAGCCCGCAGCGGCGCGGCCGGCACACGCCGCCCGCGCCGCCCCCTGTCCGGAGCGCCCGGAACGTTGCTCACACGCCCGACCCAACGGGCCAGGAATCCGGCTCAGACGCTGGTGGCGCCGCCATCGATCCGGGCCAGAAACTCGGCGGGCAGCTCCGGCAGCTCGGCGAGCCGGCCGGCGGCGAGCGCCCGGTACGTCAGCCGGGCCGCCTCCTCCAGGTTGGCGGCCCGCTTGTGCGCCAGCTCCACACTGTCGGCCAGCACCGAGCAGCCGTGCCGGCTCAACACAAGACAGTTGGTGCCGTCCCGGGTCGCGTCGGCGGCCAACTCGGCCAGTTCGGTGGTGCCGGGCAGCCGGAACGGCACCCGGGTGACCCGGCGCAGATAGAAGCCGTGGTCGGTGGTGACCAGCTGGATCTCTTCGCCGAGGGCATCGAGCAGCAACACGGTCTGCGGGTGCAGGTGCACGATCGCGTTCACGTCCGGCCGGGCCCGATAGGTGGCGAGGTGCAGCTCGACCTCGCTGGTCGGCACGACCGCCGGCATCGACGGGCCACCCGCGCCCCGGGCGTGCGGGAGCACGGAATGCCGCGTCGGAGTAGCACCGATGCCGGAAGCGGGCACACCGACGGACGCGGAGGCACCACCGGCAACCGAGGCTACGGCGTCCGGGCCCCGGGGTACGGGCAGCGTCGTACCGTCCGGGAGGGCGGCACCGTCCTGGCGGGCCTGTCCGGCGGGCCGGCTCGGCTGCGCCGAGCCACCGTCGGCGGCCGGCTCCCCAGGGCGGAGCGAAACGTCTGAGTGAGCCGGATAGTCCGTAAGGACGGAACCATCCGGGATGCGCACTCGGACGAAGGATGGACGGTCAAGCCGATCCAGCCAGGTGCCGCCAGCGGTCACCCAGCAGGAATCGCCGTCGGGCAACCGGGCGGACAGGTTGCCGCCGGAACCGACCACGAGACCGGTCCGGACGACGTCCTGCCCGACGTACGCGAGCTGATCTCGCAGGTCTCCCTGGAGATAGTTCACGCCGGAAGCCCGCTCCGCCCCACCGCGTCAGCAGCGGTTGGACCGTCTGGCGCCGTCCTGCACAGGGCGGACACCAGACGGGCCGGCCACTGATTCAGCGGGCCTTCTTGGTGGCCCGCTTACGCGGCGGGGTCAGCAGATCGGCGATCGTGGCGATCGCCGTCGGCACCAGGCGGTAGTAAGCCCACACGCCCCGCTTCTCCCGCTCCAGCAAGCCGGCTTCGGTGAGGATACGGAGGTGATGGCTGACCGTCGGCTGGGAGAGACCAAGCGGCGCGGTGAGGTCACACACGCACGCTTCGCCCTCCGGTGCCGACTGGATCAGGCTGAGCAGCCGAAGCCGAGCGGGGTCGGCAAGGGCCTTGAGGACCCCCGCCAGCCGCTCAGCGTCGGCGCGCTCGATCGGCTCGCCGGCAAGCGGCGAGATCTGAGGCATAGTCATTTCGGCCAACGCAGTTCCCACGTATTCCATCCTTCCACCAGCAGCATCGACCCGCCTGCATATCAGCAGATCCGAATCGGCAAACTTTTAGGCCACTAGGCCGAGGTCAGCCAACGTATAGGCTGCCCGGTATGGCAATCCGGCGGCTCGTACGGCGTCGCCCGCACCACGATCAACAATAACCGCCACGCCCACGACCTCGGCTCCGGCCTCCCGTAACGCCTCCACTGCGGTCAGCACGCTGCTTCCCGTGGTGGAGGTGTCCTCCACCGCCAACACCCGGCGACCACTCACCTCCGGACCCTCGATCCGGCGCTGCAACCCGTGCGTCTTGCCGGCCTTGCGCACCACGAAAGCGTCGAGTCGACGCGACGTCGCCGAGGCGGCGTGCAGCATCGAGACGGCGATCGGGTCCGCACCCAACGTCAGGCCGCCAACCGCGTCGTAATCCCAGTCCGCCGTGAGGCTGAGCATGATCCGGCCGACCAACGGTGCCGCCGCGTGATGCAGGGTCACGCGCCGCAGATCGACGTACCAGTCCGCCTCACGACCAGAGGACAGCACCACCCGACCGTGCACGACGGCAAGGTCAGTGATGAATTTACGCAGGTCGTCGTGGTCCCCCATGGCCGGTAAGGGTACTGCGCCAAGGTGAGAGCCGAATGGCCGACCCGGCGGGAGGGCCGTTCGCGTCGGTCTGACGGTGGCCGATGGGCCGAAAAATCGGCTACTCTCCGCACTGAATCTTGCCTACGCGCGCCGTCGTCATCGCAGCCGTAGGAACGCCGGAACCGCGTCGTGCGGCCGGATCACAACTCTCCGCGACCGGTCCGGCCCCGGGCGTCCTTGGCCACCGCCCGCCAGATCCGGCCCGGGGCGTGCCGCAGGCCGAAGACCGCCACCTTGTACCGCCAGTCCGGGACGCTGACCATGCGGTCCCGATCCAGGTCACGAAGGGCGTCCCGCACCACGTCGTCGGCGCGTAGCCACATCCAGTCCGGCGTCTTCGACATGTTGATGCCGGCCCGGTCGTGGAACTCGGTACGCGTGTAGCCGGGGCAGAGCGCCATCACCCGTACGCCCATCGGCCGGACCGACTGGGCCACCGACTCGCTGAAGTTGGTCACCCACGCCTTGCTGGCCGGGTACGTCGACCCGGGCATGACCGGCCCGAAGCCCGCGACGGAAGAGACATTTATCACTGCCCCGTGGCGCCGCTCGGTCATCCCGGGCAGGGCGGCGAGGGTCAGCCGGAGCACGGCGTGCACGTTCAGCCGGAGCAGCCGGGACTCGTCGGAGACCGTCGAGTGCAGGAAGGAGCGGTTGAGACTGATCCCCGCGCTGTTGACGAGCATGTCGACCGGCGCCGACGCGTCGGAGAGCCGCTCCTCGACCGAGCCGCACCCCTGGTCGGTGGCCAGGTCGGCGGAGAGGACCTCGACCGTGTTGCCGTGCCGGGCGGTCAGCTCGGCGGCGGACTCGGCGAGCCGTTCGCCGTCCCGGGCCACCAGCAGCAGGTCGTACCTGTCGGCGGCGAGCCGCCGGGCGAACGCGGCACCGATCCCGGCCGTGGCGCCGGTGATCAGGGCGCGGCGGGTTCCGCTCCGGCCCGCCCCGGGACGCTGACCGGCCCCGGAACCGGCGCCCGACGGGGAAACGGCTTCTGCCACTGGCTTCCTCACCTCGACGACTTCGCTGGCGTACGGCGGGACCGGGCACCGGTCGGGGCGGACCGCGACGCGAGGCGCACCGTACGGCCGCACCTGCGGGGCCCACCGCAGCGGCGGTACCGCTCCCACAACGTAGCGGAGCGCCCCGAATCGGAAAAGACCGTCACCGGGCGAGGAGAGGCTCCGCCGGCGCGATCGGAGGCCGACCGCCGCACCCGCCGCACCCCCCCCCGGTCGCCGCCGACGGCCGGACGTGCCGGATCCCCCGGCAGCCGGTGCCGACCGGGGGATCCGTGGTGCGGGAATTCAGCTCGCCGGTGGGTTGGGGGGCGGGTTCGACGGCGGGTTGCCGGGCGGGTTCGACGGCGGGTTGCCGGGCGGGTTCGACGGCGGTCCGGCCGGCGGATACTGCGGGTACCCGGGGTCGGTGCCGGAGGTCGGCCCCTGGCCCGGGTAGGGCGGCTGGCCCGGGTACGCCGCGCCCGGCACCGGCGGCTCCCAGCCGGCCGGCTGCTTGCGGAAGAACTCGTTCGACGCGGGCAGTGCGAGCAGGATGATCGCGGCGATCAGCGCCAGCAGCGCGACGATCGAGCAGATCAGCGTGAGCGGCTCGCTCCACGAGGGCAATTCCGCCTCGAGCCGGCGCTGGATCTCGGCCCCGTCCGGAAGGTCCCCTGTGGAGCCGCCGCCGGCGCCCATCCCGGAGAGCGCCGTGCCAGCGGCACCGAACCCGGTGCAGCAGACTCCGATCCCGGCGACCACCCAGGTGGCGATCCGGGCGCCGTTGCGGCCCTGGTTGTTCAGCAGAGCCAGCACCACCAGGCCGATGGCGATCAGCAGTTGCAGCACGGCGCTGAACACGGTGGCGCCGACGGCGAAGCCCTCGGCGCCCTCGGCGGAGGTGCCGGCGTACTCCTCGCGGAAGATGGTCGAGACGGTGGCGAGCGTGGCGAGGCTGACCGCCGCCGAGACGGCGATCAGGGCGGCCGCCAGATAGAGCAGATAGCTGGCGTTGGTGACGGTGCCCGGGCGCGGCCTCGCGGTCGGCGCGGGATTGGCTGGTTCCGACACGGCTCTCCTTTCCTGGCTCGGGTCCCCGGCTCGGGGTCCCGGGACCGGTTTGTGCGGGTCGAGTGTTCCCGGATCGAAACTCCCAGATTCCGGACCACCGTATCGGTATCGGTCCCGTCGACCGGGGGTGAACCGCCGCCCGTGCGGCGGGGAGCCGGCCGGACCGGCGTCAGTCCTGGTCGAGCCGGGCGGCGGCGTACTCGCCCAGGGTGGTCCGGTCCATCAGGCAGCCGCTGAAGGTGGTCAGCTCGGCCCGGTCACCGAGCAGTCCCCGCCAGGCTTCCCGGGCGGCCGCCGGGTCCACCCGGTCGAGCAGCGTCGCCGCGTACGCCTTGCCGGCGGCCGAGCCGTTCGCCAGCAACCACGTCAGCCGGGGACGGATCTCCTCGGCCCGGTCGGGCAGTGCCGCCTCGACGGTCCGGTACGCCTCGGTCGGCACCAGCACCTGGCCGGCGAGGCCCACTCCGCCGAACGCGACGACGTCGGCACCGGCGAGTTCGCGTACCGCCGTCGTCAGGTCGTCGACCTGTCCCGGAAACTCGGTCATGCCACCAATGGTGACCCGGCCCGGCCCGGAGCGCTCGCCGGGCGGGGCGCTGGAGCGCTCAGGCTCACCGACGGACGGCGGAGCCGGCCCGGTCCGCCATGGGGTCGGGCCGGCCCCGCCGGCGGTGTGCTCAGACCCGGACGACGGTCAGCGACTCCTTGGTGTCCGCCAGGTCGACCCGGACGGTGTCGCCGTCGCGCACCTCGCCGGCCAGCAGCGCCCTGGCCAACCGGTCGCCGATCGCCGACTGCACCAGCCGGCGCAGCGGCCGGGCACCGTAGATCGGGTCGTACCCGTGCTCGGCCAGCCAGCTCCGGGCCGCGTCGGTGACGTCCAGGCCGAGCCGCCGGTCGGCGAGCCGCCGCCGCAGCCGGTCGAGCTGGATGTCCACGATCCCGCGCAGTTCCTGCCCGGTGAGCGAGGCGAAGACCACGATGTCATCGAGCCGGTTGAGGAACTCCGGCTTGAAGTGCGAGCGGACCACCGCCAGCACCGCCTCCCGGCGCTCCTCCTCACCCAGGGTCAGGTCGGAGACGACCGCCGAGCCGAGGTTGGAGGTGAGGATCAGGATGGCGTTGCGGAAGTCGACGGTACGCCCCTGGCCGTCGGTGAGCCGGCCGTCGTCGAGCACCTGGAGCAGTACGTCGAAGACGTCCGGATGCGCCTTCTCCACCTCGTCCAGCAGGATCACCGAGTACGGCCGGCGACGCACCGCCTCGGTGAGCTGTCCGCCCTCCTCGTAGCCGACGTAGCCGGGCGGGGCACCGACGAGCCGGGCCACCGAGTGCTTCTCGGCGTACTCGCTCATGTCGATCCGGACCATGGCCCGCTCGTCGTCGAAGAGGAACTCGGCGAGCGCCTTGCCCAGCTCGGTCTTGCCGACGCCGGTGGGGCCGAGGAAGAGGAAGCTGCCGGTGGGCCGGTCCGGGTCGGCGACCCCGGCGCGGGCCCGGCGTACCGCGTCGGAGACCGCGGCGACCGCCTCGGCCTGGCCGACCACCCGGGCGCCGAGCGACGACTCCATCCGGAGCAGTTTGGCGGTCTCGCCCTCCATCAGCCGGCCGGCCGGGATGCCGGTCCAGGAGGCGACCACCGCGGCGATGTCGTCGGCGCCGACCTCCTCCTTGAGCATCGCCCCGTCGGTCTGCAACCCGGCGAGTTCGCCCTCGGCCCGGGTCAGCGCGGCCTTCAGCTCGGGGATCCGGCCGTAGCGCAGCTCGGCGGCGCGTTCCAGCTCGCCGTCCCGCTCGGCCCGCTCGGCCTCCCCGCCGAGCCGCTCCAGCTCTTCCTTGGCGGTGGAGATCCGGGTGATGTGCTCCTTCTCCAGCCGCCAGCGCTCGCTGAGCGCGGTGAGCTGCTCGCGCTTGTCGGCCAGCTCCTTGCGGAGGCGTTCGAGCCGCTCGGCCGAGGCCGGGTCGGGCTCCTTGGCGAGCGCCATCTCCTCGATCTCCAGCCGGCGTACCGCCCGCTCGATCTCGTCCACCTCGGTGGGCCGGGAGTCGATCTCCATCCGGAGCCGGGAGGCGGACTCGTCGACCAGGTCGATCGCCTTGTCCGGCAGGAACCGTTCGGTGATGTACCGGTCGGAGAGGCTGGCGGCGGCGACCAGCGCGGCGTCGGTGATGCGTACGCCGTGGTGCACCTCGTAGCGCTCCTTGAGTCCACGCAGGATGCCGATGGTGTCCTCGATGGTCGGCTCACCGACCAGCACCGGCTGGAAACGCCGCTCCAGCGCCGGATCCTTCTCGATGTGCTCGCGGTACTCGTCGAGGGTGGTCGCGCCGACCATCCGCAGCTCACCCCGGGCCAGCATCGGCTTGAGCATGTTGCCGGCGTCCATCGAGCCCTCGCCCCGGCCGGCGCCGACCACGGTGTGCAGTTCGTCGAGGAACGTGATGACCTGGCCGTCGGAGTTCTTGATCTCCTCCAGCACCGACTTCAGCCGCTCCTCGAACTGCCCCCGGTACTGCGCACCGGCGACCATCGCGCCGAGGTCGAGCGAGACCAGCTTCTTGTCCCGGAGCGACTCGGGGACGTCACCGGCGACGATCCGCTGGGCCAGCCCCTCGACGATCGCGGTCTTGCCGACGCCCGGCTCGCCGATCAGCACCGGGTTGTTCTTGGTACGCCGGGAGAGCACCTGGACCACCCGGCGGATCTCGGCGTCCCGGCCGATCACCGGGTCGATCTTCCCGTCCCGGGCGCTCGCGGTCAGGTCGACGCCGTACTTCTCCAGCGCCTGGTAGGTCTGCTCGGGGTCGGCGGTGGTGACGCGGCGGTCGCCGCCGCGTACCGTGGGGAAGGCGGCGACCAGGTTCTCCTCGGTGGCGCCGGCCTGCTTGAGGGTGTTCGCGACCGCGCCGCCGACCCGGGCCAGCCCGGCCAGCAGGTGCTCGGTCGAGGTGTACTCGTCGCCGAGCGGCCGGGCGATCTGTTCGGCCGCGCCGATCGCGTTGACGAACTCGCGGGACAGGCTCGGCTCGGCGACACTGGATCCCCGGGCGGCCGGCTGGTTCTCCACGGCCCGGGCGGCGGCCCGCCGGATGTCGGCCGGATTCGCCCCGACCGCCCGCAGCAGCCCGGCGGCGGTGGACCCGCCGGTGTCCAGCAGGGACAGCAGCAGGTGCCACGGTTCGACGGTGGCGTGGCCGCGCTGGTTCGCCGTCGCGACGGCGCCGGTGATGACTTCGCGGCTCTTCGTGGTGAGACGTTCGGCGTTCATGGGCTCCCAATACGGTTCGCCGGCCGTGGCACGGGCCGGCATCGGCAGCGTGGCGGGCGGTGACGCCGCCGCCCGGCGACACCACCTCCAGTACGAACGACACAACCAGAGTTGAGTCTATTCCACTCAACTCCAATGTCGTGACGTCGGTCACATTCGAGCCAACCGCACCTCGACCCACCGCCGCTCGGTACCGGAGCCGAGCCCGAGCCACACCCCGCCGCCGGGCGGATGCGCCCGGGTCCGGTCCTCGGCGTGGTACCCGACCAGCCAGGCGTCGCCGTCGGCCGCCAACACCGGCAGCACGTCCCCGAGGTCGCCGTCGACCTCGGGCAGCGCCGTCGTCCGCCAGATCCACCCGCCGTCCGGCGAGACCGACGCGTCCCCGATCGGGCCGGCGGCGCAGCCGGCGACGAGTGCGACGGTGAGGACCGCCGCCGGCACCGACCCGGTACGTCCTTCGGAAACGCGCATCGGTCACCTCCACAGAGCACCGACCCCCGACCGACGGTACGGTTCCGGACCGATCCGCCACCGGGGCGGGCCCGGCCCATGCAGCCCTCGATCGACGGACGGGTACGGTTGGTTACGTGCGAGTACGTGTGGAGCAGACGGCGTTGCCCGGGATCGGCGTACGCCACGACGTGGTCACCGCCTCCGGACGCCGGCTCGGTGTGGTCACGCATCGCAACGGCCGACGGGATCTGGTGCTGTACGACCCCGACGATCCGGACGCCTGCACCGCCGATGTCCCCCTCACCGACGACGAGGCGGAGGCGCTGGCCGACATTCTCGGCGCCTCGCTGATGCTCGGCCAGCTCTCCGGGCTGCGCCAGCAGGCCGCCGGGCTGCTCACCGAGCAGATCGCCATCCCGGCCGGCTCGCGGTACGTCGGCCGGCGGCTGGGTGACACGCAGACCCGCACCCGTACCGGCGCATCCATCGTCGCTGTCCTCCGGGAACGCGAGGTGATCGCCTCACCCGATCCGACCTTCCGGTTCGAGGCCGGCGATGTCGTGGTCGTGGTCGGCACCCGCCAGGGACTAGACGGTGTCACCGCGATCCTCGCCGAGACCGACCCGGACGGCTGACGGGAAATGCATCACACCACTGTCCTGCTCATCGAGGTCGGTGCGCTGCTGTTCGTCCTCGGACTGCTCAGCCGACTCAGCCGGCGGATCGGGCTCTCACCGATCACGCTCTATCTGCTCGCCGGGCTCGCCTTCGGGCACGGCGGGCTGGTGCCGCTCTCGGCCAGCGAGGAATTCTTCGAGGTCGGCGCCGAGATCGGTGTGATCCTGCTGCTGGTCATGCTGGGCCTGGAATACTCCGCCGGCGAACTGGTCGGCAACCTGCGCGCCGCGGCGCCGGCCGGACTGGTCGACGGCGTGCTCAACGCGCTGCCGGGGGCGGCTTTCGGGCTGCTGCTCGGCTGGGGCTGGGTCGGTGCGGTAGTGCTGGCCGGGGTCACCTGGGTCTCCTCGTCCGGCGTCATCGCCAAGGTACTGGCCGACCTCGGCCGACTCGGTAACCGGGAGACTCCGGTCATCCTGTCGGTGCTGGTCATCGAGGACCTCGCGATGGCGCTCTACCTGCCGCTGGTCACCGCGATCCTCAGCGGTCAGAGCCTGCTCGGCGGGGGTATCGCGCTGGCCATCGCGGTCTTCACCGTGGTCGTGGTGCTGGTGGTGGCGATCCGGTACGGCAACTTCCTCTCCCGGATGCTCTCCGCCCGGGACCCGGAGGCGCTGCTGCTCGGCGTATTCGGGCTGACCCTGCTGGTCGCCGGACTCGCGGCCGGGCTCCAGGTGTCGGCGGCGGTCGGCGCCTTCCTGGTCGGCATCGCGCTTTCCGGTCCGGTCGCACACAACGCGACGGAGTTGCTTTCGCCGCTGCGCGATCTCTTCGCCGCCGTCTTCTTCGTCTTCTTCGGCCTGAACACCGACCCCCGGGCCATCCCGCCGGTGCTGCTGCCGGCGCTCGCGCTGGCCGTGGTCACCATGGCCACCAAGGTGCTGACCGGTTACCTGGCGGCGAAACGGGTCGGCATCGGGCGCCCGGGCCGCTGGCGGACCGGACTGGCGCTGTCGCCGCGCGGCGAGTTCTCCATCGTCATCGCCGGGCTGGCCGTCACCACCAGTGTGGTCAATCCGCAACTCGGTCCGCTGGCGACCGCGTACGTGTTGATCACGGTGATCACCGGTCCGATGTTGGCCCGGCTGCCCGACTTCGGCTGGTTCAAGCGGTGGCTGCGGCGGTCCGCCGCCGCCGCCGCGCCGACACCGGCTCCGGCGGCGGAGTGAGCTGGGGCGCGGCGGGTGCCGCGCTCCACATGTCGGGATCACCGTTCGGTCGGTTCCACCAACGCGTAACGGGTTGATGAAATAGCACTTGGCGGCCCTTTCGCAGGTTGGCAACAGCGCGTTACCGTGTCGCCGCAGTAGCCACAGGTCTTGCGGGGGCCGGGGTGCCCGGCAGCCGCGCGAGCGGAAAGGCGGCCCGTTGAGCGTGCAGGACTCTGCGTTCCGGGGCTTTGCCAACCCGGTAGACCCGTCCCCCACCGAGCTTCGTGCCTGGGCCTACGAACCGGACTCGGTCCCGCTGCATACGATGCCGAAGGACTGGGACCTGCTGGTCTCCGGCGACCGGCTGATCGGCACGCTGTTCGAGCTGGCGATGGACCGGTCGTGTCCGGCCCGCCGGTTCGCGCTGCACTGCCTCTACATCTATGCCGCGGACGGCATCCGGACCAAGTTCCAGGCCCATCCGAAGCGGCGGTTGCGGAAGCTGGTCGAGCAGGCCGAGCGGCTCGGCGACGAGCCGATGGTCATCTGGGCGCACAACACCCGGATGCTCCAGGCCAGGCCGGAACTGTTCGACTACCGCGACTGGTGCGAGGGCGGCCTGGTCCGGCAGTCCCGCCGGCTGAGCTGACCCGGGTCGGCCGGACGAGCGGTGGGCCGGGACCCCCCGTGGACCCCGGACCACCGGCCACCTCTGGTGCCGGTGCGGAGCACGGGACCTGACCTGCATACCGGAGGACCGCGAACTGCGGAAGCCGCACCACGGGTCAGGTTACTGATCTCACCGGTCCCGTGTGCCGGAAACCGGGCAGCGGGCCGGGAGAGGACCCTTCGGGGTCACTGGCCCGGAGGTCCGGCAGGAAGAGCTGGCGCTCGAAGCACCTCTCGACGAGCGCCAGCCGAGTTCTTCGCTTGAGCCGTCGCGACGCCGGACGGCGGCTGCCGTACCGGTGCGCGTGGATGTTGCCCTGGCTCGGGCACGCCGGGACCCGGTCCCGGCGAGGTCTACTCGCACCGCATCCAGTTGAAGTGGTACGTCGTGCTGACTCCGCCGTCGGTGGAATCCATCATCATGAAGCTGGTCGACTTCGGGTCCGACGTACCCCGACTCACCCGCAGCTCCGTGTTGATGTTGAACAGCCGCACCTCGCCACAGGGGGCGTAGACCAGCGAGGCTACGTCCGTGGTGTCGGTCGTCTGCCAACTGTCACTGACCGGGCCGGCGAAGTTGTGCGTCCGGGCCGCCGTCGGCGACGTGCCCTGGATGTAGTAACTCGCCCGCTGCATGCCGCTGGCACCGCGTTCGAGATGGGCGAAGCCGCGGTAGTCGGCCTGCCCGATCGCGTACGTGAAGCCACCCGGGACGTCCACCTTGAGGACCAGTTGGCAGTTCTTCCGGAAGTCGGTCGGCAGGGCACCCGCGCCGGCCTGGGCGAGATAGTCGCTGTAGGTCACCGTGAAGGCGGTGTTGTCCGGCGCCGTGGCGACCGCCGCCGTGCCGAGCCGGCAACCCGACCCGTTGACCGTCACGATCTCGATCGTGATGCGCTCTGCCGGCGGATTCGTGGTCGGTACGGGATCGGCGAGTACCGGCAGACCCATTAACGACGCCGCCAGGCTGCCGATGACTAATGTGTGCAACATTTCCGGGGCTCCCTTCGGTCACCGTCGCGCGAGCCGTTGCCCGCGCGATGTATCAAACGTCATCCAACGATCGGATGACCCTCTTCGCCGGTGCCCGCACGGCCCGGACAACGCCGACCGGGCGGGCCCCGTCCCCAGGGCCGGGATGCCGGAGCAGATTCCCGCATCCCAACCCGGAGGCTTCACGTCAGGACTCTTCGCACTTCTTCCATGCGAAGTGGTAGATGGTGTTGATGCCACCATCGGTCGAGTCCATCGCCATGAAGCTGGTAGTGGTCGCCGGGTTGGACGTCCCGACGTTCACCCGCAGCTCGGTGTTGATGTTGAGGAAGCGCATCTCGCCGCAGGGCGCGTAGCTCACCGAAGTGAGCTCGGAGGTGTCGGTCGTCTGCCAACTGTCGTCCAGCGGGCCGCTGAAGTTGTGGTTCTTGTACGTCGTCGGCGAGGAGCCCTGGAAGTAGTAGTTGGCCCGCGACACCGCGGTTGCACCGTTCGCCAGGTAGGCGTAGCCGCGGTAGTCGGCCTGGAGAATGGCGTAGGTGAAGCCCTCCGGGACGTGCACCTGCAAGGCCAACTGGCAGTTCTTCCGGGCGTCGGTCGGCCGCGCCCCCACGCCGACCTGGGCGAGATAGTCGCTGTAGGTCACCGTGAAGGCGGTGTTGTCGGGGGCGACCGCGACGGCCGCGGTCCCGGCCGGGCAACCCGAACCATTGATGGTAATAACCTCGATGACAATCTTCTCGTCCGGAGGCTCCACGGGCGGATCCGTCGGGATGACAATCCCGCCGAGCATCGAGGCAACGAGACTGCCAATGGCCAGCACACTGATCATGGGTTCCCTCCCGATCGTGGCGATAATGTCGCGCGCGCAGGCACACCTTAACTCTATTTATTGAACTGCGTCAATGTCTTAAAGTTGAATGCGTATTGACCGAAAGGGTGGTACTACGACCCGCAACCGAATACACAGGGCCCCCGGGCCAGGCTCGATGGACATTCACAATTCCATCGGCCGGCCCGGGGGCCCTGATTCGCGCTAACCCGACAAACTGCCGCCGGGGGACGCGTTTACGGCGGCGCGGTCAGCACTCTTTCCAGCTGAGGTGGTAGACACTGCGCACACTGCCCCGGCTCGAATCCATGGTCATGAAGCTCGTGCCGTTGTCGGCGCTGCCGCCATCGACCCGCAGTTCGGTGTTGACGTTGAGGTTGCGCGCCTCGCCGCAGGGTGCGTAGACCAGGGCAGCCGCCCGGTCGGAGGTGCGCCAGCCGCCGCTGTACGGCCCGGTGAACTCGTGGCTGGTCTGCGCGGTCGACGAACTGCCCATCCAGTAGTAGTGCGAGTGCTGCGAGCCGCTGGCTCCCCGCTGGAGGTACGCGAAGCCCTGCAGGTCCACCTGGGCCACCGCGAAGGTGAGCCCCTGTGGGATGTTGACCCGCAGATTGAGCTGGCAGTTCTTCCTGAACTCGGTCGGCTTCGCCCCGGCACCGGCCAGCACGAAGTAGTCGCTGTAGCTCACCGTGAAGGCCGTGTTGTCGGCTGCGGTGCTCACCTCGGCCGTCCCCGCCGGGCAGCCCGATCCATTGACGGTCTCCACGCTGATGGTGACCCTTTCGGCAGGAGTCACCAAAGGCTCGGTAGCTACCGTCGAGGCAAACAATGCCGCGAGTACGCCGCCGACAGCCATCACGTTGGACATGGTAGTTCCCTTCCGGTCGTCGCGATGCGGTCGCGCCCGCAGCCCACCATAGTCAGAACATTGATAGCCGTCAATTAAACAATCTTGTAACCGTGCACATTCCGGAAACTGTTGATCAGTTCCTTCGCTCGGGTCACAAGCATCCGCAGAGCCGCGTCATAGCGCGGCACCAAGACACGACTCGGCGGCCCGCCACCCCTTACCCGGACCGGGCCGGATGGACAAGACGCTTCATGACCTTCACCGGGAGCGTACGGAGAAAGATGCCGGAGACCGGCGGTACAGCGGACTCCGACGCCACCGCTATGTACGGTGAAGCCTCCCGGGCTCCCCGGGGTAATGGTTTCCGAGCCTTCTGGCTAACGGATTCCGAGAATCGGGCGTAATGTTCCCGAAACACCCGGCGTAGTGCTTTCGGAGCAGCCGGAGAGGTCAGGCCGACGGGCCCGAGGTGCGGCGGGGGCGCCAGACCACCAGCGCGGTCGAGGGCCGGCTGGTCGGCACCAGGTCCCGGCGGGGCAGCCCGCCGAGCGCCTCCAGCTCGGCCACCCGGCGATAGGCGGCCTCCAGCTCGGCCTGTAGGCCGGCGATCCGCTGCTGGAGTTCGTCGACCATCTGCTCCAGCACGATGATCCGCTTGATGCCGGCCAGGTTGACACCGTCGTCCTGGCTGAGCCGCTGCACCTCACGGAGGAGTGCGACGTCCCGGGCGCTGTACCGGCGACCGCCGCCCGGGGCGCGACCGGGCTGCACCAGCCCCATCCGGTCGTACTGGCGCAGGGTCTGCGGGTGCATGCCGGCCATCCGGGCCGCGACCGAGATCATCAAAACCTTGGCGTCGGACGCCTGCTCGATCGAGACGACGACATACTCCTCGGCCACCTTGATCACCTCCGCGTTGCCAACAGCTCAGTTGAAACGACGCACCCGGACGTCGAGATGTTCCCGTGCCGCCGCCGGAGTCTGCGCGGCGAACTCCTCCAGCGCCTTCCTGGCCTCCGGGGAGAGCTGCTCGGGGACCACGATCTCCACGGTCACCAGCAGGTCACCGGCCTGGCCGTCCCGCCTCACCACACCCCTGCCCCGGGCCCGCAGCGTACGGCCGCTCGGGGTGCCCGGCGGCACCCGCAGGGTCACCGCCGAGTCCAGCGTGGGCACCCGCAGGTCCGTTCCGAGCACCGCCTCCGCGATGGTGATCGGCACGGTCAGGGTCAGGTCGTCGCCGCTGCGCCCGAAGAGGTCGTCCTCGCGGACCTTGACCAGGACGTACAGGTCGCCGGGCGGGCCGCCCCGGTCACCGGGCTCACCCCGGCCGGCGAGCCGGATCCGCTGGCCGTCCGCGACCCCGGCCGGAAACCGCACGTTGAGCGTGCGGGACTTGGTCACCCCGCCGGTGCCCCGGCACTCCGGGCACTTCTCGTCCACGATCGTGCCGACGCCCTGGCACTCCCGGCACGGCTCAGAGAAGCTGAACGAGCCCTGGTTGCGGGTGACGACTCCGGCGCCCCGGCACTGCGGGCAGGTCCGGGGCAGCGTACCCGGCTTGGCGCCGTCACCGTGGCAGGTGTCGCAGACACCGGGAGCGCGCAGCGTCAACGGCACCGTCACCCCGCGTACGGCGTCGTCGAAGTCGAGCATGACCTCGGCCTCCACGTCCCGGCCCCGGGCCGGGCCACGGGTCCGGGTGGGACCCCCGCCGGAGAAGATCGAGCTGAACAGGTCGGAGAAGCCCGCCCCACCGAACCGACGGTCCCCGCCGGCCGCACCGCCCGGCTGGCCAACACCGCCGAAGAGGTCCGACACGTCGAACGGATATCCGCCGGGCCCGCCCGACCGGGCGTTGCGGCGGAACGCGCCCGACCCGAAGAGCGAGCGCATCTCGTCGTACTCCTTGCGCTTGCGCGCGTCGGCGAGCACGTCGTACGCCTCGGAGACGGCCTTGAACCGCTCCTCGGCCTGGGCGTCACCCGGGTTGTGGTCCGGGTGCGATTCCCTGGCCAGCTTGCGGTAGGCCTTCTTGATCTCGTCAGGAGAGGCGGACCTGTCCACCCCCAGTACGGCGTAGAAGTCCTTCTCCAGCCAGTCTTTGGAACTCATCGGTCGTCCACCTCCTTCCCCTGTGGCGGGGGGGGGGGGGGGGGGCGCCCCCCCCCCCCCCGCGGCGCACCGGCTCAACCTCGCTTCGACCCGGTTTCCTCGACCGCCGGAGCGCTCACTCCGGCTCCGGATCGGCCACCGCGACCAGCGCGGGCCGCAGCAGCGAATCGTTGACCTGGTAGCCCCGCCGCAACACCTCGACACAGGTCGGCTCGGTGACCTCGGCCGAGGTCTGGTGCGCGACCGCCTCGTGCTGGTTCGGGTCGAACGGGTCGCCCTTCTCGCCGAACGGGGTCAGCCCGAACTTGGCCAGGGCGGTGTTCAACTGCTCCGCCACCGTGCCGAACGGCCCGACCAGGTCACCGTGCTCGCGGGCCCGATCCAGGTCGTCGAGTACGGGCAGCAGCGCGGCCAGTACGACCCGGGTGGCCCGGTCCGCGTCCCTGGCCCGCTCCCGGTCCATCCGCTTGCGGTAGTTGGCGAACTCCGCGGTCACCCGCTGGAGGTCCCTGGTCCGCTCGTCCAGCTCGGCCCGCAGCGCGGCGAGTTCGGCGCCGAGCGGGCCCGGACCGTCGACGTCGGCGGTGGCCTCGGTGACCGGCGTGGCCGGGGCGTCCACCACCGGTCCGTCGGCGCCGGACGGTCGCTCCGCCGCCAGCACCTCGGCGAGCTCGGTGTCGTCGACCACCGGGGTGGCCGGGTCGGTGGTCGCCGCCCCGGAGTCGTCGACGGTCACGTCGCCCGGACCGGTGGTCGCGTCGTCCGCCACCTCTGACCCGCCCTCGGCCGACTTCGCGTCGTCGACCGAAGCCGCGGCACCGGTTGACGCGGTGTCGTCCACCTCTCCGGCGGCCACCACCGGCTCGGTGTCACCCGGCGGCTCCGGATCCGGGTTCGGATCCTTCGCCGCCAGGGTGGTCCCGTCGGTCGTACCGCCCGAGCCCGGCTGGTCGCCGGTCGGGTTGATCTTCCGGTTGTTCCGGATGACGACGCCCTCGCCGTCCGTGCCCGAGGCAGGGCCGGCGGGCGCGGAGCCACCCGGCGCCGATCCGGTGGACTCCGGCTCGGCGGCTCGTGGCTTGTCCGTCATTCAGCTACCTCGATCCGTTGTGCTTACGGCCAGCCCGGGTACGCGGGGAACGCGTCATCACCGAACCTTCTTCAACCTCCCCTTGCGGTCCGATGGACCGTAGGGTCGGATACGGTGCGTGAGCGCCGCGCGGTCCAGGTGGAAAAGGGTTCACTTCTTGTCGTCCTCGTCGACGATCTCCGCGTCCACCACGTCGTCGGCGCCGCTCTTGGCGCCGGTCGGCCCGGCCTCCGGGCCCGCGTCGGCGGCACCCGGCTGCCCCGGCTGCTCGGCCTGCTGCTGCGCGTAGAGCAGCGAGCCGGCCTCCTGGGAGACCTTGAGCAGCTTCTCGTGGGCCGACTTGACGTTCTCCAGGTCGGTCCCGCCGAGCGCGGAGCGCAGGTCACCGAGCGCCTCGTTGATCTTGTCGCGCGGCTCGGCCGGCAGCTTGTCCCCGCTCTCGGCGAGGAACTTCTCGGTCTGCCACTGGAGCTGCTCGGCCTGGTTGCGGGTCTCCGCCTCGTCCCGGCGCCGCTTGTCCTCGTCGGCGTGGTCCTGGGCGTCCCGCATCATCCGCTCGATGTCGTCCTTCGGCAGCGCCGAGCCGCCGGTGATCGTCATCGACTGCTCCTTGCCGGTGCCGAGGTCCTTCGCGTTGACGTGCACGATGCCGTTCGCGTCGATGTCGAAGGTGACCTCGATCTGCGGCACACCGCGCGGTGCCGGCGGCAGGCCGGTCAGCTCGAAGGTGCCGAGCTTCTTGTTGTACGCCGCGATGTCCCGCTCGCCCTGGAAGACCTGGATCAGCACCGACGGCTGGTTGTCGTCGGCCGTGGTGAAGACCTCGGAGCGCTTGGTCGGGATGGTCGTGTTGCGCTCGATCAGCTTGGTGAAGATGCCGCCCTTGGTCTCGATGCCCAGCGACAGCGGGGTCACGTCCAGCAGCAGGACGTCCTTCACCTCGCCCTTGAGCACACCGGCCTGGAGCGCGGCACCGACCGCGACGACCTCGTCCGGGTTGACGCCCTTGTTGGGCTCCCGGCCAGTGAGCTGCTTGACCAGCTCGGAGACGGCCGGCATCCGGGTCGAGCCGCCGACCAGGATCACGTGGTCGACGTCGGAGACCTTGACCCCGGCGTCCTTGATGGCCTGGTCGAACGGACCCTTGCAGCGGTCGAGCAGATCCTGCGTCATCCGCTGGAACTCCGCCCGGGTCAGCGTCACGTCGAGGTGCAGCGGCGCCGACGGGGCACCGTCGCCAGCCGCCGGGCCGGCGGTGATGTACGGCAGGTTGATGCTGGTGGTGGTGGCGGCGGAAAGCTCGATCTTGGCCTTCTCGGCCGCCTCGCGCAGCCGCTGCATCGCCATCTTGTCCTGGGACAGGTCGACCCCGTGCTGGCCCCGGAAGGTCTTCACCAGGTGGTCGATGATCCGCTCGTCCCAGTCGTCGCCACCGAGGTGGTTGTCACCGCTGGTCGACTTGACCTCGATGACCCCCTCGGCCAGCTCCAGCAGCGACACGTCGAAGGTGCCGCCGCCGAGGTCGAAGACCAGGACGGTCTGCTCCTTGGAGCCCTTGTCCAGCCCGTACGCCAGCGCCGCCGCGGTCGGCTCGTTCACGATCCGCAGCACGTTGAAGCCGGCGATCTCCCCGGCCTCCTTGGTGGCGGTCCGCTGGGCGTCGCTGAAGTACGCCGGAACGGTGATCACGGCGTCGGTGATCCGCTCACCCAGGTACGCCTCGGCGTCCCGCTTGAGCTTCATCAGCGTCCGGGCGGAGATCTCCTGTGAGGTGTACTTCTTACCGTCGATGTCGACGGACCAGTTGGTGCCCATCTCCCGCTTGACCGACCGGATGGTCCGGTCCGGGTTGGTCACCGCCTGACGCTTGGCGACCTCACCGACGAGCACCTCGCCGTTGCGGGCGAACGCGACGATCGAAGGAGTCGTCCGCGAGCCCTCGGCGTTCGCGATGACGGTGGGCTCACCGCCTTCGAGAACGCTGACGCAGGAATTCGTCGTGCCGAGGTCGATTCCGACCGCACGTGCCATCTTCGCTTCCTCGCTTCGTTACAAGGCAGGTGACGGGCACCGCCCGCAGCACACCCACCGCAAGTTGAGTGGACCGGACTCAATAGTGCCACGATCCGCCGTACGCGCAAAGTCGGACTTGAGTCACATCGACGCAACCCGTACCACGGCTTCCACCACCGCGAATGCCTCGACACGGCCGGGCATCGACAGTGGTCGTGGGGATCCGGACAGCCGGCCAGGAAACCGACGGCGGGCAGTGCGTTGATCCGCGAGCAACGGTGCCTGTTGTCTGTGTTGCAGGGATCGGGCAGTCTTTACCCCGTGACGACCCACGGCGAACCGGCCACCGGCCTCGGCACGCCCCTGGTCGGCCCGGAAAACCCCATCGCCGACGCGGATCGCGAGCAGGCCGATACCACCCTCCAGGACCCACCGGCCGGCGACCCGGCCGGTCCGGCGGACCGGGTGCCCCCGGCCGTCCCCACGCCGCCCGAGACCGTCCCCGCCGCCGTGGAGGGCCGGCCCCCGGCCGGCGACGCTGCCTCTGACCTGCGCTGGGCGCTCACCCGGCTGCGGACCGCGATCGACGTCACCGCCTATCCACTGACCCTGCCGGGAGCGGACGAGGCCCGCCAGCTCGGCTCGGCGCTGCGGGCCCAGCTCGCCGACTACCTGCTACCCCGACTCGCCCGGCTCGACGCGCCGCTGCTGGTGGTCGTCGGCGGCTCGACCGGCGCCGGCAAGTCAACCCTGGTCAACAGCCTGGTGCAGGCCCGGGTCAGCAGTGTCGGCGTGCTCCGGCCGACCACCCGCTCGCCGGTGCTGGTCTGTAGCCCGCTCGACGCGGCCTGGTTCCGGCAGGGCGAACTGCTGCCCGGGCTGACCCGGACCACCACCCCCGGCGACCTGCCGGACACCCTGCACCTGGTCACCGCACCCGCCCTGCCCGCCGGGCTGGCCTTCCTGGACGCCCCGGACATCGACTCGGTGGTGGACGCCAACCGGGCGCTCGCCGCCCAACTGCTCGCCGCCGCCGACCTGTGGCTCTTCGTCACCACCGCCGCCCGGTACGCCGACGCGGTGCCCTGGGAACTCCTGCACACCGCCCGACTCCGCGGTACGGCGATCGCGCTGGTCCTCGACCGGGTGCCACCGGCCGCCACCGACGAGGTGACCGCGCACCTGGCCGAGATGCTGGCCGAACACCAGCTCGGCGCCGCGCCGCTGTTCGTACTCCCGGAGACGGTGGTCGACGGGCAGGGGCTGCTGCCGGGGCGGCTGACCGAGCCGCTGCGCTCCTGGTTCGGTCGGCTCGCCGCCGACTCGGAGGCCCGGGCGGCGGTGATCCGGCAGACCCTGGACGGTGCCGTCGCCGCACTCGGCCCGGCCGTCGGCAGCCTGGCCACCGCCGCCGACCAGCAGGCGAACGCCGCACAGACGCTGGACGAACGGGTCCGGAGCGGCTACCGGGGCGCCCGCCGCTCGGTGGAGGAGGCGCTCCGGGACGGCCGGCTGCTCCGCGGCGAGGTGCTGGCCCGCTGGCAGGAGTTCGTCGGCACCGGTGAACTCTTCCGCACCCTGGAGGCCCGGGTCGGCCAGCTCCGTGACCGGCTCGTCGCCGCGGTGACCGGTCGCCCCGCCCCCAACGCCCAGCTCCGGAGCGCGATCGAGTCGCAGCTCGTCACGCTGCTGCGGGAGTCCGCCGCCACGGCCGCCGAGCAGACCGCCACGGCCTGGCAGACCCATCCGGCCGGCGCCGCGCTGCTCACCAGCGAGCTGTCCCGACCGGGCGAGGACCTGCCGGAACGGGCCGAGCGGCTGGTCCGGGACTGGCAGCGCGGCGTGTTGGAGCTGGTCCGCGCCCAGGGCGGCGACAAGCGTTTCGTGGCCCGCAGCGCGGCGTACGCGGTGAACGCCACCGGACTGGCGGTGATGATCGCCGCCTTCGCCTCCACCGCGTTCATCCCGACCGGGCTGGAGGTGGCGGCGGCCGGCGGCACCACGGTCGCCGCGCAGAAGGTACTGGAAGCGATCTTCGGCGACCAGGCGACCCGCAGCCTGGCCACCCGGGCCCGGGCCGAGCTGCTCGGGATGGTCGACCGGCTGTTCGACGAGGAGGCGGCCCGCTACCTGGCCCGCACCGCGACGGCCGGCGTCGACGCCGGCCACGGCGACCAGCTCCGCGAGGCGGCCCGGCTGGTCCACGCCGCGCGGGCCGGCGCCGCCGGGACGGTCGGAGCGGAGGCCCGATGACCGACATCCTGGGCAGGGTTCGGGACGCGTTCCGCCCCGACCAGCGGGCCGACCCGGATCGGCTGGTCGAACGCCTGCACGCGGTCAACCGGTTCCTCGGCGCCGTCGACGGCCACCTGCCCGACGAGCGGCTGGTCGCGGCGCACACCCTGATCGAGCGGGCCGGCACCCGGCTGGCACTCTCGCTCAACCACACCGTGGTGGCACTGGCCGGTGCCACCGGCAGCGGCAAGTCCAGCCTCTTCAACTCCCTGGCCCGGTTCGAGATGTCGCCGGTCGGGGTACGCCGGCCGACCACCGGGGTCACCCATGCCTGCGTCTGGGGGCCGCTGGACGGCGCGACCCGGCTGCTCGACTGGGTCGGCGTACTGCCCCGGCACCGGTTCGTCCGGGAGAGCGCGCTGGACGGTGCGGACGAAGCGGCGCTGCACGGCCTGGTCCTGCTCGACCTGCCCGACTTCGACTCGGTGGAGTGGTCGCACCGCTCCGAGGTGGACCGGCTGCTCGGCCTGGTCGACCTGGTCGTCTGGGTGGTCGACCCGCAGAAGTACGCCGACAAGGTGCTGCACCGCAGCTACCTGCGCGAGTTCCACCGGCACCGGGACGTCACCGTGGTGGTGCTCAACCAGGCCGACCGGCTGTCCCCGGACGAACTGCCCCGGGTGCTCGCCGACCTGCGCCGGCTGGTCGACGCCGACCAGCTCACCGGGGTACCGGTGCTCGCCACCTCGGCGCTCGGCGACGCCGGCACGGCACCGCTGCGGGGCGCCCTGGAGCAGGCGGTCGCGCAGCGGCAGGCGGCGCTGCGGCGGCTCTCCGGAGACGTGGACACGGTCATCGAGGGGCTCGCCGGACTGGTCGACCCCGGACGGGCCGACGACGACGTGGACCGGCCGACGATCCGCCGGCTGATCGACGCGCTGGCCGCCGCGGCCGGCGTACCGGCGGTGGCCGAGGCGACCGAGCAGGCGTACCGGCACCGGGCGGTGGCCGCGACCGGCTGGCCGCTGGCCCGGGGCCTGCGACGGCTCCGTCCCGACCCGCTGCGCCGGCTGCACCTGGCCGGGGCGCCCGCCGAGCCGGAACGTCCCGCGGAGCCCGGCGGGCTGCTGGGCATCATCGAGCGCCCGTCGGTCGGGGCGACATCGGTACCCGAACCGAGCGCGGCACAGCGCTCCGCCGTCGGACTCGCCGTCCGGGCGGTCGCCGACCGGGCCGGGGCGACGCTGCCGAGCCCCTGGCCGGCGGCGGTGACCGCAGCGGCCCGGTCCCGGCTGGCCGACCTGCCCGACGCGCTCGACCGGGCCGTCGCCACCACCGATCTCGGGATGGACCGCCAGCCGGTCTGGTGGCGGCTGGTCAACGCGGTGCAGTGGCTGGTCACGGTCACCGCGGTCGTCGGCCTGGGCTGGCTGCTTCTCGGCTACGCGGTACGCGCCCTCGGGCTGCCGGAGCTGGACTATCCGATGGTCGGGGTGGCGCCGCTGCCCACCGTCGCGCTGCTCGGCGGCCTGCTCTGCGGTGCACTGCTCTCGCTGCTGGTCAAGCCCGTGATCAGGTGGGCCGCCCGGCGGGCCCGGTGGCGGGCCGAGGGCCGGATGCACGACGCGGTGGCCGAGGCCGCCCGGGGCTACGTGGTGACCCCGGTCCGCGAGGTGCTGCGGGCGTACGCCGAGGCACGCTCCGCGCTGGGCGTCGCCGCCGGGCGCCGATGAGCCGCCGCGTCCTCGGCGAGCGGCACAGCGGGACGACCACGGGCAGGTGGCGGGCGATACTCGTCCGGGGCGGGCTGGTGCTGCTCGGCGTGCTGCACATCTCCTGGGGGGTGCCCGCCGTGCTGGCACCGCGCTGGTTCTTCGACAACTTCCCCGGCTTCGGGCTCTCCTGGACGGCCGGCTACCCGCCGTACAACTCACACCTGATGACCGACGTCGGGGCGGCGTTCCTGACCCTGGGCGCGATGCTGCTGGCCGCCGCCTGGTTCGACGACCGGCGGGTCACCGTCGTGGTGCTGAGCGGGCTGCTGATCTTCAGTACCGTGCACCTGGTCTTCCACCTGGCGCACATCGGCACGCTGAGCAGTGCCGATCTGCTCGCCAGCCGGGGCACGCTGTTGCTCGGCGTGCTCGGCCCCGGCGCGCTGCTCGTGCTGCACCGGCGTCCTCGGGCGTAGGGTCGGTCCATGGCCTCGCCTCGGACCCCCTTTGAAGCCGTGCTGCATGCCGCCCGCGACGTGACCAAGCTCGACTGCGCACTCGACGCCGAGATGCTCGGCACCGCACTGCTGGGCAGCGTCTACGCGATCGCGGAGGAAGATCGCAACAATGCCGTCCGGGATTTCGTGGGCGACTTCCTCTCCGCGACGTCCCGTCGGCGTACCGCCGCCGCGACCACGATCCGGACCGTCTTCGCGGCCCTGGTGCCGGACGCCGCTGGCGCCGCCTCGGTCAAGCCCGGCGCGCAGGCGCCGTCCTGGTCGGGCCAGCTCGGCAAGGTACGCCTGACCGGCAGCTACGCCTACGGCGACGTGTACGGCGACCAGACCTCCTACCTCGCCACCTTCGCCTACGACGACAGCACGTCGGGCGGGCCGGAGCACGCCGTGGTGGCCCTGGTGGACCACAACATCGGCATCACCAAGGACGTCTTCGTCGGCGGTCCCGCCGAGCGGATCCTCGGTCAGGTCCGGGAGATGTGTGCCGGCGACGCGCTGACCTGGTTCCGGGAGGAGGATCCGGCCCGGCTGCGCGGCGAGGTGGCCCGGCATCTGGTCATCACCGACGAGCTGGGGGACCTGCCCGACGAGGGCTCGCTGGCCACCGACCGGACCCTGGTCGGCGCCCGGCTGGCGCTGCTGCCCCGGCCCTCACCGGCCGCCACCGTCGACGACGAGCCGGAACCGCTCTCCACGGCCGAGCGGGACCGGCTGGTCCGGTCCTTCCTCGCCTCGCCCGAGGCCGCCCGGTTCGGGCTGCCCGAGGTGCCCGAGGCCGACCTCGCCTCGCTGCACTTCTGCCTCAGCCTGGTGTTGGACCACTCGGCGACCTTCTCCGACCCGGACCCGCTGCGGTGGAGCCCGGCGGTGGCCGGGTTGTTCCTGCTCGACTGGGTGCACCGGCGGGCGGTACTCGACATGGACGACGCGGCGATGCTGCCCCGGGTCGTCCGGAGCTGGGCCGCGTACGCCGCCCGGCTGCGGGGACTGCCGGGCGAGGCGGCGTCCCAGACCGACACCTCGATCGAGGAGATGGTGCCGGAGTTCGTCCGGCTCTACACCACCGGGGAGCGGCGAAGCCCGGCGACGGCGGCGGTGGCCCAGCTCATCGCCGACGGCGTCGACCCGAACGACCCGGCGGCGCTGGACGCCTGGATCGAGGCGAACCGGCAGCGCATGGACGACGAGCCGGCGTAGCCGCCGGTCAGCCTTCCCTGACCGGCTGACCCAGCAACTTTGCCCGGCGGGCGGTCAGCGCGGGCAGGTCCATCCGGACCGGCGGTTTGCCGTGGTGTAGCCGTGCGGGCCGGGCCGGTCGAGGGCGATCGGGGCGGCGGTCATCGGACCTCCGGGATCGGTCGGAGAAGCCACGAGGTCAAGGCTACGGGTGGGACGTTCACGAGCGCCACGCCAACTCCGGAGCACCGACAGTTTCACGTAACGGCGACGGGGCGGCGCGAGTGCGCCGCCCCGTCGTCCGGTACCGAAAATCAGATCGCGACCTCGTGGTCGTCGTGCAGGCCGCCACCGCCACCGGCCGGCGCGGTGGTGCCGCGGGTCGGTCCGGTCAGCGGGGTGTGGAGGCTGCGGGTGTCGTAGGCGTACGTGATGAGCGCGTGCGCGACCGCGTCGGACATCTCGTCGATCGCCTTCAGGCTGATGTTGTCGATGTCGTCGCAGGCCTGGTGGTAGCACGAGTCGTAGGGGGCACCGGCGGTGCCGCCGTAGACCTGGGCCTCCTCGGCCGTCTTGACCAGCTCGGCCCCGGTGAAGAGGCCGCCGGACGGGATGTCCACCCCGGCCGCGATGAACGGTCCGTAGTCACTGCGCCCGGAGAACGGCGTCTCGGCCGAGGCCAGCCGCTGCGACCGGAAGTAGTCGTGGAAGAGCTTCTCGATCGCTCCCGAGCCGGGCGGGCCGGCCGCGGACCCGGTGCCGGGCGGGAAGGCCGAGTTGTCGCCGTCGTAGACGAACCGGACGTAGTTCGGCGAGCCGACCATGTCGAAGTTCAGGTAGAGGGCGATCTTGTCCCGCTCCGCCTGCGGCAGGTTGGCGATGTAGTACGTCGAGCCGACCAGGTTGGCCTCCTCGGCGCCCCAGAGCGCGAACCGGACCTTGTTCCTGGTGGGGAACCAGCGCAGCTGCTCGGCGATCTCCAGCAGGGCCCCGCTGCCGCTGCCGTTGTCGTTGATGCCCGGACCCTCCGGTACCGAGTCGAGGTGCGCACCCGCCATCACCACGTTGCCCGGGTCGCCCCAGCGCGACTCGGCGAAGATGTTCTCGGTGGTGGCCTGGCCCCGGAAGGTGTCGGTGAAGACCCGCAGGGTCAGACCGGCGGCGACCTGGCCGACCAGCTCCTGGCCGAGCGCCTGCGAGACGCCGACGGCGGCGAAGTCCAGGGTGTAGTCGTTGCCGAGGGTCCCGGAGAGGTCGCCCGGGATGTTGTTGTAGATGACCACCGCCGCCGCGCCGGCCGCCGCCGCCGTACTGGCCTTCTGCCCGAACGGGCAGGTGCCCCGGCTGATCACGACGATGGTGCCGACGTTGGCCGGTCCGAAGTCGCCCGGTTCGCAGCCCTGGGAGTCACCGGCCGGCACGCTGGCCGGGGCGGTCACGTCGGCGCTGCCCGAGTAGCTCATGATCCGATGTGGCAGGTCGCCGGCGGGCGCCGAGACCCGGTCCAGTTCGGACGGAGTGTTGATCAGGAAGGTCTGGAAGTCGAACGCCTGCCGGGTGACCCGGTATCCGGCTTTCCGGAACACCTTTTCCGCGTAGTCGACCGACTTGTCATATCCGGGCGCGCCCGAGGCTCGGTTGCCGTTGTTGCGGTCCGCGACTTTCTGTAGCTCTTTGAGATGCTTGTGTACGCCCTTGGCCGTGACGGCCTTGCGCAGCACCCAGGAGCCGAGGCTCCCGAGGCCGGAACTGGCCTGTGCCGGCGCGGGCGCCGCCACCACCGCGAGCGCTGTCACGAGCGTGGTGGCGAGTAGACCACGACTCCACCGTTTGCTGGTGCGACCCACGCTGCCTCCTGTCGGGTCACCGGGGTTACCGGTCTTATCGAGGGAGGTCAGCATAGCTACGCGTCACTGGCCGGTGAATAGTCCGCACGAGTGTGCTTACCGCCCGGTAGTGCGGGACCGCGGCGAATGATCGGCCATCGATGGCCGGCGGGCCACGACCTGGGAGAGCAGGCCGGGCCCGCCGACACCACCGGTGAGCGGCCTGGCCCCCCCGCCAGCCGATCCGGGCGGCGGCGCTGGCCCGGAGGCCAGCGCCGCCGAAGGCCGTCGTTGCCGGTCGACGACCTTGTCCCGGTAGTTCGGTCCGGCCGGTGAGTGCGGGACCGAATCCTTTCTCGTCCTACTGACGATAACCGCTGTGATAGCTTCTCGTCAAGGTGGTGATAATTCAGATGGCCGAATTTCCGCCGTTCGCCGTGACCGTCGACCTGGTGGTGCTCACCGTGCGGGCGGACGAGCTCTGCATCCTGCTGGTACGCCGGGGCGTGCCGCCGTACCACGATCGCTGGGCGCTGCCCGGCGGGTTCGTCGGTTTCGACGAGGACCTGCCGGACGCCGCCGCCCGGGAACTGACCGAGGAGACCGGAGTTCCCGAGCCGATCGGCCATCTCGAACAGTTGGGCACGTACGGGTCGCCGAAGCGGGACCCCCGGGGTCGGGTGGTCACCGTGGCGTACCTGGCGCTGCTGCCGGACCTACCGCCTCCGGTGGCCGGCACGGATGCGGCAGCGGCGGACTGGCTGCCGGTGTCCCGGGTCGCCGACGCCCGACTCGCCTTCGACCACGACGTCATCCTGGCCGACGGTCTCGAACGGGCCCGGGCGAAGCTCGAGTACACCCCGCTGGCCACCGCGTTCTGTCCGCCGGAGTTCACCATCGCCCGGCTGCGTACGGTCTACGAGACCGTCTGGGGCGGCCGGTTGGACCCGCGCAACTTCCACCGCAAGGTCACCAGTACCCCCGGCTTCGTGGAGCCGGCCGGCCGGGTCACCGAGGGCGACCGGGGCCGGCCCGCCCAGCTCTTCCGGCGCGGTCCGGCCGGACTGCTGCACCCGCCGATGCTCCGTCCGTCGGTCAGCCGGAACTGAGCCGTGCCTCTCCCTTGCCGCATCCGTCGTCGGCCACCACCCGGGCGAAGGCACGGACGGGGCCCGGCTGGGGACGACCAAAAGACCTCCGATCTTCTCAGGGGTCAAGTGGCGGGGGTTGGTTGGATGGCGGGATGGACTACCGGAAGCTCTTCGCGGACGTGCACCGACGTCCGGGCCCGTTCACGCTGGACGGCTCGTTCCACGATTTCACGGTCTTCATCCGAGGTTGCGAGGCCGGCAACGACCGGCAGTTGCTTGCCGGGTTCCGGGAGTGGCTCGTGGCCCGGTGTGGGCACGGCGACAATCTGATCTGGGAGGCGCTGGTGTTGTGGCAGGCGTTCCCGGACAGGCTGCCGCAACCCGAGGAGCTTCAGGCGGATCCTGAGCTCAACAAGGCCGCCGTTGAAACGCTGTTTCTGCTGCTTGACGAGTTTCTGCAGCGACGGGCAGAGCATGGTGGCCTGGCTAAGATCTTCGATGAGTATCTGACCTGGAGAAACGCGCAGAGCTGGTCGTGAGTCAGGCGGCGGCGGTGTTCTGCCGTTTTCCGAATGCCTTGCCAGCGCCGGCCGGGGGCACCGCGAGAGGGCGGTCCGGCACGCCACCCCGGGAGGCGCCGGCTCAGGACGGCGCTGCGGCGGGCGGGGTGCTGGGTACCGGTGCGGGGGTCGGAGCGGGGGTGGCCGGATGGCCGGTCGGCCCGGGGGTGGCGACCGGTCCGGCCGAGGCCGTAGTGCCGGGTGTCGGCACGGTGCTGGTCGGCACCGGCGCGGCGGGGGCGGACGGGGCGTCCGTCGGCGCGGGTGAGCTGGTCGGCCCGGCGGAGGGCGCCCCGGTCGGGTACCCGGGCGACGCCGACGGCACCGGAGACGGCGACGTCACCGGCGGTGGGGCCGGGGTGGGCGACTGGGTCGGCGGCCGGACGGTCGGAGACGGCGGTGTGCCGGGCTCGTTCCCGGCGGGTGGGTCGAGCTGCGACGGCACCCGGCCGGGTTCGCTTCCGGTCGGGCTGGGGCGGTCGGGCACGGCGCTCGTCGGGACGAGGAACGGCAGCCAGCCGGTCCGCCCGGATCTGGCGCCCGTACCGGCCGGTCCCGGTTCCACCAGCGGCGGGACGGTCGGGTAGCCCGGCAGTGCACCCGGCGAGGGTGGGGCGAACGGGGTCGCGTCGGCCGGGCGCATCCCGTCGGAGACGGTCGCCGAGCCGCTGCCGATGGCAGCCAGGATCGGCAACGAGGAGGTGCCGGCCAGCAGTGCGACCGTGAACAGGTACCGGCGGGCCGGGCGTCCGAGCCCTTCCGCCCGATGCACCCCGGTCACCCTCCGATACCCGACGTGCGCGCCGCCGGACCGGCGGTGCCGGGCCAGCAGCACGGGAGCCGGGGGCTCGTAACCGTGGTTGGGCACGGAAAACTCCTCGTCGTCGGCGGCGCGGGGCAGGCGTCGGCCGGGTGGTACGGATCGCGGCGAGGGTGACGCCGCCGCTACCTACAGTGGCCGAGTAACCCTGCGTTGGCCAGCGTTACACAGCGTGTCAGCGATCGAGTTTCGGTCGACTCGATGTTCGTACCCGATCAAATCGGTTGATGTGGTGCGAAGCCGGCGGCGGCCCGGATCCGACGGAGGCCGAACTGTAGCGGTACCGACCTGCTCTGCGAATATGGAGCCGACGGCAACGCGGCCGCGACCTTCGCGCACCCCCGCGGCAGGCAGGACGTGGTGCCGGCGCTCGATGGACCAGGCTCGGCCAGAATCTGGTCCATGCCGCGTGGCTACCCCTACCGGGGACAGGCGCGGCAGCCACCCCCGGTCCGGCAGCAGCCGGACGGGCGCACCAGCTGCGCGGTCGGGACACCCCCGGTGCCGACGCACGAACGACAGGGAGATAGGGATGGCGAAGGGCGATCCCGCGGGTACGGCCCGCGGCAGGCGAGCCACACCCCGGTCCGCACGGTCTGGCGGGAAATCCCCCGGCACCGGTGACCTGGTGCAACTACTCACGCCCGAGGGCGACCGCATCGACAAGGTCACCTGGTCCGACGGCACGGAGTACCGCGTCGACTTCACCGACGAGGAGTACCGCGGCCTCTACCGGGACCTGGTGCTGGTCCGCCGGTTGGACGCCGAGGCGACCGCGTTGCAACGGCAGGGCGAGCTGGGCATCTGGGCCAGCCTGCTCGGCCAGGAGGCGGCGCAGGTCGGCTCGGGTCGGGCGCTGCGGCCGCAGGACATGGCCTTCCCGACCTACCGGGAACACGGCGTGCTCTACTGCCGGGGCATCGACCCGATCATGCCGCTGGGCCTGTTCCGCGGCGTCGACCTGGGCGGCTGGGACCCGAACGAGTTCAAGTTCAACATGTACACGATCGTCATCGGGGCGCAGACGCTGCACGCCACCGGCTACGCGATGGGCGTGAACATGGACGGCCGGACCGGCACCGACGACGGCGAGGCGGTGATCGCCTACTTCGGCGACGGCGCCTCCGCGCAGGGCGACGTGAACGAGGCCTTCATCTGGTCGGCCGTCTTCAACGCCCCGATCGTCTTCTTCTGCCAGAACAACCAGTACGCCATCTCCGAACCCCTCGAACGGCAGACCCGGATCCCGCTCTACCAGCGGGCCGCCGGCTTCGGCTTCCCCGGCGTACGGGTGGACGGCAACGACGTGCTGGCCACGTACGCGGTGACCCGGGCGGCGCTGGACAACGCGCGTCACGGTCAGGGCCCCACCCTGATCGAGGCGTACACCTACCGGATGGGCGCGCACACCACCACGGACGACCCGACGCGCTACCGGATCGCCAGCGAGGTCGAGGCGTGGCAGGCGAAGGATCCGATCGCGCGGGTACGGGCATTCCTCACCAAGCAGGGCATCGCGGACGACACCTTCCTCGCCGAGGTGGAGGAACAGGCCAAGCAGGAGGCGCTGCGGCTACGGGAACGGGTGCTGGAGATGCCCGACCCCGAGCCGCTGACCCTCTTCGACCACGTCTATCCGAACGGCTCGCCCGAGGTGGACGCGCAGCGCGAGTTCACCGCCCGTTACCTGGACTCGTTCGAGGGGAGCGTGCACTGATGGCCACCGAGACCCTCACCCTGGGCAAGGCGATCAACCGCGGACTGCGTCGCGCGCTGGAGCACGACCCCAAGGTCGTGATCATGGGCGAGGACGTCGGCAAGCTCGGCGGCGTCTTCCGGATCACCGACGGGCTGCAGAAGGACTTCGGCGAGAACCGGGTGATCGACACCCCGCTCGCCGAGTCCGGCATCATCGGCACCGCGGTCGGGCTCTCCATCCGGGGGTACCGGCCGATCTGCGAGATCCAGTTCGACGGCTTCGTCTACCCGGCGTACGACCAGATCGTGTCGCAGGTGGCGAAGATGCACTACCGCTCGCAGGGCAAGGTCAGAGTGCCGATGGTCATCCGCATCCCGTTCGGCGGCGGCATCGGCGCGGTCGAGCACCACTCGGAGTCCCCGGAGGCGTACTTCGCGCACACCGCCGGGCTGAAGGTGGTCGCCTGCTCGTCGCCGCAGGACGCGTACACGATGATCCAGCAGGCGGTCGCCTCGGACGACCCGATCGTCTTCTTCGAGCCGAAGCGGCGTTACCACGAGAAGGGTCAGGTGGACCTGGACGCCCCGCTCGGCGACGCGTACCCGCTGCACGCCGCCCGGGTGGTCCGGCCGGGCCGGGACGCCACGCTGCTGGCGTACGGGCCGATGGTGCGTACCGCGATGGAGGCGGCCACCGCCGCCGAGGAGGACGGTCGGGACCTTGAGGTGATCGATTTGCGTACCCTCTCCCCGCTGGACCTCGGCCCGGTCTACGAGTCGGTGAAGCGCACCGGGCGGTGCGTGGTGGTGCACGAAGCCCCCGCCAACCTCGGCCTCGGTTCCGAGATCGCGGCCCGGATCACCGAGGAGTGCTTCTACTCCCTGGAGGCCCCGGTACTCCGGGTGACCGGCTTCGACACGCCCTATCCGGCCGCCCGGCTGGAGGAGGACTACCTGCCCAACCTCGACCGGGTGCTCGACGGCGTCGACCGCACCTTCGGGTGGTGAGCGGAATGTCGCGCGTCAGGGAGTTCCCCCTGCCCGATCTCGGCGAGGGGTTGACCGAGGGCGAGATCCTCAAGTGGCTGGTCGCAGTCGGCGACATCGTCGAGCTGAACCAGCCGGTCGTCGAGGTCGAGACCGCGAAGGCGGCCGTCGAGATCCCGGCCAAGTGGGCCGGCAAGATCACCGCGATCTTCCACGACGAGGGCACGGTGGTCGACGTCGGCTCGCCGATCTTCGCCGTGGACACCGACCCGGGCGCCGGTGACCTGCCGGAGCCGTCGGCGGCCTCGCTGGCCGCCGTCGAGATCGCGCCCGCCGAGGGCGCCGTCGAGCCCGGCCTGATCGGCGGACCCGCGCCGGGTGGCCGGACGGCGGTGCTGGTCGGGTACGGCCCGCGCACCGGTGCCGCGAAGCGCCGCCCACGCAAGGGCGCCGGGGTACCCGCCTCGAACGGTGTGCCGGTGGCAGCTTCGGCGCCGGCTCCGGTGGCGACTCCGGCGCCCGAGCCGGTACGCCCGGCCGCAGCCGAGCCGGTGCATCCGGCGGCTGCCGCCCCGGCACCCCGGACCGGCGGGAGTGCCGCCGCACCGGGTGGACTGGTGTTGGCGAAGCCGCCGGTGCGCAAACTCGCCAAGGATCTCGGGGTCGACCTGCGTACCCTGACCGGGTCGGGGCCGCTCGGCTCGATCACCCGGGACGACGTACACCTGGCGGCGGCGGGCACGGCAACGGCGGCCGAACCGGCGTCGGCGACCGGCACCGGGACGGCGCCGGCCTTCGGGCCGGATCGGGAGCAGCGGATCCCGGTCAAGGGCGTTCGCAAGCTCACCGCGCAGAACATGGCCGCGTCGGCGTTCACCGCGCCGCACGTCACCGAGTTCCTGACGGTCGACGTGACCCGCTCGGTGAAGGCGCTCGACCGGCTGCGCAAGCGCCGGGAGTGGCAGGACGTCCGGGTCTCCCCGCTGCTGCTGGTCGCCAAAGCCGTGCTGCTCGCGGTCGGCCGGCACCCGATGGTCAACTCGACCTGGGCCGGTGAGGAGATCGTCGTCAAGGAGTACGTCAACCTGGGCATCGCGGCGGCGACCGAGCGCGGCCTGATCGTGCCGAACATCAAGGACGCCGGCCGGCTCAGTCTGCGCGAGCTGGCCGACGCGATGACGGCACTGGTGCAGACCGCCAAGGCGGGGAAGACGGCTCCGGCGGACATGTCCGGCGGCACCCTGACCATCACCAACGTCGGCGTCTTCGGCGTCGACACCGGTACGCCGATCCTGCCCCCGGGCGAGTCGGCGATCCTGGCGTTCGGCGCGATCCGGGAGATGCCCTGGGTGCACAAGGGCAGGATCAAGGTCCGTCGGGTGACCACGCTCGGGCTCTCCTTCGACCACCGGATCATCGACGGCGAGTTGGGGTCGAAGTTCCTGCGCGACGTGGGTGACTTCCTGGCCGATCCGGAGGCGGCGCTGCTCGGCTGGACCTGACCTCCACCACACGGCAGCACCTGTCACAGGCGGCCGGTGTGCCCCGGGTTACTCCCGGGCACACCGGCTGTTTCCGTAAGGTTACGAAGAACCATCGCCATGATGGCCCTCAGACCTTTGATTCTTCGGCTGGTGTCTCAGCTC
Source organism: Plantactinospora sp. KLBMP9567 (assembly GCF_033446045.1). Taxonomy (NCBI): domain Bacteria; kingdom Bacillati; phylum Actinomycetota; class Actinomycetes; order Micromonosporales; family Micromonosporaceae; genus Plantactinospora; species Plantactinospora sp. KLBMP9567. Next base: position 43,587 of record NZ_JAWQRR010000039.1, on the reverse strand, counting down.
ACCTTATAATCGGTGGCAGATGCCGTGCTGGCGAGGTTCAATGGACTCAACAGACGCGGGCACAACCGAATAGCCAGGGGGCGCAACACCATGAGCATGCTCAACCGACTTCGTAACCGCCGGGACAGCGCGCGTCGCGCGCGGGCGATCGAGCGGGCGCTGCGGGCGACGAGCTCGCCGGCCGTCCGGGACGAGATCCTGATCGCCGCGCAGCGTTACTACGGCTGACCTCGACAGACTCCTCACCTCCTCCGCACCACACCGACGGCCCGTCCGGAGCGCTCCGGACGGGCCGTCGGTGTTTTCCACCCGCACGCCACCGGAGTACCGCCCCCACTGCACCGCCCGGTACGGTGGGGCTCGGTCGCCGCCCCGACCGGCCGGTAGGACGTGCGCCGAGCAGATGTGAGTTCGGCTCGCCCTGAACGACCGGGCCTGGCGACCCGCGCTGCCCGGGCGGTGCCGGCCTGGACCGGCTACCGTGCGGGGAGCTTGCCCAGCCCGGTGTCACGCCGGAGTCGCCGGCAACCTGGCTGGCGATCGGCGCGTGAGACCGGCGCGGCCTACATGTGATGGAGGAGGCGCGCGCATGACGTCCGAGGATCCGCAGCAACCCGGCCGGTGGCCGGACGAGGCTGCGCCGGGCGCCGCAGGCCCAGCCCCGTACGGCAACCCCGCACCACACCACGACGACCGGTTCCCACCCCAGGGTTCCGCTGGTACGCCACCGGCCGATTTCGGCTGGGCTCCGCCGCCGCCCGCCGGGCGGGCCAGTACGCCGGTGGCCTGGAACGAACCACCCGGCGGTGCCCCGGGCCACCCCGGCCCGGCCGGCTGGGCGGCGCCGGGCGACGACCCGGGTACGCCCGGCCCCCGCCCGGACGGCCCGTGGGGTCCGCCCCCGGAGTCCGCCGGCCCACCGCCGACGCCCTCGGAGGGCTCGGGTTTCCCGCCGGAGTGGGGAAGCCCGCCGAACCAGTCCGGCCCGCCGCGCTGGGCCGGGGCCGGCCAGCCCGCCGAGCCGTCGAGTGGCCCGCCCGGATATCCGCCCGTGTCCGGCCCGCAGGGCTACCCCGACCAGCCCGGCTCGCCCGCCGGACCGCCCGGCTATCCGGACCCGTCGGCCGGCGGCGCCCCGAGCTACCCCGGCCAGCAGTACGGACCGGCGTACCCGGCGGCGGCGCCTGGCAGCCCCGCCTATCCGTCGGCGGCACCGGGCAGCCCCGCCCAGCCGGCCGAGCCGCCGAGCTATCCGCCGGTCAACCGCCCGGCCATTCCGGAGGGTGAGCCGTGGCCGGCATCCGAGGTATGGGGTGCCGCAGCGTCCCGCGCGGATTCCGGGTCCCGCCCGGACTCCGGCGGACCGCCGAGCGACTATCCACAACACCCCGCCGACCGCCCCCACCCCGCCGAGCCGGACGCGCCGCACGGCGGTGCACCGCAATCCTCCGCCTGGGCACCCCAGCCGCCGACCTGGTCGACGGGACCCAGCGACGGCCGGCCCGGCCCGTTCGAGCCGTCCCGACCCGAGTTCGACCGTCAGGAGCCCGACCTCGACCGGCGCGAGCCGGACTTCGAGCGGCGCGAGCCGGACTTCGAGCGGCGCGAGCCCGACCTCGACCGGCGCGAGCCGGACGGACCGGCGTACCAGCCGCGCCCTGCGCCGGGGATCTCGCCAGGAAACGCCGTACCGCTGCCGCCGCAGGAGACCCGGATCCCCGGGGCCAGCCTGGCGGCGTCACCACCGGCCGACTTTCCCCCGTCCGCCGGTCGCCAGACGCCGGGCGAGTACGGCTCGCCGGCCCGGGAACAGGGTGGCTGGGCGCCCGAGGTACCCGGCGCCGCACCGCAGTCGCCCGTGCCCACACCCGGCGCCGCACCGGTCGTACCGCAGCCGCGGGTTCCGACCGATTCGGCGGTGGCCGGCCGGGTCTCCGTACCCGGCGTACCGGGGCAGCCGGAGTCGGCGGGTTCACCCGACCGGCCGACCGGCCGCGCCGTGGCCGGGAGTGCGGCCGTACCCGCGGCGAGCCGGGTACTGCCCCCCGCCGACCTCGCCGCCGCGGCCTCGGTACCGGCGCCCAAGCCTCGGGTGTACGGCCGCCCGGCCGGCGCGGACGAGCCTGACCAGCAGCCGGCGCCGACCGGCGGTCCTGGCGGCTGGGACGCCAACCAACCGGGGTCGCCAGCCGGTCCTGGCGGCTGGGACGGCGAGCGGCCAGGTGGTGCACCCGGCGGTGGCTGGGACGGCGACCGGCCAGGTGGTGCACCCGGCGGTGGCTGGGACGGCGACCGGCCAGGTGGTGCACCCGGCGGTGGCTGGGACGGCGACCGGCCAGGTGGTGCCGACGCGCGTCGGGCCGGGCCAACGGTCTACGGTGCGCCACCGGCCCAACCAGGGCAGGGCGAGCGCGGCGACGGCTTCCCCGACGACCCACCGGCGACCCGGATAGCGGTTCCCGGCGCCCGGACGCCGCAATCCGACGCCCCGAACCACCCGTCGGGCGGGTCGCCCTTCGCCGATCTGATCGGTCCCGGTGGCATGCCCGGCCAGGGCGGGGTCGGGGTGGACGGATCCGGCGGTCCGAATGGGCCGGCCCCGTTCGACGGAGACCGGTTCGGCGGCCCAGGCCAAACTGATCAGGACCGCTTCGGTGGCCCCGGCCCGGCTGGGCAGGACCGGTTCGGTGGCCCGAGCCAGGCTGGACAGGACCGGTTCGGTAGCCCGGCCCCGTTCGACGGGGATCGGTTCGGTGGCCCCGGCCAGGGCGAGCCCGACCGGTTCGGCGGCCCTGGACCGGCCGGTGGTGGCCAGTTCGGCCCTGGACCGGCCGGTGCCGGCCCTGCCCCCTTCGACGGGGACCGCTTCGGTGGCCCCGGCCCGGCCGCGGCCGGCCAGTTCGGCGCGTCCGCCCCGCCCGGCACCGACCGGTTCGGCGGACCGCCCGGGCAGCCCGACTTCGGGCCACCCCCTGGGCAACCCGACTTCGGACCACCGCCCGGGCAACCGGGCTTCGGTCCGCCGCCGGCCGGGGACGGCCCCGGATTCGGCCGGTCCGGTACCGGGGGTGCGGCACCGACGGCGTACGGAGCACCCGGGGCGGGACCGGGGACGTACGGGGCGCCTGGCGGCGCGCCTCCGTACGGGTCACCCGCGTCCGCCGGCCCGGGCTGGGGCGGTGCGAACGAGGGCGAGCAGGGCCGGTTCGACTCGTTCAAGCCGGAGGCGGCGGAGTCGGAGACGAAGACCGAGCCGCCGACGCCGCAGGTACGCAACGGCAAGGTGCTGTTCATGGTGCTGGTCGTGGCGGTACTGCTGCTGGCGATCCCGCTGGGCACGCTCTGGCTGCTCGGCAAGATCGGCGACGACGCGGCACCACCGTTCAACCCGGCGGTGGGCGCCTGTGTCAAGGACTCCGGCGGCACGCCGGTGATCGCGGACTGCGCCGAGCAGGGCGTCTTCAAGGTCGCCTCGAAGGTGACCGACAAGAACGAGTGCCCGGCGGACACCCCGCAGACGATCGTCGTACCGGACCGCAGGGAAGTGCTCTGCCTGCAACCGGCGGCGGCTCCGGCCGGCGGATAGCAGCCCGGGAACGGTTGACCCGGTTCAGCGCCCCGCCTGGCTTCCAGGCGGGGCGCTGCTCGTCGCTGTGCCGATCCGGCGCCCCCGGTCGCCGGGGTCAGTCGGGAGCGGGGGTCACGTACACGCCCCTGCCCTGATGCCCCTGGAGCACACCCCGCTCCTGTAACCGTGCCAACGCCTGCTTGATGGTCGGCGCCGAGCACTTGTACTGCTCCCGGAGCTGGCTGATCGAGGGTAGCTGGTCGCCCGGCCGAAGCTCGCCACTCGCGATCTTGGCCTCTACGTCTCGCATGACGCGGCGGTACACCGGCTCGGCCGGCGAGGCAGGTGCAGGCATATGAGGTCCCCTTGTGTAGTCAACCAAGATCGGACCACGACTGACCTGGCGACACAAGCAAGCCTAGACATCGACGTTGACTTGGCTTACCTGGCAATCTAAGTTGGCTGGGCAGGTCCGGGTGATCTCCACGGCAGGCGGCTCCTCCGAGTCCGTCCGCACCCGCTCCTCCGTCGTGCCACCACAACGGCCCGACCATGACCCGCATCGCATGCCATCCGCGCCCAACCCGCGGGCGGCGCCCCCTTGGCCGGAGGATCCCGACCACCGACTTGGTTTACCAAGCTTTACAAGTGTGAGGAGATCAGATGACGCTCGTACTGACCCGCCGCCGCCTGCTGGCCGGTGCGGCGGTTACCGCCACCGCGGCGATAGCGGCCTGCAACGACGGCGACGGCGACGGGAGCGGCGGTAGCGAACTGCCGGTGGAGAAGGTTTCGATCCTGAGCGGGGCAGGCTTCCAGGGACGCGAAGCCCCGATCTTCGTGGCCCGGGCCAAGGGCTGGTTCACCGAGGTCGGGCTGGAGGTGCAGGTCCTTCCGGGCAAGGGCACCACGAGCAACCTACAGACCCTGGCCGGCGGTCAGGCCACCTTCGCGACGGTGGACGTGAACGGCGCGATGATCGAGTTCACCCGTGGCGGTGGCATCAAGAACTTCAGGCTGACGTCCGTGCTGCATCAGCGGAACCTGGCATGCTTCGTCGCGCTCAAGTCGAGCGGCATCGCCACGCCGCGCGACCTCGCCGGCAGAACGCTCTCCTACCTACCCGGCGGGATCAACTACCTCCTCTTCAGTACCTATGCCCGACTGGCCGGCTTCGACCCCTCCAAGGTCAAGTGGGTGAGCAACCCGATCGCGACCCAGCACGCGGCGATGCTGGCCCAGAAGAAGGTCGACGCGATCAGCCAGTTCGTCCCGGCGGTGGAGTCGGTCCGGACAGTGGCGAAACAGGATCTCGTGACCCTGCCCTTCACGGACTACATCGGCGACCTGCACGGTTCCGCCATCGGTGTCACCACGGAGACCGCGCAGAAGAAGCCGGACCTGGTCCGCCGCTTCAACCGGGCGCTGCTGCGGGGACTGGAGTACGCGATCAACCATCCCGAAGAGGCGGGCCAGATCTACGCGTCGGAGAAGGAGACGCAGGGACAGCCGCCCGCGGCGGCGGTCGCCGAGGTCAAGGCCCTGCGGGCGTACGTCGAGGGCATCTCGGACGGCCCGCTCGGCCACTTCAGCGAGACGCGGATGGCCAAGAACATCGCGATCCTCCAGGCTGCCGGCACGATTCCGGTGGGCCTCACCCCGAAGGACATCATCGCGTCCGACCTGGTCGGGTAGGCCGGCTCGGCATGCCAAGCCGCGCAGGCTCCGCGCGTCTCCCCCGCTGGCGGACCGCGCTGACCACCGTCGGAACGCCGCTGGTGGGCATTGCCGGGTTCGTCGCCGCCTGGTGGGCGGCGGTTGTCGCCCTGGACGTCGCGCCGTACATCGTGCCGGGGCCACCGGCGGTGGCCGCGGCGATCCGGGACGAGCCGGGCTATCTGCTGCGGAACGCAGCCGTCACCCTCGGCGAGGCGATGGCGGGATTTACTCTCGCGATCGCCTCCGCCGTGCTGCTCGGGACCGTCCTCGCGGCGTCACGGCGACTCGAACGGGCCCTGTACCCGATGCTGCTGACCCTCAGCAGCACGCCGAAGCCGGTCTTCGCGCCGCTGCTCATCACCATCGGCGGGTTCGGGGCAGGACCGAAGGTGGTGCTGGTCTGGCTGATGTGTTTCTTCCCCATCGCCCTGGCCACCAGTACCGGGCTGACCGCCACCTCCGCGGAGTTCGTGGAGTTGGCCAAGTCCCTCAACGCCTCGCGGTGGACCACCTTTCTGAAGTTCCGGGTGCCCGCCGCGCTCCCGCACATCTTCGGCGGCCTCCGGATCGCCCTACCGCTCGCGCTCATCGGCGCGACCGTCGCCGAGTTGTTCGGCGCGACCGAGGGGCTCGGCGTCGTCATCCAGAACGCCGGCACCAACGCGGCCCTGGCCTGGGCGGCCATCGTCGTGCTCGCCGCGATGAGCATCAACCTCTTCTACGCACTCACCGCCACCCTGCGGGCGCTCGCCCCCTGGATCCGGCACACCACCGCCTGACAGCAACGAGGAGACACCGTGACGACCACGTACATCTTCCAGGACGCCGAAACCGACAACGACGTGATGCTCCGGGCTTTGGCGGGCATGTACGACCCGTTCAGCGAGCGCCGGCTCCGCGATGCGGGAATCGCCCAGGACGCCCGCTGTCTGGTCGTCGCGGTGGGCGCGAGCAGCATCGCCGCCACGATCGCCGGGCTGGCTCCGCGCGGCGAGGTGATCGCCACCGATGTCGACCTGCGCCCCTGTCAGCGGGATCCCCGGGTCGACCTGCGCGAGCACAATGTCGTGACCGAGCCCCTGCCCGGGATGTTCGACCTCATCCACGTCCGGCTCCTACTCGGACACCTGCCGCAGCGGCTCGACGTCCTCAGGAAACTCGTCGACGCCCTCAACCCGCACGGCATCCTGGCCGTCGAGGAGTTCGAGCCGACCTGGCGTACGAGTGTGTTGGCCGCGCCGGACCCCGACGAGGCCGACCGGCTGTTCGGCGCCTATCACGACGCGTTCCAGACCGCGTTGCAGGACGCCGGGAACCGCGCGAAGTGGAGCCGCCGGGTGCACGGTGCGATGCTCGACCTCGGCCTGACGGAGTGCGACACGGTCGGGTACACCGGAACCTGGGCCGGCGGCAGCCATGGATGCCTGCTCCCGTGGGGGACCGCCGGTGCCATCCGCCAGAAGCTGATCGACGCGGGTATGTCGCCGGCGGACCTCGACGCCTTCCGGCAACTGCTCCTCGTCCCCGAGCTGAGGGTCAAGAGCAATCTCGCGCTGTCCACCATCGGGCGGCGCCCGCGTTGAGCACGGACCGGCTGGGACCGGAAATCGTCGGGGCGGAATCGACGAGGAGACAATCACCCCGAATACCGGCAACCTGCCCGACACCTGACCGAGTGGTGGCAGCACACATTGGATAGGGTCTATCCGGCGCTGCCGACCGACGCCATCGAGTCACGCAGCGTAACGCCCACTACGGCAGCGGACCGGCACGACGTGGCGTCTGGAGTCCGTCCGTGCGGGGACCTCGCCACGACAGCCACGCACTTCCGCGTCCGAGACCCTGACAGTTTCGCAAGGAGCCGCCGATGGCCACCGATCCTCATCCGGGCTGGTGTGACCCGGGCGAATGCACCGCGAACTTTCGCGGCATCCACCCCGATTCCTCACCACCGACCCACGCCAGCCGGTGGTACGACTGCAATCCGCAGGATGACCGGCAGGCGGTCGAGGTCAGGGCTCAGCTCGTGCAGTACGTCGACGACCCCCAGCCGCGACCCTTCATCCGGTTCGCCCGGACCGACTTCGAGGACCGGCAGGTCTTCCACATCACCGTCGAGCAGGGCGGTGCCCTGGCGGAGGCGCTGACCGACATGCTCCGCCGCGCCGGCACCGTCCTGTCCACCGGGGCACGGCCACGGGTCAACTCGTCGTCGTAGCCCCCGGCCGGTCCGCTGGTCCGGCGGTACGGCCGGTCCCGGTGGGCGGGGGCCGGGGCGCGGCCGGTTCGGCGTACCACATTGCGCGGGGCCCGGGAACGTTCTCGGCGACGACATGGCAGGGTGGCCGTATGGCTACTTCGCCCCGCGTCCGTGCGCCCGAGCTGAGGGGCCGCCGGTGGCTCAACACCGGCGGGACGGATCTGACATTGCCGGACCTTCGCGGCAAAATAGTCATTCTGGACTTCTGGACCTTCTGCTGCATCAACTGCCTGCATGTACTGGACGAGCTGCGCCCGCTGGAGGAGAAGTACGGCGACACCCTGGTGGTGATCGGGGTGCACTCGCCGAAGTTCGAGCACGAGCGCGATCCGGACGCCCTGGCCGCCGCCGTCGAGCGGTACGGCGTCGCCCACCCCGTACTCGACGACGCGGAGATGGCCGTCTGGCAGCAGTACGCCGCGAAGGCGTGGCCGACGCTGAACGTGATCGACCCGGAGGGCTACGTCGTCGCCTCGATGGCCGGCGAGGGGCACGCCGAGGGGCTCTCCCGGCTGCTCGACGAGTTGATCGCCACGCACGAGGCCAAGGGCACGCTGCACCGGGGCGACGGGCCGTACGTGCCGCCGGCCGAGCCGGAGACCGCGCTGCGGTTCCCCGGCAAGGCGATCGTGCTGGACGGCGGAAACCTGCTGGTCTCGGACTCGGCCCGGCACTCCGTGGTCGAGCTGGCCCCGGACGGTGAGACGGTGCTACGCCGGATCGGCTCCGCCGAGCGGGGCCGGTCGGACGGCCCGGCCGAGGTGGCCCGGTTCGCCGAGCCGCAGGGCCTGTGCCGGTTGCCCGAGCACGCCGCCGAGGTTGCCGGCTACGACATCGTGGTCGCGGACACCGTCAACCACATGCTCCGGGGCGTACGGCTGGCGACCGGCGAGGTGATCACCGTGGCCGGTACCGGCCGGCAGTGGCGCTCCACGGTGGACGACCACGCGCACGACGCGCTCGCCGCCGACCTCTCCTCCCCCTGGGACCTGGCCTGGTACGACGACCGGGTCATCGTGGCGATGGCCGGCATCCACCAGCTCTGGTGGTTCGACCCCATCAAGCGGACCGTCGGCGTCTACGCCGGCACCACCGTGGAGGCGCTGCGGGACGGGCCGCTGCCGGACGTCTGGATGGCCCAGCCGTCCGGACTCTCGACCTCTGCCGACGGTCGTCGGCTGTGGGTCGCCGACAGTGAGACCAGCGCGCTGCGGTTCGTCTCCGACGGGGTGCTGAGCACCGCCGTCGGGCAGGGGCTCTTCGACTTCGGCCACGTCGACGGCCCGGCCGAGCAGGCGCTGTTCCAGCATCCGCTGGGGGTCGGCGCGCTGCCGGACGGCTCGGTGCTGGTGGCCGACACCTACAACGGCGCGGTCCGGCGGTTCGACCCGGAGACCGGGACCGTCTCGACGGTCGCCTCCGGGCTGGCCGAGCCGAGCGACGTGGTGCTGACCCCGGACGGCGAGGTGCTGGTGGTCGAGTCCGCCGGACACCGGCTGAGCCGGCTGGCGCCGGGCGCGCTCTCCGCCGCCGGGGCAAGCACGATCGCCGGAAGTCGACACCGTACGGAGCGCCCGCCGACCGATCTCGCCGCAGGTGAGCTGAGCCTGGAGGTCATCTTCGAGCCGCCGCCCGGGCAGAAGCTGGATGAGTCGTTCGGCCCCTCCACCCGGCTGGAGGTCTCCGCCTCCCCGCCCGAGTTGCTGCTCGACGGTGCCGGGGTGGGCACCGAGCTGTCCCGTCGGCTGGTGCTGAACGACCGGGTCGGCTCGGGTGTGCTCCAAGTCGTCGCGCAGGCCGCCACCTGCGACGCCGAGGCCGAGCACGCCGCCTGCCACCTGAGCCGCCAGGACTGGGGCGTGCCGGTCCGCATCACCCCGGACGGAGTACGCCGGCTGCCGCTCATCCTGCGGGGCCTGGACGGCTGACCGTCGACCAGGTACGTGACCGGAACCACTGCCCGAATCACTACCTCCGAGTAACCTACGGTGCCGTAACCTGATCGGGTGAGTACCTCCGCCCCGATCCGGCTGCGCCCCGTCGACCTGGGCAAGCCCCGGATGCGAGGCTGGCTGCACGCGTACGCCTTCTTCGTCGCGGTGGTGGCCGGTGTCGTGCTCTGCGCGATCGCCGCCACCCGGCCGGGCTGGACGCCCCTGGTCAGTTGCGTCGTCTACAGCGTGACGGTCTGCGGCCTCTTCGGCACCAGCGCGCTCTACCACCGGAGGGTCTGGTCCGAACGCGGTTACCGGGTGATGCGCCGGCTCGACCACTCGATGATCTTCGTGTTCATCGCCGGTACGTACACCCCGTTCTGCCTGCTGGTGCTCTCGGCGACGAGCGCGGCCGTACTGCTGCTGATCGTCTGGTGCGGCGCGGTGGCCGGGGTGGCGTTGAAGCTGGTCTGGCCGCACGCGCCCCGCTGGGTCTCCGCGCCGCTGTATCTCGCACTGGGCTGGGTGGCGGTCGCGGTCCTGCCGGACATCCTCGACCGGGGTGGGGTCACCGTGCTCGCGCTGCTGGTCGCCGGAGGCGCGGCCTACAGCGTCGGCGCCGTCTGCTACGCGCTACGCCGCCCCAACCCGTGGCCGACCGTCTTCGGGCACCACGAACTGTTCCACGCCTGCACGCTGGTCGCGGCGATCTGCCACCACGTCGCGATCTACTTCGCCCTGTTCGCCTGACCGTCCCCGGGTCCGGCCGACCCGTCGGCGGAACGGCCCGGACCGGCCGCCAGCCGGCGCAGTGCGATGGGGACGGCACAGCCGCGCCGGGCGGTGGGCGGTCCGCGGGTCAGAGCGGGGGGCCGGGACGCCGCACCTCGTGGTACTCCTCGACGATCTGCTCCTCCCGCCCCGGCACGCGCGGGTCGACCACCGGGGTGACGACGGTACGGCGGCGATTGCGCCAGAGGTAGCTGGTCATGATCAGCCCGACCAGGCCGGCGAGCATCAGTACCCAGCCGACGACGTTCAGGTTGAGCCAGCCCGTCTCGACGCGCACCGCGAAGGCGAGGATCGCGCCGAGAGCAATGAGAAAGATGCTTCCACCGATGCCCACTGTGCCGCCCTCCTAGGCTGTCGACTGAACCTTCTTGAACCTCCCCATGGGGGTTCGGCGGACCGCAGGCTCGGACGCGGTGCCCGAGCGCAACGCGGTTCAGGTTGAAAAAGGTTCACTGGTACCGGTCGTGCCGGTCCCGGCTACGGTCGCGGCACCCATCGACATACCCAGGCGTTTCAAATCCGAATCCGGCAAGCTGGAAAGAGCGTCGCTGTCGGTACCGAACCGGCAGGACGGCGGCCGGACCGGACGGGCCGGGCCGGGCCGCCGGAACCGGGCCGACGGGACGCACACGCCACGCGACCCAGGGAGACCAACGTGACGGATACCAGCGCGGCCGGCCGGACCGGCGGACACAGCGACCCGGGCGGCGCGGGGCGGCCGGACGTACCCGGGCGGAGCCTGGTGCTGCTCCGGCATGCCAAGGCCGAGCGGCCCACGACCGCGCCGGACGCCGACCGCCCGCTCACCGCTCGTGGGCACGCGGACGCCGCCGCCGCGGGTGCCTGGCTGGGCCACGGCGGTTACCTGCCGACGGTGGTCGTCTGCTCGCCCGCCAAGCGCACCCGGCAGACCTGGCACGACGTGGCGCTGGGCATGGCCGCACCGCCGATCCGCCCGCTCGGCGTCCCGGCCGGACAGACCGCCGAGACCGCCGCCGCCAGCCCGTCCGGCCGCAGCGACGTGCCGTCGGTCCGGTACGACCAGCGGATCTACCACGGGCACGCGGCGGACCTGCTCGAACTCGTCCGTGCCACGGATCCGGAGGCGAGCACCCTGCTGCTGATCGGGCACAACCCGGCCATCTCGGAACTGTCCACTCTGCTCGATCCGGTGCACGCCGACCCGGAGGGGCTGCGTACCAGCGGAATCGTCATCCACCGGATCGCCGGCGAGTGGACGGACATGCGCGCCCAGGCGGGACCGATCGTGAAGTGGCACACCGCCCGGGGCTGGACCGACGATCGAATCGCGTACCGGGACGGGTCGGTGCCCGACCGGTGACATCGCCACCAGGCCGGGCACCGGGGACTGTCAGGTGGGTGGCGCGCTCGGCGGCGGCGGATCCGGCGGCGGCGGCATCATCGCCGTCGGATGCGACAGCCGGTTCTCCTCGACGATCAGGGTCCGCGCCCGCTTCTTGCGGTCCTGCCAGTACCACATCGTGGTGGCCAGCACCGCGACCCCGGCCAGGATGAAGACCCAGCCGACCGCCCGAAGATCGAGCCACCAGACATTCGCTCTGACCGCGAACGTCAGGATGGCTCCCAGGGTGATGAGGAAAATTCCCGTACCGATGCCCATGTCCGCTGCACTCCCCCGTGCGATGGGTCGTGGGCTTTCATGACAAATCAGGTCAAACTGCTCCTAGCACCGCCTCAACAATAGCGCGGCGGCCGGGGAGCAACAGCTCCACCGGCCGCCGAAAGAACGCTCGCTGCGGCCCGGCTAGAAGGCTTCCTCGGGCAGCTCCATCAGCTCCAGGTCGGCGCCCTGCACGATCCGCCGGTCGGCACCGATCCGGGGCAGTACCTCCCGGGCGAAGAACCGCGCGGCGGCCAGCTTGCCGGTGTAGAACGCCTTGTCGGCCGCGCTCACCTCGCCGCCCAGCGCCCGCAGCGCGACCTCGGCCTGCCGTTGCAGCAGCCAGCCGACCACCAGGTCGCCGACGGCGAGCAGGAAGCGCCGGCTGCTCAGCCCGACCTTGTAGAGCGCCCGGGCCTCGCCGCCCTGCGCGTCGCCGAGCCACCCGGTCATGGTGCCGAGCATCGCCTGCACCTCGCCGAGCGCCCGGCCCAGCGCGGCCCGCTCCTCCTTGAGCTGCCCGTCGCCCGGCTCGGTCGAGTCCGCGCCGGCCGGCTCTCCACCCCCGGACTCCACGAACGCCGCGATCTCGCCGGCCACCGCCATCAGGCTGGTACCGCGATCCCGGACGATCTTCCGGAAGAACAGGTCGAGGCTCTGGATCGCGGTCGTACCCTCGTAGAGAGTGTCGATCTTCGCGTCCCGGACGTACTGCTCCAGCGGGTAGTCCTGGAGGAAACCGGAGCCGCCGAACGTCTGCAACGACTCGTGGCCGAGCAGTTCGTAGGCGCGTTCGGAGCCGACACCCTTGACCAACGGCAGCAACAGGTCGTTGACGCCCTTGGCCAGCTTGGCGGCCGACTCGTCGCCGTTCGCCTCGGCGATGTTGATCCGGTCCTGCCAGGTCGCGGTGTAGCAGACCAGCGCTCGCAGGCCCTCGGCGTACGCCTTCTGGAGCATCAGCGAACGGCGCACGTCCGGGTGGTGCGTGATGGTCACCCGGGGCGCGTTCTTGTCCGTCGAGCGGAGCAGGTCGGCGCCCTGTACCCGGCTCTTCGCGTATTCCAGTGCGTTGAGGTAGCCGGTGGAGAGGGTGGCGATCGCCTTGGTACCGACCATCATCCGGGCGTACTCGATGATCAGGAACATCTGCCGGATGCCGTCGTGCACGTCGCCCAGCAGCCAGCCCTTGGCCGGTACGCCGTGCTCGCCGAAGGTCATCTCGCAGGTGTTCGAGACCTTCAACCCCATCTTGTGCTCGAGGTTGGTCGCGTAGACGCCGTTGCGCTCGCCCAACTCGCCGGTCTCGGAGTCGAAGTGGAACTTGGGGACCACGAACAGCGACAGCCCCTTGGTGCCCGGGCCGCCGGCACCCTCCACCCCGACCGGCCGGGCCAGGACATAGTGGATGATGTTCTCCGTCAGGTCGTGCTCACCACTGGTGATGAACCGCTTGACGCCCTCGATGTGCCAGGAGCCGTCCGGCTGCGGGATCGCCCGGGCACGGCCGGCGCCCACGTCCGAACCGGCGTCCGGCTCGGTGAGCACCATGGTCGCGGCCCACTGCTTCTCGACGAAGAGCTTGGCCCACTTCTTCTGCCGCTCGGTGCCCTCTCGGTAGAGGGTGTGCGCGAAGGAGGGGCCGCCAGCGTACATCCACAGTGGCGCGTTGGCCCCGAGGATCAGTTCGGCGGCCGACCACCAGAGCGCCCGGGGCGCCATCGTGCCGTCCAGTTCGGCCGGCAGGTCCATCCGCCAGAACTCGGAGTCCATCATCGCCTGGTAGGACTTCTTGAACGGCTCGGGCAGCGGCGCGCTGTGCGTGGCCGGGTCGAAGACCGGCGGGTTGCGGTCGCTGGAGGAGTAGCTGGCCGCCAGGTCCTCCCGGGCCAGCCGCTCCACCTCCGCGAGCACGCTCCGCGCGGTGTCGGCGTCAAGTTCGGCGTACGGGCCGACGCCGAACGCCTGATCCGCGCCGAAGACCTCGAAGAGGTTGAACTCGAGGTCTCGCCGATTGCTCCTGTAGTGGCTCATACGCCTCTGCCCCCCGGACTCGCGAACACAGGTTACCCGGCAGTAACAGTGGTTATATTACTCGTGGGTAAGTCACCGCGAAGCGCCGACTTCAGTGACCCGCACCACAGTGACGGCAACCTGACGACCGGTGCCGGACCGGACGTGCGGCCGCGTCCGCTCACCGGGCCGGGCCGGTCAGCTGTCGGCGGCGCCGACCTCCCAGCTCGGCACCGCCGACGCGGTTGCCGAGTGCGGTCCCGGGTACTCCATCAGGACCAGCGCGATGTCGTCGTCGAGCCGGCCGCGTACCCACTCGACCAGGGCCGTCTCCAGCGAGGCCAGGCCGTCGGCGACCGTGCCGTGCCCGAGCAGCCGCCAGGCCCGGTCCACGGTCGGGAAGAACTCCCCGTCCCGGCGTGCCTCGCCGAGCCCGTCGGTGAAGAGCAGCAGCCGGTCGCCCGGTTCGAGCCGCTCGACCCGGGGCCGGACCACCGGCATGAACCCGAGTGGCGGCGCGGGAGCCGGCGGCTCCATCGGAATCACCTGGCCGCGACGGAGCAGCAGGGGTGCCGGATGACCACAGTTGACGATCGTGAGCGTGCCGCCGCGCTCCTCGACCAGGGCAGCGGTGACGAAGTCCTCGTCGCCGACGTTGCGGGCCACCGCCCGGTCCAGGTCGGCCACGATGGCCCGCAGGTCGGCCCGCTCGTACGCCACGTGCCGGTACGAGCCGAGCACGATGCTGGCCAGCCGGACCGCGTCCAGCCCCTTGCCCCGGACGTCGCCGATGATGATCCGCACTCCGTACGGGGTGTCGATCGCCTCGTACAGGTCGCCGCCGATGTCGGCGGCGGCGGTCGACGAGATGTAGTGCCCGGCCACCGCCAGGCTGCCGACCTGCGGTCCGACCGGCCGCAGCACCGCCTGCTGGGCCACCGAGGCGAGCTTGGACAGCTCGGCGATCCGCTCCGCCTGCCGCTGCCGGATCACCGCGAAGAGCGCCGCGATCGCCGTGGCCAGCACCACGCCGATCAGATTGACCGTGGTGGCCAGCGGCACCACGCGGCCGCCCCAGGCCAGCGAGCCGGCCAGCACGGTGGCGATCACGCCGACCGCGAGTACCACCCGCCAGGAGGCGAACGCGGCGGCCAGGAACGGGGCCGCCGCGACCAGGCCGACATAGTTAACCTTGGATTCGTCCGCGAACTCCACCACGGAGACGAGCGCGAGCAGCACGAGGGCCGCGCCGAGACCGGCGCGGGAACCTTGGCTCAGCGGGCGACGGCCCGGTGGCATCAGTCGCATGGGTACGCGGAACAGCATGCCTGATCGACGACCGCGATTGTACGAAGTTGACTCCTCGTCCGATCGGGTTCTGGCCACCTGGCGCATCCCAGCGGTCCGGACCCGCCGGATCTTGTCGACGGGTCAGCCAACCGTTGCAAGTCGAATGAACATTCTTAGATCACCTATCTCACGTCGCGCACCCGCCCGGTCGCACCGCCGCATCTCGACCGGGACCGGCGCCACCGTCACCGGACCCGCGCCACCTGCCACCGGTACTCCGTGCCCGCCGCTCAGCCGAGGACCTCGTACCGGACGTCGATGGCGCCGAGGCTCAGCGAGGCGATCGCCTCGAAGGAGGCCCGGGACAGGTCGATGCAGCGGCCCTCGATGAACGGGCCCCGGTCGTTGATCCGGACCACCACCGACCGGCCGTTGTCCGGGTTCGTCACCCGGACCCGGGTGTCGAAGGGCAGGGTCTTGTGCGCGGCGGTCAGCGCGTTCGGGTCGAAGGCCTCACCGTTCGCGGTGACCTGCCCCTGGTCGTAGTAGGAGGCGCCGCAGGAGCCGCTCTGCACCACCCGGGCCGGTGGGCTGGTCGCCGGGCGCTTCGTGGCGGGCTTCTTCGCGGTGGTGGTCCGGGTCTGGCTCGGCGAGGGACGGGAACTGGCCCGCGAGGCGCGCTCGGGCGACCGGTCCGGGGTGGGAGTGACCGCGTCCGGGGTGGGCGACGTCGTCACCGGCCCGCTCGGGGTGGCCGGGGTGGTCGCGTCGACCAGGGCGGGCACCGAGGTGGAGTTGGCGGCCGGCTCCGTACCGAGCTTCACCACACCGGCCGCACCCGCGCCGACCAGCGCAACGGCAACCGCACCGGCCGCCACCATGCCGGTTGACCAGTGCGGAATCCGAACTCGGGCATGCTTCCCAGCCACCACACCGTCCTCTCCCAGGAACAACAGAGATCGGGTCGGACCGTAACGAGGGGGGTACTTCGGAAGTCAATGTGATCATCTGCTTTCGCCCGGGTATGGGGTGAAACGTGTAGCCGATCATCCGACCCTGGGTGGGTCGGACGTGCCCGTACCCGGGGCGGGCCGGAGATGCCGCAAGATGGTCTCCGTGCGGGCGGAGCTGAGCAGGCGGCTGGTCGGGGCGTTCCGGTGGACCGACCCGGGGCCGGAGAGCACGCACCTGGTCAGCGACGTGTCCGGCTGGTGGCGGGACCCGGCGATCCTCGCCGGGCTGGGTCCGGCCCTGGCCGAGCCGTTCCGGGCGGACCCGCCCACCGTCGTGGTCGCGCCCGAGGTCACCGGTCTGCTGCTCGGGCCGCTGGTGGCGACCACGCTGGGCGCCGGCTTCGTCCCGGCGTACAAGAACACCGGCGAGCGGCGGATCGCGGAGCCGACCACCTGGGCGTGGACCGGTTCCGACTACCGGGGCCGCCGGCTGGCTCTCGGGGTACGGGACCGGCACCTGGGGCCCGGGGACCGGGTACTGGTGGTGGACGACTGGGTGGCCAGCGGCGCCCAGGTACGCGCCCTGCACGAGATCGCCGCCCGGCGCGGAGCCACCGTCCTCGGCACGACGTGCCTGGTCGCCGAGGCCGCACCGGAGGTGGTGGCGGAACTCCGGCTCGACAGCCTGCTGACCCCGGCCGACCTCGACCCCTGACCGCCCCGCCCGCTTTCGGCGTCGACCGTCCGCCGGCAGCGACGACGTCCCGCACCTGCGGTCCCGGCCGGCGCAGCTGTCAGGCGTCGGGTGCCGGGCGTTCCGTGCGGCAGAGCCGGAAGCCGATGTTCGGGGCGAAGTGGTCACCCCAGTCGCCGTCCCGCCAGCTCGTCGAGGCGCGGGACATCCGGAACGAGACGCTGACCGCGCCGGCACAGTCCGCCCAGGAACCGCCGCGCAGCACCCGCTGCTCCCCGTCGACCGGTCCGGTCGGATTGTCCACCGGGCTCTGCAGGTAGTACTCGGCGTCGTACCAGTCGGCGGTCCACTCCCAGACCGAGCCGGCCATTCCGTACAGGCCGTAGCCGTTGGGCGGGAGCCGGCGCGTCGGCAGGATCGACAACTCGTCGAACCGGTCGAAGTCGCACCGCTGCGGCGTCGGCGGCTCGTCCCCCCACGGATAGCGGCGGCCGACCAGGCCACCCCGGGCCGCCCGCTCCCACTCGGCCTCGGTGGGCAGCCGGTAACGGATCGCCGCCGTCGAGATCCGCTCGCCGAGCTCCTCGGCCTCCTGCGCGGCGACGCAGACCATCGGCTTGTGGTCGTACCCCCACGGCCGGCCCGGGTCCGCCCGGGGCGGTACGCCGAAGACAGACGCCGGGTCGACCGGCTCGCCGCCCCGGGTCAGCGCCATCCGGGGATGGTGCGCGTGCCAGTCGATCGCCCGGGTGGTCTCGTCCTCGCAATATTGCAGGCGGATCCGGTTCGCCCCGTCCAGCACGAACCACCCGCCCCGGTCGATCGTGGCAGCCTCGGCACCGTCCTCCGGCGGGCGTCCGTCCGGCGGCGGCCGCCAACCCATCAACCGGCAGTACGCCGACCAGCTCACCGGAGTCTCGGAGAGCCAGTAGCCGTCCAGCCGCACCCGGTGCACCGGCCACTCGTCCGGGTCGGCCGTGTCCGAGCCCATCAGGAAGGTGCCGGCCGGGACGTACCGGAAGGTCAGGCCGTGCTCCTCGACGGCCAACCGGTCCAGCAGCTCGCGGCGCGCCCCGGCCAGGTCGGCGTCACCCGGGTCCAGCGCGTACGCCCGGTCGTAGACCGCCGCCGCGGCCCGCAACTCGCCGACCCGGACCAGCTTGCGGGCCAGCCGGCACAGCCGGACCGGACCGCCGGTCGCCGCCCGCTCGGCGCGCAGCCACTCCTCGGTCGCACCCACGGCGGTCACCCCCCGCAGCCCGGACGGCTCCGACCGGCCCCCGCCGACACGTCCAGTACGACCAGCGGGTTGCGGACCCGATCCGGCGACCGCCGTTCCAGCGCCACCTGGCCCTCGATCCACGGGTCCGGTGCGTTCACCGAGCCGTTCAGCACCAGGGCCCGGGCCCGGCAGCCGCCGCCGAAGGTGGCGGTCCCGCCCCGCGTACTGGCCGGCTCGGTGTGCGGCAGCGCCCGGATCGCCCGGAAACCGGTGCTGTGCCGCCAGATGTCGGCCAGCGACCGGTCCCGGACGTTCGCCGCGACGAACCGGGGGCCGAGGAAGCTGCACGGGTTGACGTCGCCGGATACGGAGACCGAGCAGACCAGGTTGCCGGCCCCGCAGCCGTAGTTCTGCTGGATCACCGACTGCGCCTCCCGCCGGGTCTGGGGGCCGAACGGGTCGATCTGGCGCAGCTCCATCCGGTCGTCGTCCATCCGGGCCAGGGTGTTCAACGCGGTGTTGTACTCCGCGAAGCTCGGCATCAGCTCCAGGTGCCGCTGTGCCACCCCGACCGGGTAGAGCGGCCGGAACACCGCCGTGTCCGCGCCCACCTCGCGGGCGAGCCGGGCGCACGCCTCGACCTCCTCGACGTTCGACCGCATGATGGTGAAGGCCAGCGTGAACCGGGCGTACCGGCGGAGCACCGCCAGCCGGTCGAGCACCTTCGCGAAGGTACCGGCACCGCGTACCCGGTCGTTGGTCTCGGCCGTGGCGCCCTCCAGGCTGACGTTGAGCCAGACCAGTTCCCGCCGGCCGAACTCCCGGGCGATCTCCTCGGTGACCAGCAGCCCGTTGGTGGTGACGCAGGGCGCGAGCCCGTGTGCGGTGGCGAGGTCGATGATCTGGAAGAGATCCTTGCGGAGCAGCGGCTCGCCACCGGTCAGCCCGAGCCGGAAGCTGCCGAGGCTGGCCATCTCGGCGAAGAGCCGGTCGATCTCGGCCAGGCTCAACCGCTGCTCCCGGCGGGGCAGGTCACCGGCGAAGCAGTGCGTACAGCTCAGGTTGCAGGCCGAGACGACCTCCAGGTGTACCGCGAGCGGCCCGGCCAGATGGTCGGCCGGCGGCTCCGGACCGTCGAGTACGACCCCGGCGAACCGGTGCCGCACCGTGAAGAAGCCCAGCTCGTAGAAGTGCTCGTAGAAGCGGAGCATCCGCATCCGCTGCCCGTCGTCGGTGACCTCCGACAGGATCTCGCCGATCGACCGGCCGATCAGCCGACGCAGCAGGGCGGTCGCCTCGGCGTCGAACGGCAGGTACCGCGAGGTGCGGCGGTCGAAGACCAGGCTGCCGAAGTACTCGGGAATCAGCACCAGCGGGGGCACCCGACCTCCTCCGTCCGTCACCGTGCCACCCCGCCGTCGACGGAACCGTCAGTCACGCCGTCGACGGAGGCGTCAGTCACGCCGTCCGGGGAGAGCCGGAAGGTCTTGCGTATCCAGATCGGTCCGGGGCCGACGGGCACGCCCAGCCCCACCGCGCCCAGCTCACCGAGCCGCCGGACCTGGTAGCCGGCCTGGTCCCAGCCGGTCCCCTCCGGCGGGCGATGCTCGGCACGGAGTTCCATCGGTGCCCAGCCGGTGTCGTCGAAGCCCGGCCGGGTCCAGCCGTCGTCCGCCGGCTCGGTCGGCGACCACCGCCACGTGTCATCCACACTGGACAGAACCGAGGTCTCACCGGCCTGCTCCGGGGTCGATCCGACGTACGGGTCGCCGGCCGGACGGTGCACCGCGGCGAACATCAGCGCGATGTACGCGGGGTCGACCTCGGTGACGGTACAGGCCAGGACGTGTTCGCCGTACGGGACGACGGGACGGGCCGAGGGCGGTTCCGCGCCGTCGAGCAGCAGCCGGTGTTCCCCGGCGGCGTAGAGCTGGATCCGCAGCGGCAACCCGGCGAGCGGGTCACGCCAGCGGAGCACCACGCCACCGCAGCCGGCCGGCACCTCGCAGTGCCCGTGCTCCTCCAGGATGAACAGCGGGGACTCCTTGGCGTACCTCGACACCGAGTTGAGCTTCAGTTCCCGGTCCGGCATGCCCACCTCCCGTCCGGGCGTCCTCAAGGCGGCCCAACCTATCGCAGCCGTGCCATCCCCGGGACGTACCTTCCGGCCACCGTTTTCCCCTGGTCGGACGGTTATCCACAGGGCGGCGCTGTTCTGCACAGGTTGTTCACAACGTGATCCACGTTCCCGCACGCAGGCTTTCTACAGTCAGGGCTTAACGCTTCCCCGTGGCTGGAAGCCGGGGGATTTCTGGCTCGGACCGCACCCGACCACCATCGCGGAAGGAGGTGATCGCATGTCTCACGTCGTCGGCACCAGCACGGCCGCGTTCTGCCGTGGCGAGGATCGTCCTCGCGGCGTTCCGGTCCCGACACGCGGTGTACCCGCAGATGTCGCACCGGAAGACTCCGACACCCAGCCCGAGGCGGTACTTGGCTCTCGTACCGCACTGCGAGCAGGTCATCGTGGTAAAGGCGGGCGGCACCAACACCACCCTCCGGCCCGCCCGCAAGCCACGGTCAACCAGTTCCCGCTTCGCCGCCCCGATCGCCGCATCAGCAGCCTTACCCGCCATCCGGGACCTGGCCAGGAACGTCGGCTTGAAATCCTCAACGGCGATCGTCGCGTGGTTGTCGACGATCTTCTTCGCCCAGACGCGGGCGTCGTGGATGTTCTGCCGCGCCGCCTTCCTGGCCAGCTTCGCCGCCTGCCGCTTGGCCCGCAGGTAGCCGCTCGACGACTTCACACCCCTTGGGCGCCGAGGGCGGGCCATCCGGCGCTGGAGTTTGGCGAGTTCGGCGGCACACCGTTTCCGGTGGGCGAGATACGGCAAGTCGTAGGCCGGGTCGGTGGTCGTGGCGGTCGTGATGACACCCCAGTCGACACCGATCGCACCTTCGACGTCGGGCGCGGGCGTGGTGTCGCGGCGCACGACGAAGGAGGCGTACCAGTGCCCGATCGTGTCCTGGTAGACGCGGACGCTGGTCGGATCGGACGGCAGCTCACGGGACCAGACGACCGGAATGGTGACGCCGCCGGGCAGCCGCAGCCGACGGTCGCGGATCGAGAACCCACGCCTGGTGTATTCCAGGCTGGGCAGGGCGTCCTTACGCCGCTTCGGTCTCGGCCTCCCTCGACCCTTCACGTTGAAGGAGTGCTGGAGGGCCAGAGCGTAGGTACGCAACGTCTGCTGCTGGACGACCTGGGACCCGTCCCGCAACCACGACGACCGGGCCCGCGCCTCGGTCAACAACTTCGACAGCTTGCAGAAGGTGGGTTTACGGCCGGTCCTGTGCTGGTGGACGGCCTCGTTCCACAGCCAGCGACACCGCCCCCACTCGGCCAGCAGCGCGGCCTTCGCGGTCGCGCCGGGACGCAACCGGTAGGTGTACCGCACCGTCTCGCCCACATCGGCAACCATCTCGGCCGCATCCGACAGTTTTGGCCCCGCAGAGGAGTCGACGCCATGCCGAAAACCAACACAACGCCGGACCGCCCTTTCCTCCCCATGGCTAAAGCCAGGGGTTTCTCGGGCGGCTCTTGATGACGGAACGCCGGATCCTGGTCGTGGAGGACGAGCGCACCATCGCCGAGTCGGTGGCCGCCCGGCTGCGTGCCGAGGGCTTCGTAGTGGAGATCGCGCGGGACGGGCCGGGCGCCGTCGAGGCGTTCCGGAGCGGCCGGCCGGAGCTGGTAGTCCTCGACGTGATGCTGCCCGGCTTCGACGGCCTGGAGGTGTGCCGGCGGATCCAGGCCGACCGGCCCGTCCCGGTGCTGATGCTGACGGCCCGGGACGACGAGACGGACCTGCTGGTCGGG
Organism: Plantactinospora sp. KLBMP9567; assembly: GCF_033446045.1. Classification (NCBI taxonomy): domain Bacteria; kingdom Bacillati; phylum Actinomycetota; class Actinomycetes; order Micromonosporales; family Micromonosporaceae; genus Plantactinospora; species Plantactinospora sp. KLBMP9567. The sequence continues at coordinate 21,620 of NZ_JAWQRR010000039.1, read as the reverse complement.
CTCGCCGTCGGTGCCGACGACTACCTCACCAAGCCGTTCTCGCTGCGCGAACTCGCCGCCCGGGTGCACGCGCTGCTGCGCCGGGTCGACCGCGCCACGGCCGCGGCGCGCAACGGCGTGGAGATCCTCCGGATCGGGAGCCTCGAAATCAACCAGGCCGAGCGGCGGGTCCGCCGCGACGGGGTCGAGGCGCACCTGACCCCGACCGAGTTCGACCTGCTGACGCACTTCGCCAACCGGCCCCGGATGGTACTGCCCCGGGAACGGCTGCTCGCCGACGTCTGGGGCTGGGCCGACAGCTCGGGTACCCGCACCGTCGACAGCCACGTCAAAGCCCTGCGCCGCAAACTCGGCGCCGATCTGATCCGCACCGTGCACGGTGTCGGCTACGCGTTGGAGGTACGGCCGTGACGAGCTTCTGGACCACCGTCAACCGGACGATGGACGTACTGCCCCGACCGCTGGACCCGATCTGGTCGATCAAGCTGAAGCTCGGCATCCTGATCGTCGGTTCGGGTGCCGCCGGGATGACCGTGTTCATCCTCGGCATCGGCTGGTTGCCGCCCTGGACCACCGGGACGGCCATCGGGCTGGCGCTGCTCACCTCGCAGGTGCTGGCCCACGGGATGACCTCGCCGCTGCGCGAGATGACGGCGGCGGCCCGGGCGATGGCCAGGGGCGACTACACCCGGCAGGTCCGGGCCAGTTCCCGGGACGAGGTCGGCACGCTGGCCGCCGCGTTCAACCAGATGGCCGGAGACCTGGCCGAGGCCGACCGGCGCCGCCGGGAGCTGATCGCGAACGTGTCGCACGAGCTGCGTACCCCGATCACCGCCCTACAGGGCTTGCTGGAGAACATCGTCGACGGGGTGGCGGAGCCGGACCTGCCGACGCTGCGGGTCGCGCTGGCCCAGACCGAGCGGCTCGGGCACCTGGTCGCCGACCTGCTCGACCTCTCCCGGCTGGACGCGGGGGTGCTGCCGCTGCGCCGGCAGAACATCGACGTGGCGGAGTTCCTGGACGAGGTGGTCCAACAGGCCAGGGTCACCGCGGCCGGCGCCGGGCGCGACGTCCGGTTCGAGGTACGCCAGCAGTCCGCGGAGCTGACCGTGCAGGCGGATCCCCGACGGCTGCACCAGGTCTTCGCCAACCTGCTGGACAACGCCGCCCGGCACAGTCCGCCCGCCGGCACCGTACTGGTCGCCGCGCAGCGGGTCGGCGACGAGCTGCGGTTCGAGGTGACCGACGAGGGCGAGGGAATTCCGGCCCGGCTTCGGCCGGAGGTGTTCGAGCGCTTCACCCGGGGCGAGCGGACCAGCGACGGCGGCACCGGGCTCGGCCTGGCGATCGCGCACTGGGTGGTGGATCTGCACGGCGGCAGCATCGCCGTCGCCGACCGTCCCCTGGTCGAGCCCGGTCCGGCAAACCGCGCGAACCGTCCGGTCGGCTGCCAGATCCGGGTCAGCCTGCCGGTGGTGGCGCCCGCTGCCGGCGACCACTCCGCCGTCCTGGTAGAACAGCGCTGAACGAGGTGGAACCGAGGATGAACGACCAGCCGACCGGGCCCACGAACGCACCGACCCGGCAGGGGCAGCCGGACGTGGCGGCGGCCAGCACCGGCACAGCACCGACACCTACACCGACGGCTACTCCGACCATGGCGGCGGCGCCCGAACCGACCCCGGCCACGACAACGACCGCATCGACGCCCGGACCGACCCCGGGCAGGACGACGGCACCGGCTCCGAGGCAGAGGGCGGTCCCTTCACCGGGGTCGCCCGCGCCCGGTACCTGGGCAGCGCCGGGGTGGGCGCCCCCACCGCCCCCGCCCTCCTGGATCGCGACCCGCTGGCCCGGACCGGCCGGCGGTCCGACCCGGCCGGTACTGGTCGGAGTTGCCGCGTCGGCGGCCGTCGCCGCGGTGAGCCTCCCGCTGACCCGGCCCGGGATCGGCTGGCTGGTCGCCGGAGTCGCCGGAGCGGCGGCGCTGGTCACCGCCGCCTGGCCCGTCGCGGGTACCGCGAGCACCTCCGACGCCGTTCACCCGACCAGCCACCCCGCCCCCGGCCGACCGGCGAACACCCCCGGGTCCGCCGCCCCGGCGAGCAACGGCCCCACCCACCCGGCGTCCACCCCGCCCCAAGCAGCAACAGCCGCACCGCCCCCACCAGCCACCGCCACACCGCCCCCAGCAGAAACGGCGGCACGGTTCGACGGGACGGCGGCACCGGCCGGGGCGGCGGGTCGGCCGGTCGGTGGATGGCGACGGATCGGGTGGGCCCGGCCGTTCTGGGCCGCCACCACCGTCGCGCTGCTCGGCGTCGGCACGATCCGGGCGGCGGGCTGGCTCTTCGTCCTCTGCGTGCTCACCGCGGCGGTCACCGCGACGCTGACCCTCGCCGACGGCCGGTCGGTACGCGCGATGCTGCTCTCCGCCCTGGTACCACCGGCAGCCCTGGTCCGGTCGGTGCCGTGGCTGGTCAAGGGGCTGGCCCGGTCGCCGCGCTCAGGCCGGGGACCGGCGGTCGGCCGTACCCTGGTCAGCGTCCTGGTCTCGGTCGGCCTGCTGCTGGTCTTCGGCCTGCTGTTCTCCTCCGCCGACGCGGCCTTCGCCGGGCTGGTGGACCGGCTCCTTCCCGAGCTGTCGGTTTCCACCGGACTCCGCTGGGTGTTCGTGTTCGGGACGGTCGGCGCGGCGCTGCTCGGCGCCGCGTACGTGCTCGCGGCGCCGCCGGACCTGACCGGTCTGTCGTCCGGCCCGAGCCGGCGACGTCTGCGCCGGGCCGAGTGGATCCTGCCGGTCGGGCTGCTCGACGTGCTCTTCACCGGCTTCGTGGCAGTCCAGGTCACCACCCTCTTCGGCGGCTCCGACCACGTACTGCGGACCGCCGGCCTCACCTACGCCGAGTATGCCCGGCGCGGCTTCTGGCAACTGCTCGCCGTCTCCCTGCTCACCCTGCTGGTGATCGGTGCTGCCGCCCGCTGGGCGCCCCGGGAGAGCCGGGCCGACCGAGCCCTGATCCGAATCCTGCTCGGCGGGCTCACCCTGCTCAGCCTGGTGGTGGTGGCCTCGGCGCTGTTCCGGATGCAGGTCTACGCCGACGCGTACGGCGCGACCCGGCTCCGGCTGCTGGTCGCCGTCTGCGAGGGGTGGCTGGGGCTGGTCTTCGTGTTGATCGCGGTGGCCGGGGTACGGCTGGCCGCCCGCTGGCTGCCCGGGATGGCGATCGGTACGGCGGTGGTCGCGCTGCTCGCCCTGGCGGTGGCGAACCCGGACCGGCTGATCGCCGAGCACAACGTCGACCGGTACTGGCAGAGCGGCCAGATCGACGTCGCCTACCTGTCCGGGCTCTCCGCCGACGCGGTACCGGCGCTCGACCGGCTGCCGGATTCGCTGCGCGACTGCGCGCTGTGGAGCCTGGCGGCCGGTTCCCGACCAGACGACTGGCGGGAGACCAATCTCGCCCGGATCGAGGCCCGGCGGATTCTGGCCGAACGCCCGGCGACCAGCCGAAGGTTCTGCCCAACCCGATCCGGATGGTGACCTGACCCAGCCCTGACAACGACTTCACTTTCCCGCGCAGGATGCCCACCCCGGGCCGCCACCGTTATGGGGGACGAACTGGCGGCCCGGGGCAGGTGTTGGGTGATGAGGCACGTTCGTCATCGCTGGCGCGGTACCCAGTAGAGGATCTGGCCGACGATCAGCGCGGGATGCCGGTCGGGTAACGCCTCCAGTGCGCGGGGAAGGTGCGCGGCGAGGTACATCATCAGCCCCACCCGGTTACCGTCGAAGCCGATCAGCAGTGACAGGCGGGCGTGTGGGCAGGGCCAGTCCTGCTCGCACTCCACACAGGCATACGTGGCTCCGGGGAGATGCTGGCCGATCTGGCGCTCAAGCCGGCGCCGCCGGGCGATGTGCCGATCCCAACGCGCCCACGGCCCGATCACTGGTCAGACCCGCTCGCTGTGCCGGGAACGGTGTTCCTGGGCGGGCGTCAGGCTTCCCGCGCGGCCGTTGAAGAGGTACACACGAGTGGGCGCGTTCCACATCGGACGCCGGTTGGTCGGCCGGGCGGGTGTGTGGTTGCGGGCAGAGTTGGCCTGGGCAATCACCGTGTCGGTGACTGCGGCGCGGACGGTCCGGCGGAACTCGGCGCGGGACAGCGACGGTACGGGCGCCGGCTGGTAGGGCATCGGCACCAGCTCGACCGCGTCCGGGCATGTCCAGCGCCAGCCGCACCGGCAATAGCGCCAGAGACGACGCCAGTCCCGGCGATGTGCCGGACGCGGTCTGCGAAACAGTTTCACGATGGTGCCTCCCGTCGGCGGAATGGGACGGGGGCGCTGCCAGGCTCCGACACACAGGCAACGCCCCCGTTTTGGCACCCCACCCGGTCAAGTGTGAATCCTGCGGGACGCCCGGACGGGGTGCTTGAAATCCACCGTGGACTAGGACCCGGGTGGAGCGGAAGATGAATGAACGAGAGTCCTAATGGAGCTTTGCTAGCCGATCTGGAGTCGGGTGGACTACATGAGCGATCTACGGAAAATCCTCAGAGAACAGCGGGCACAGGCTGCTCTGACCCGTGACCAGGTCGGCGCGGCCGTCGGTCTCAGCGGCGCCTCAATCGCGTCATTCGAGCAGGGCCGGATGATTCCCCAGCCGGACACGGCGAGGCTCCTGGACGAGCTGTTCAAGACCGGCGAGAAAGTCCGGCGGGCCGTCAACGAGGCCCGAGAAGACTCCCGGCCGCCGTGGCTGCGCCCCTGGACGGATCATGAGCAGCGTGCGACCCTGCTCAGGTGGTGGGAGCCGCTGCTAATGCCGGGCTTGCTCCAGATCGAAGAGTACGCGCGGGCCGTCCTACGCGGTGGCTGGGTGGTAGACGACGCGGTTGACCGGACCATTCAGGTTCGCCACGACAGGCAGGCCGCAACCGTTAACAGGCCCGTACCTCCGGCCCTGACGGCCATCATCGGCGAGTTTGCCCTGATGTGTGCACCGCCCGAAATAGGCCGTGAGCAGCTAAAGCACTTGCTCGAAATCAGCCACCGACCGAGAGTGCAGGTGCTGGTCGTGCCCCGGTCCGCCGGTCTACATGGTGGCTTGCAAGGTGCGTTCGTGCTGGCCTCGCTCCCGGCAAGGGGCCGCGCCGGCTACGTGGACGACCAGCTTCGGGGGCGGGTGGTGACGGATGGGGGAGACTTGGACCAGTTGGAAGTATCGTGGGAGATCGTCGCCGGCCTTGCTCTGCCGGTGCAGCCGTCGATAGACCTTATAGCGAAAGCGATCAATGACCATGACTGACCTCACGCCCCGGTGGCGCAAGAGCACCCGCAGTGGGTCCAACCAGGGTGCTTGCGTCGAAGTGGCCGACAATCTTCCCGGCCGGGTGCTGGTCCGGGACACCAAGGACCGGGACGGCGGCACGCTGACCTTCGAGCCAGCCGCTTGGCAGGCGTTCGTCAGCCTCGCCAGGCAGCACTGACCGCAGCACCCCACAGGGCTTTCGGCGTCGTGCCGGGCCCTTGCTTCGACGAGCTGAAGGTGTACCGGCGGATCCAGGCCGACCGACCGCCGGCCAACCAGACGGTCTGCCCGGCGCAGCCCCGAAGGTGACTTGACATTCCCGGCCAGCCGGTGAGACTGCCGGGGTGGCCATCCCCATCGATCGGCAACCGGAGCCGGGGCCGCCCGGAGCGCCCCGCCGGACCCGGGTGGTGCTGGCCGAGGTGGTCCGCGGCGGCAACGGCGCCGAGCGGACCAGGGCCGAGCTGACCCAGCAGACCCAGGTCGGCGAGGCCCTGCTCCGGGGACTGATCCGCGCCCAGCTCGCCCTCGCGCTGCGGCTGTCGCTGGTGGTCGGGATCGGGCTCGGCGGCCTGCCGCTGCTCTTCGCGATCGCCCCGGAGATCGGCGCGGCGAAGCTGTTCGGGGTCAACCTGCCCTGGCTGCTGCTCGGGGTGGCCGCCTTCCCGTTCCTGGTCGCGGTCGGCTGGGCGTACGTGCACCTGGCCGAGCGCAACGAGCAGGACTTCACCGACGTGGTCCAGCGGCCGGAGCGCTGAGGTGGGCAACGTCTACACCGTGCCGGCGATCATCGTGGTCACCCTGGTCACGGTCGCGATCGGCTTCTACGGGCTGACCCTGGCCCGGACCACCTCGGACTTCCTGGTGGCGTCCCGGATGGTCAGCCCGACCTGGAACGCGGCGGCGATCGGTGGGGAATACCTCTCCGCCGCCTCGTTCCTCGGCATCGCCGGCCTGATCCTCAAGTACGGCGTGGACGTGCTCTGGTATCCGGTCGGTTTCGCCGCCGGCTATCTGGCGCTGCTGCTCTTCGTGGCCGCGCCGCTGCGCCGCTCCGGAGCGTTCACCCTGCCCGACTTCTGCGAGCTGCGGCTCGGCTCGCGACGGCTGCGCAAACTCGCCACCGCCTTCGTCGTCTTCATCGGGTGGCTCTACCTGGTGCCGCAGTTGCAGGGGGCCGGGCTGACCCTGACCACGGTCGCCGGTGGACCGTACGAGCTGGGTGCGCTGCTGGTCGGTGCGGTGGTCACCGCCAACGTCGCGTTGGGCGGGATGCGGGCGGTCACCTTCGTGCAGGCGTTCCAGTACTGGCTCAAGCTGACCGCGCTGGCCGTACCCGCGATCTTCCTGGTGTTGCAGTGGCAGGCGGACGCCCGACCGCCGGTCACCCCGGTCGGTGGTCCGGTCTTCGCGGCCGCGACCACCGTCGTGGTCGAGGAGCCGGCGAAGCTCACCCTGCCGGACGGCTCCTCCCGGGAGGTACGCCCCGGCGAGGAGCTGTCGTTCGCGGCCGGCGACCCGGTGCCGGAGATCTCCAGCGTGGCCGCCGCCCGGGGGGCGGACTGGCTGCTGCCGAGCATGGCCGGCAACGACGACCGGGGGCTCTTCGCCACCTACTCGCTGATCCTGGCGACCTTCCTCGGCACGATGGGGCTGCCGCACGTACTCGTGCGGTTCTACACGAATCCGGACGGCGCGGCGGCCCGGCGTACCACCCTGGTGGTGCTGGCCCTGGTCGGCGCCTTCTACCTGTTCCCCACCCTGTACGGCGTGCTCGGCCGGATCTACACCCCGCAACTGTTGCTGACCGGGCGGACCGACGCGGCGGTGGTACTGCTGCCCGGTGCGGCGCTCGGCGACGGCCTGACCGGGCAGTTGCTGGCCGCGCTGGTCGCCGCCGGAGCGTTCGCCGCCTTCCTCTCCACCTCCTCCGGCCTGCTCACCAGCGTGGCCGGGGTGCTCTCCACCGACGTGCTCGGCCGCGGCTCGGTACGCGACTTCCGGCTGGCCACGGTGGTCGGCGGGCTGGTGCCGATGGTGCTGGCGCTGAACGTCTCCGGGTTGGACGTGTCCCAGGTCGTCGGGCTGGCCTTCGCGGTCGCCGCGTCGAGCTTCTGCCCGCTGCTGGTGCTCGGCATCTGGTGGCGCGGCCTGACCGACGCCGGGGCGGCGGCCGGGATCCTGGCCGGCGGGGGTGCGGCGGTCGGTGCGGTGCTCTTCACCGTGGTCGGGCCGGAATTGGCCGGCTGGCCGGCCGTCCTGATCGCCCAGCCGGCCGCCTGGACCGTGCCGCTGGCCTTCACCGTGATGGTCACCGTCTCCTGGGCCACCCGGCGCCGGGCCCCGACCGACGTCGCCGCGACGATGCTGCGGCTGCACGCCCCGGAGGCGCTCCGCCTCTGAACCTGTATGTCCGCTTGCCGGAAGGTCCCGGTGCCGACCGCCAACCCGATCCGGGCCGGCACAATGGTGCGGTGAGCCGAGCCGAGCCGCCGGGCGGGCAGATCCACCACACCGACCCGTTCGCCACCCCGGAGCGGGACCGCTCCCCGGTGCGCCGGCTGCGCGGCCGGCTACCCGCGCCGGTGACGCTCTGGACGGCGTACGCGTCGACGGATGGCGGCCCGGCCGGGCTGACCGTCTCGTCCACGCTGGTCGCGGACGGCGAACCGGGTCGGCTGCTCGGACTGGTCGATGAGGAGTCGGAGCTGTGGGCGGCGGCGTCCGCCAGCGGGCGGTTCGCGGTCACCCTGCTCGGCCCGGCGCACCGGCAGCTCGCCGACCGGTTCGCCGGGCTGTTCCCGGCCCCGGGCGGGCTCTTCGCCACCGGCGAGTGGACGCCCTCGCCGTACGGGCCGGTGCCGGGCGGGGCCGGGATCGGCGGCTGGGCCGGCTGCCGGCTGGACGGCGCCCGGGAGTACGGCTGGGCGCTGCTGGTCGAGGCCACCATCGAGACGGTCGAGTTGGCGGGTACGGCGGCACCGCTGCTGCACCACCGCGGGCGCTACCGCGAGCTGGCCGACTAGCGACGCTCGCCCCGGCGGGGACAGGGGCGAGCGGCCGGCCGTCGCCAGGATCGGCCGCTGTCGCCAAGCGGCGTGACCGGGGTCACTGGGCGCAGCCACCGGCCCGTTCGGCGCAGCCGGCGACCGGGCTCCGGATCACTGCTTTCCGATATCCGGACTGCTCCATACGGTGCGCGGAAACTCCCCTGCCCCTGCGAAGGTGGTGAGACCAGCATGTCTACGGATACTCCCGCACCGGCCAGCGCACCGCCGGACCGGTACGTCGCCGTACAGCAATCGGACGAGTTCGCCGGGTTGCGCAAGGCGCTACGCGGCTTCGTCTTTCCGATGACCGTGGCGTTCTTCCTCTGGTACGCGCTCTACGTGATCCTCTCCGCGTACGCGCGCGGTTTCATGGGTACCAAGCTCGTCGGCAACATCAACGTGGCCCTCGTCTTCGGCCTGTTGCAGTTCGTCTCCACCTTCCTGATCGCCTGGCTCTACTCCCGGCACGCGGAGCGGAAGCTGGACCCGATCGCCGACAAGATCCGTGAGGAGCTCAACGGCGCGACGGACGAGCAGAAGGAGGCGACGTCATGAGTCGAGACGTCCTGGCCGGGTTCACCCTGGCCGCCGAGGCGGGGAGCAGCACCGCCCGTACCCTGACCATCACGCTCTTCCTAGTCTTCGTCGCGGTGACCCTGGGCATCACGATCTGGGCCAGCCGGCAGACCAAGACGGCCACCGACTACTACGCCGGTGGTCGCTCGTTCTCCGGCTTCCAGAACGGCATGGCGATCGGCGGCGACTACATGTCCGCCGCCTCGTTCCTCGGCATCGCCGGCATCATCGCGCTGTACGGCTACGACGGCTTCCTCTACTCGATCGGCTTCCTGGTCGCCTGGCTGGTCGCCCTGCTGCTGGTGGCGGAGCTGCTGCGGAACTCCGGCCGTTACACCATGGCCGACGTGCTGGCGTTCCGGATGCGGCAGAAGCCGGTCCGGACCGCGGCGGCGGTCTCCACGATCACCGTCTCGATCTTCTACCTGCTGGCCCAGATGGTCGGCGCGGGCGCGCTGGTCGCGCTGCTGCTGGGCATCCGGCCGGGTACCACGTTCCTCGGCATGGACGCGGAAGCGGCGAAGATCGCCACCATCATCATGGTGGGCGCCCTGATGATCATCTACGTCACGGTGGGTGGCATGAAGGGCACCACCTACGTGCAGATCGTCAAGGCGTTCCTGTTGATGAGCGGCGCCCTGGTGATGACGATCCTGGTGCTGGCGCACTACAAGTTCAACCTCTCCACCCTGCTCGGCGACGCGGCGAACGCCTCCGGCAAGGGCCAGGCGTTCCTCGAACCAGGGCTTCGCTACGGCGTCGAGGTCGCCGGGGACGCGACGAAGACCTTCTACAACAAGGTCGACCTGCTCTCCCTCGGCATCGCCCTGGTGCTCGGTACCGCGGGCCTGCCGCACATCCTGATCCGCTTCTACACCGTGCCGACCGCCAGGGCGGCCCGGAAGAGCGTGCTCTGGGCGATCGGCATCATCGGCACGTTCTACCTGTTCACCCTGGCCCTCGGCTTCGGCGCGGCGGCCCTGGTGGGGCGGGAGGCGATCACCGCGCAGGACGCGGCGGGCAACACCGCGGCACCGCAGCTCGCCGAGGCGCTCGGGGTCGACTTCTTCGGCGGCGACGTCGGCGGGGCCGCAATGCTCGCCGTCATCGCGGCGGTGGCCTTCGCCACCATCCTCGCGGTGGTCGCCGGGCTCACCCTGGCCTCCTCGTCCAGCCTGGCGCACGACTTCTACGCCAACGTGGTCAAGGGCGGCCAGGCGTCGGAGCGGCAGGAGGTCAACGTCGCCCGGATCTCGGCACTGATCATCGGCGCGATCTCGATCGTGCTCTCGATCTTCGCGCAGAACCTGAACGTGGCGTTCCTGGTGGCCCTGGCCTTCGCGGTGGCGGCCTCCGGCAACCTGCCGGCGATCCTCTACAGCCTGTTCTGGAAGAGGTTCAACACCTCCGGCGCGGTCTGGGCGATCTACGGCGGCCTGATCAGCGCCGTCGGGTTGGTGTTCTTCTCCCCGGTGGTCTCCGGGGCGCCCAGCGCAATGTTCCCGGAGCAGGACTGGCAGTGGTTCCCGCTGTCGAACCCGGGCATCATCTCCATCCCGATCGGCTTCCTCTGTGGCTGGATCGGCACGATCATCTCCAAGGAGACGGACGCGGAGAAGTACGCCGAACTGGAGGTACGTGCCCTCACCGGCGCCGGGGCGCACTGACCGGCGTACCGTCAACGCTTTTCGACGATCACCAATAGTCAGATCTGCGCAACGGGTGGTGTCGGGCACGAAGGTGACCCGGCACCACCCGTCCCGCTGTCCCGATCCGACCGTCCCGGATAGGTCCCTCGGCCAGCCGGTGATCAGCTTTCTGGGTACGCTGACCATATGGTGGTAGCCCAGCGTTTCGGAGCGGAACACCGCGTCCTCGTCACCGGCGGTGCCGGATTCGTCCCATCCCACCTGGTCGACGCGCTCATCGCGCGGGGCTGCACGGTGGTCGCGGTGGACAACTTCGTCACCGGATCCAAGGAGAACGTCGCCCAGCTGGCCGACCATCCCCGGTTCACCCTGGTCGAGGCCGACGTCTCGGAGGGACTCCCCGGGCACCACCCGGCGATGACCGAGCGGTTCGACGCCATCATGCACCTGGCCTCGCCGGCCAGCCCCACCGACTTCGCCGCGCTGCCGATCGAGATCCTCCGGGTCGGCTCGCTCGCCACCCTGCACCTGCTCGACCGGGCGGTCGCCGACCGGGCCCGGTTCATCCTGGCCTCCACCTCCGAGGCGTACGGCGACCCGCAGGTGCACCCGCAGGTCGAGACGTACTGGGGCAACGTCAACCCGATCGGCGTACGTAGCGTCTACGACGAGGCCAAGCGGTTCGCCGAGGCGAGCACGATGGCGTACCACCGCTACCACGGGCTCGACGTCGGCATCGTACGGATCTTCAACACGTACGGTCCCCGGATGCGGCCGGACGACGGGCGGGCGATTCCCACCTTCATCACCCAGGCACTGCGCGGCGAGCCGCTGACCGTGCACGGCACCGGCGCGCAGACCCGGTCCATCTGCTATGTCAGCGACCTGGTCCGCGGCATTCTGCTGCTGCTCGACTCCACCGAGACCGGCCCGATCAACTGCGGCACCGAGCACGAGGTGTCGATGCGCGAACTGGCCGAGACGATCGCCGAGCTGACCGGGAGCCGCTCCCAGGTGACCTATATCACCCGGACCGCCGACGACCCGGAGATGCGCCGGCCGGATCTCACCCTGGCCCGCGAGCGGCTCGGTTACGAACCCGAGGTGACTCCGGCCGAGGGGCTGCGCCGGACGATCGAGCACTTCAGCCAGCGGTTGGCGGGGTAGCGGAGGATACCGGGTCCGTGCCAGCCCGGCCGTGGCACACGGCGGTTTCTTGGTTCCGCTACGTACCCTGAGGGCATGTTCGAGAGCCCTGCACCGAACGCGGCCAGCAGTTCGTACCGGATGACGGCCGGCGGATCCGCCGGCCGGGCCTCGGTGCCCGGCCCGGGCCAGGCGACCGGTTCGAGCCGGATCTCCGGCCGGGCGCACGTCTCCGGCGTACCAGGTCAGGCCCGTCCCTACGACTCACCGCCCGGTCCCGGCGGCGGTGGCCCCGGCGGTCCCGGCGGTCCGGGCCTGCCCGGCGGCCCCGGCCGAAGCGGCCCACGGCCCCGGTGGGGTCGGATCGCCCTGGTCGTCGGCGTCGCCGTGCTGGTGCTGGGCCTGCTCGCCGGCGGTGGCTTCTGGCTCTACGTCAGAGGGCTCGACAACGACCTGGCCCGGACCGACCCGTTCGCCGAGCTGGCCGACGGCCGGCCCAAGTCGGTCAGCGGCGCCTTGAACATCCTGCTGGTCGGCAGCGACTCCCGCGATCCGGACGCCCCGATCGACCAGGCCAGCAAGTGGCGGGCCGACACCATCATCGTGATGCACATCCCGGCCAGTCACGACAAGGCCTACCTGGTCTCGGTACCCCGGGACCTCTACGTGCCGATTCCGGAGAACGCCAAGGCGGAGTGCGGCAGCGGCGAACGCGGCAAGATCAACGCAGCCTTCGCGTTCGGCGGCCTGCCCCTGGCGGTACGCACCGTGGAGTGCTTCACCGACGTCCGGATCGACCACGTGATGGCGATCGACTTCGCCGGCTTCAAGGAGGTCACCGACGCACTCGGCGGGGTCGACCTGAAGGTGGAACGCGACACCACCTCGATCCACAAGCCGTACCGGAAGTTCAAGAAGGGCGTCAACCACATGGACGGCGCCGAGGCGCTGGACTGGATCCGCCAGCGCAAGCAGTTCCCGGACGGCGACTTCGCCCGGATGCGCCACCAGCAGGAGTTCCTGCGGGCGCTGATGGACAAGGCGGCCAGCACCGACACGCTGACCAACCCGGGCAAGCTGAACGCCTTTCTCAAGTCGGTCACCAGCGCGGTCACCGTCGACGAGGGCTTCTCCCTGGTCGATATGGCGATCCAGTTCCGCAACCTGCGCGGCGAGAACCTCCAGTTCATCACCAGCCCGCACAACGGCAGCGAGACCATCAACGGCGAGTCGGTGGTGGTGTCGAACCGGGAGAAGGCGCTGGCCATGTACCGCGCGATGGCGGCGGACACAATGGACGACTGGGTCGCGGCGAACGTCGCCCCGAAGTCCACGCCGGCCAACGGCGGTTGAACCGATCCGCGCGCTCACCCGTAGATGAACAGGAGCAGGTAACGTAGTTGAATTCGGGGCGACTGGCGGGTGTCCGCACCATGTCACGGCGTCCCGCTCCTCACCCCCTGACCCTGGAGCAGGCATGCCGGTGCAATCCCGCCGACGTCCCCCACGGCCCGCCGCGACGATCCCGCCCTCCCGCACGGCCGCGTCGGTCGGGTCCGGTGCGGCTCTCGACGACTGGGCGGAGGCGCCGAACGGCACCGGCGGAAAGGGCAAGGGGAGTGCGGGCAAGGGCGGCAAGAGCGCCCGGCGCCGCAAGACCCCGCTCTGGGCTCGCCTCACGCTGGTCTTCGGCGCCGTGCTGATGCTCTCCAGCGGGGTGGCCATCGTCGGCATGCAGGTCGTGATCGGCCAGGCGACCAGCACCATCCAGCAGGAGAACCTGCTCGGCGCCGCGAGCAAGTCCGACGCCGAGGGCGGCAAGGACCTCGAGGGCCCGATCGACCTGCTGCTGCTCGGCATCGACGCGCGGGCCCGGCTGGACGCCGACAACGTCCGGGCCGACACCATCATCGTGCTGCACATCCCGGCCACCCACGACCAGGCCTATCTCCTCTCCATCCCGCGCGACACCGAGGTGCAGGTGCCGGCGTTCAAGAAGAGCAGGTACGGCGGCGGCACCGCCAAGGCGACCGAGGCGTTCTACCACGGCGCGCAGAACGGCGGCGGGCTCTCCGGCGGCGCGCAGTTGATGGCGCTGACCATCAACAAGCTGACCGGGATCAGCTTCGACGGCGCGGCGATCATCAACTTCAGCGGATTCAAGAAGATCATCGACGCCCTCGGCACCATCCCGATGTGCGTACGCCAGGAGGTCAAGTCGCACCACATGAAGCTGGTCGACGGCAAGCCGATGTGGAATCACGAGGCCGAAAAGGCCAACGGCGTCAAGAAGCCGGTGGTGCACAAGAAGGGCTGCCGGCAGATGCAGGGCTGGGAGGCGCTGGACTACTCGCGCCAGCGCTACGGACTCACCCACGGCGACTACGACCGCCAGCAGAACCAGCAACAGCTGATCAAGGCGATGGCCAAGAAGGCCATGAGCGACGGCGTGATGACCGACATCGGCAAGCTGAACCAGTTGATGAAGGCGGCCGGCGAGGCGCTGATCCTGGACACCGGCGGCACCCCGATCGCCAACTTCATCTTCACGATGCGCGGCGTGGCCGCCAACGACCTGGTGCTGCTGCGTACCAACGGCGGCAACTTCGCCGGCAACGACAACGGTCGGGAGACCCTCAAGCCGATCAGCCAGCAGATGTTCACGGCGGTCAAGAACGACAGGCTGGACGAGTTCATCATCAACAATCCGACCGTGCTCGCACCGAGCAAGTAGGCGACGGCGGACATCGCCAGCGAAAATCCCAAAAGCCACTAGACGCTCAAACCGGGCCCCTAGCCTGAGGTGAGGAAGCTTCACTCAGCCGGGTCCGGGGAGGGGTCACGTTCACACCGAAGCGGGCAGTTCCGGGCCAACCCGGGCAGCCTGGGCGCGTCTTCGGCACCGCACGTATCGGTAGACCGGTACGTGCGCGACGGCACCGGCGCAAGGCGCCCGTCTGGGCGAAGGTGGCGCTGGGACTCGGCCTGGTCCTGCTGCTGGTCTCCGCAGCCGGCGGTGCCGGCCTGCACATTCTGGCCAACCGCTACGACAGCAGCGTGGTCAAGCAACTACTCCTCGATCCGGCCGCCCGGGGGGAGCAGGGCGACGTCGACGGCCCGCTCAACTACCTGCTGGTCGGCTCCGACGAGCGCCCCGCCGCCAGCCCCGGCGACGACCACCGATCGGACACGATCATGATCGCCCACCTGCCCGCCGGGCTGGACCGGGCCTACCTGATCTCGGTCCCCCGGGACCTGCTCGTCGAGATCCCGCCCGCACCGGCGGCCGGCTGGCCCGGCGGCTCTGACAAGATCAACTCCGCGTTCCAGTACGGCGGCGGTGGCCAGGGCGGCACCCGACTGCTCTCCGCGACTCTGAGCCGGCTCACCGGAATCCGCTTCGACGGCGCCGCCCTGGTGAACTTCGCCGGCTTCCAGCGCGCCATCGACCTGCTGGGCGGGGTGCGGATGTGCGTCGACACCCCGGTCCGGTCGATACACACCCGGCACGTCTTCGAGGCCGGCTGCCATCAGATGAGCGGCGCACAGGCACTGGACTACGCCCGCCAGCGGTACGACCTGCCGAACGGCGACTTCGACCGGCAGCGACACCAGCAACAACTGCTACGGGCGATGATGGACAAGGCCACCACCACGGACATGCTCCGCAACCCGCTCCGGCTGGACCAGGTGATCCGGGCCATCGGCTCCTCGTTCACCGTCGACACCAACGGCGTACCGCTGGAGGACCTGATCTTCGGTCTGCGCCGGATCCGCTCCGACGTGCTGCGCGGCATCCAGCTTCCGTCCCACTCCGAGATGATCGACGAGGTCTCGTACGTCCTGCTGGACGAGCCGGCGAACACCCTGTTCGACTCGATGCACGCCGCGGACCTGGACAACTGGGCACAGCAGCACCCGAAGTGGGTCAACAAGCTCTAGCCTTCCGGCGATGTCCCGGACAGGCTCTACTCTTGGTAACCGTGTTCGCAGCCAACATTCCCGCCGTGACCGCCGCCGAGGTACCCGCCGACGCCTACCTGCTCGACGTACGGGAGCCGGACGAGTGGACGGCCGGGCACGCGCCCGACGCCCACCACCTGCCGATGATGGAGGTCCCCGCGCGGATGTCCGAGATCCCGACCGACGCCGACGTGGTGGTGGTCTGCCGCTCCGGCGGCCGCTCCGGCCAGGTGGTCGGCTACCTGATGAAGAACGGCTGGGACAACGTCCGCAACCTCGACGGCGGGATGCGCCAGTGGGCCGCCGCCGGCCGTCCGCTGGCCAGCGAGGACGGGCAGCCGCCCCGGGTCATCTAACACGACCGAAGGCAGCACCGTGAGCGCGAGGAGTGAGCCGGGGTCGCGAGCCCCGCAGCGCGAACAAGAAGGCAGCACCGTGAGCGCGAGGAGTGAGCCGGGGTCGCGAGCCCCGCAGCGCGAGCCGGGGTTGGGGGTCCTGCGGCCCCGGGGGGCGGGCGGGGCGCCGGAACCCCGGACGCGCCCGCTGGTCTTCGCGCACCGCGGCTCCTCGGCGGCGATGCCGGAGCACACCCTGGCGGCGTACCTCCGGGCGTTGGCCGAGGGCGCGGACGGGCTGGAGTGCGACGTACGGCTGAGCCGGGACGGGCACCTGGTCTGCGTACACGACCGGCGGTTGGATCGGACCAGCAACGGCCGGGGGCCGGTCGGGGCGTACACCCTGGCCGAGCTGGAACGGCTCGACTACGGCTCGTGGCACAGCGGGGCCGCACCCGGCGGCGATCTGCCGCCGGATCCGGAACGGACCCGGCTGCTCACCCTCGACACGTTGCTCCGGGCGGTCCGGGCCGCCGACCGCGAGGTCGAGCTGCTGATCGAGACGAAACACCCGGTCCGGTACGGCTCCGGCGTCGAGCGCCGCCTGATCGCGCTGCTGGACCGGCACGGGCTGGCCGATCCCAGGCCGGACGATCCGGTACGGGCGACCGTGATGTCCTTCTCCCCACTGGCCGTACGCCAGATCCACCGGCTGGCGCCGCAACTGTCGACGGTACTGCTGCTGGAGCTCGCGCCTCCCGGGCTGCGCCGGGGGCGGCTGCCGTTCGGCGCCCGGATCGCCGGCCCGAGCCTCAAGCTGCTCCGCACCCGCCCGCAGCTCGTCCCGGCCCTGCACGGGGCGGGCAACCGGGTCTACGTCTGGACCGTCAACGACACCCCGGAGCTGGACCTGGCGCTGGCCTACGGGGTGGACGGCATCATCACCGACCGGCCCGCCATGGTCCTCGACCGGCTGGGCCGAGCCGGGTCGGATCGCTGAACCGAGCCGGGGTCCGACCGCTGGGCCGGACCCGGGCGACCGCCGGGCAGGGCCTCGGCCGGAGCACGCCGGCCGGATGACGGTACTGCCGAAAGCCCCGCCGAACGGGCAGACTCGGGGCATGCCGGAACGCCCCGATTACCCCTGCCTCATCGCCGGCCACGCCGAGGTGATGGAGATGCTGAACACGGGCGAGGTAGGTCTTCCGGTGCTCAACCGGCTGTTACGGGTCGCCGCCCGGGCGCTCCGCGCGCCCGGCGTCGCGTTCGTCGAGTTCGGCCCGAACGGCGGCCGGGTGGTCTCCGGCAACGGGGAGTTGGACTGGGCGGTCGGCCGACCGATCCCGATCGTCGAGCACCCGGCCGACGAGTTGCTCTGCGGTCCGGGGGTACGCGCGATAAGCGTCGACGTCCTCCCGCCCGACCTCGCCGAGGAGTTGGACGGGCGCGGGCTGCGACACATGCTCGCCGCCCAGGTCGAGATCGGCGGACTGACCATCGGCAACCTGTACGCGCTCTATCGGGACGCCGAGTCCCCCGACGATCCCGAACACCGCTCGGCGCTCGGCTTCCTGGCCGCCACCGCCGCGCACATGTACGGCGACCAGGCCGGACTGCCGGTGCACGGCGACGGCACGGTGGTCGCGGCGCTGGCCGACGGGCTGGCGATCGTCACCCGCGACGCCACGGTGCAGCTCTGGAACCCGGCCGCCGAGAAGGTCACCGGGCTGCGCGCCGCCGAACTGCTGGACCGGCCGCTGCCGTTTCCGGTGCCGCCACCGGGGCAGGTGCTCGACCACCGGCTGCCGGACGGGCGCTGGCTCAAGATCACCTCTGGCGAGCTGCCGGGCACGGCGGCGTCCCGGGTGGTGACCTTCCGGGACAGCAGCGACCAGCACATCCGCGACCACGACCGGGACCTCTTCGTCGCGGTGACCAGCCACGAACTCCGTACTCCGGTCACGGTCATCAAGGGGTACGCCGACACGCTCGGCACGCACTGGGAGTCGCTCTCGGACTCGGATCGCCGGCAGGCGGCCGGGGTGATCGGCCAGCGGGCCGGCGAACTGGCCCGACTGGTGGACCGGCTGCTCGCCACCACCAACGAGGCCGGCCCGGTCGGCGGCTCCCCGCCGATCCCCTTCGACCTGCTCGACACGCTCCGGGCGGCCGCCGCCGACCTCCCGGCCGAGCTGCGCCACCGGCTGGTCATCCAGCTTCCGGAGAACCTGCCGAAGGCACTCGGCGACCGGGCCAGCCTGGCGACGGTACTGACCGAGCTCACCACCAACGCCGGCAAGTACTCGCCGGACGGCTCGCCTGTGCTGCTGACCGCCGAGGCCGACCGGCGGACGGTGGCGTTCCGGGTGAGCGACCGGGGAATCGGGGTACGTCCGGAGCATGTCGAGCGCGCATTTGAACGGTTCTGGCAGGGGGAGTCCGGCGACCGACGCCGCTATCCCGGCGCTGGCCTGGGGCTCTACCTCGTACGCCGAATCGTCGAGCGACAGAATGGGTGGGTTTCCCTCCGCCCGCGCGACGGGGGCGGTACGGTCGCAGAGGTACGGCTGCCCCGAGGCTGAACCGAGGTCGCCCGGTGGCGCCGTGCCCCGGTGGTCCGTCGAGGAGGCGCCTGGAGTGAACCTTTTCCCACCTGGACCGCGCGGCGCTCACGCACCGCGTCCGACCTTGCGGTCCGTCGGACGGCAAGGGGAGGTGGAAAAAGGTTCAATGCCGAGCGTCTCGACAGAACGATCGTGGTGCCTGCTGGTGCCGCAGCACGCCCAGGGGGCGCGTACCGCCCGGCACCGGCTCGGCGCCGAACTCGACGGTGCGGTCCCGGCGGCGCTGCTCGCCGACGCCGAGATGGTGGCGGCCGAACTGCTCGGCAACGCCGTACGGCACGCGCCGCCGCTGCCCGGCGGGATGATCCGGCTGACCTGGCTGCTGCGTACCAGCCCGACCGCGCACACCGTGGAGATCCGGGTGACCGACGGCGGCGCCTCCGGCCCGCCCCGGGTGCGCCAGGTCGGGCCGGAGGCGACGGACGGTCGGGGACTCCTCCTGGTGGCCGCGCTCGCCACCGACTGGGGGGTCGAGCGCGACGGGCTGGGGCAGAGCGTCTGGGCCCGGCTGGTGCATCCGGTCCGGCACACCGTCGCCGTCCCGTGACGCGCCGGCCGGCCGGCGACAGGCGAGCCGCCGACGGTCAGCCGCAGGTGACCCGCCGGTAGTGCCGCCGGGTGTCCGTGCCCGCCCGGTTGCGCCTAGGCTGTCTCGCCGTGGGCAAGCGTCGAAAGAGTTCCCGGTCCGCCGCAGCGGACGCCAGCAGCTCCGCGAGCGGGGAGAACCGGGCCGAGAAGCGGCAGAAGGTACGGGACATCTTCGTGCCCCGACCCTTCGAGGGGCTGACCGACGAGGCGGAGTGGATCGCCCTCCGTGAGCTGGTGCCGGCGGCCTCCGCCCCGCTGACCCTCGCGCCCCACCTGGTCGAGGAGTTCGGGGACCGTTCGGTCACTCTGGCCACCGTGCTGCCGATGGCCACGCCCGCGATCACCAAGGCGGACGGCCGGATCATGATCGGTCTCCAGCGGCACGTGCAGTCCGGCGATGTCTCCCGGGACCTGGCCGAGGCGCTGCTCTGCGCCCTGCGTACCGAGCCCGGCGGCACGGTCTCGGTGCCGGCGCTGCCCGGTGAGGGTCCCCGGCTGCCGGACGTGCTGGTCGACGGGCCGCTCGACATCACCATGCACGAGGGGTTCGAGTTCTGGCTCGACCCGGGGGCGGGCGACGACCCCAACGTCAAGGCGTCGCTGGAGCGGGCCAACGCCTCGATCTACCCGACGGTCCGGCTGGCTGCCGCGCCGGCCGCGTACTGGTGCCAGGTCACCGACAAGAGCCATGTCCGCTGGGTACTGCCCGACGACGAGGACGCCGCGCTGGACGCCCTCTCCCGGCTCTCCGCCGCCGGTGAGCTGCCGCTCGGCCCGCAGACCAAGTTCGCCGGGATGTTTCGGGCGCACGGCCGGCTCGTACCGGTCTGGGACATCCCCCGGGACGCCACGCCGGAGTCCTGGGGGGCCCCGCTGGCGGACTTCGCGAAGCGGTACGCCGCTGCCCTGGCCGACCCGGCTCCGCTGGACGCCGCCGGTCGCCGGGCGAAGCAGGGGCTGCTCGGCCGCCAACTCACCCTCCGCTGAAACGCCGACCGGCAAGCACCCCCGTACGTCAAGATCCTTGGCGAGTTGCGGTTCGTCACACGCTGTCATGTCCCGGTAGATGTGTCAAGGGTGTGTCCCGGGACATGTGTCAGTTGATGATGTTCGATATTGGGGTGAGGCGTGTGTAGGTCTTCTTGTCTCGTGGGGCGGTGGTGTGGCCGATGGGGTGGCCGTTGCTGGCGTAGACGGTGATGTGGTTGCCGTCGCGGATGGCGGTGACGGTGTGGCCGCGCCAGATGCAGCCGAGACCGATGCGGGTGTAGCCGACGTTGATTGCGCCGGTGTCGGAGACGGTGGGGTGGTGGACGGTGGCGTCGGTTTGGATGGGTAGGGCTTGTGGTCCGCCGTGGTGGGGTGCGGTGGTCCAGGCGTGGTGTGGGGTGACGCGGCCGGGTAGGGCGCTGTGTCGGCGGTGGTGGTTGTAGTGGTGGCGGTAGGTGTCGAGTAGGCGTTGGAGTTGTCGCAGGGTGTGGGGTTGGTGGGGTTGGGCGGTGAGCCATCTTTTGAGGGTTTGGTGGTGGCGTTCGACTTTGCCGCAGGTTTGTGGGTGGTAGGGGCTGGAGTGGATGAGTCGGGTGCCGTGATGGTGGACGGTTTCGGCGAACGGGGACGGGCCGGCGTTGTCCTTGAGGAGTCGGTGGGTGAAGATCGTGCCGTTGTCGGACAGGACGATCGCGGGTGGGCCGTGGTCGGTGAAGGCCCTGCCGATGGCGGCGATCGCGGCGGTGCTGGTCTCGGCCGGCGCGGCCCGGCAGGCGACGAGCATGCGGGTGCAGTCGTCGAGGACGTCGAAGACCGCGACGAGTTGGCCGTTGGCGAGGCGGATCCTGGTGGCGTCGATCTGGTAGCAGTCGCGGGGCTGGGCGTAGGCGAAGCGGCGCCAGGTGCCGCGGGGTCGTTTCGCGGGGTTGCGGTCGAGCAGGTCGTGGCGGGACAGGACCCGGTTGATCGTCGACCGTGACGGCACCCTCCAGCCAGGGTCGGTGAACGCGTGGATCAGCAACAGCTCGTCACGGATCTGGTCCGCGCCGTTGTCGACACCAAGATCGTTGCGGAGTTTGCAGATCCACGCGTCGAGCTCCGGCGGGGTGATACCAGGACTGTGATGCGGCCGGCGGGATCGCTCCCGCCAGACACCCTCGGCCTGTACCCGGGCGCGGTGCCGGTAGAAGGTGCGTGGGTTGACGTTGTTGTCATCGCACCACTGCTGCACGTTGTCGATCCGCACGCCCGCCGCGAGCAGGGCGTCCATCGCGGTCATGACCTGACGTCGATTCGCCATGCCCAGCAGTCATACCGCCCACCAGACCGATCATGTGACACATGTACCGGGACACAACCTGCGACAGATGTCATGGGACTGAACA
>NZ_JAWQRR010000038.1:0-225560 GCF_033446045.1 Plantactinospora sp. KLBMP9567 | reverse complement strand
GGACACCACGGAGGAGGCGATGCTCAGGTTCCGGCGGTCAGCTTCCGACGACGTCGCCGTCGAGGCGCCAGGTGACCACCACGCCGGGCTTGGCGAAGTCGCCGTCCGGCCAGTTCGACGCCGGGTTCTCCAGCGACGCCCCGGTCAGCTCGCCCGGGTGCTGCACGGCGACGAAGACCGAGCGGTTGTCCGTGGTGATGAACGGCCCACAGGTCTCCGCGCCGAGCGGCACGGTGAGGAACTGCTTGAGGTGCCCGCGCTCCGGTCCCTCGATGGCGGTGGCGAAGAGGCCGTCGTTGCTGCCCAGCGCGTTGCCGTCGGTGGAGATCCAAAGGTTGCCGGAGCCGTCGAACGCCACGTTGTCCGGGCAGGAGATCGGCGACACCTTGGTCTTGTCGTAGCCGGCGAAGTACGTCGACGGGTCGGTCGGGTCGCCGCAGACGATCGGCACCGACCAGGCGAAGGTCTCCGAGGTGTTGTCGCCCCGGTCCTCGACCAGCTCCAGCACGTGCCCGTGCTTGTTGTTGGTCCGCGGGTTCGCCTCGTCGGCCTTCGGGTTGGTCCCGACCCCCCGGTTGGTGTTGTTGGTCAGCGCCACGTACACCTTGCCGGTGAGCTGGCTCGGCTCGACGTCCTCCGGACGGTCCATCTTGGTCGCCCCGACCGCGTCACCGGCGAGCCGGGTGAAGGTGAGCACGTCGGCGGCGGTCATGCCGGGGACGTACGACGTGTTGCCCCGGACCAGCTTGATCCACCTACCCCGGCCGTTGAACGCGCCGTCGGCCGGCAGCTTGCCCGAGCCGTCGATCTCACCGGCGCTGGTCTGGTCGAGCTTCGCGACGTAGAGGGTGCCGGACTCCAGCAGGGTGAGGTTGTGCTCCCGGGCGGTCCAGGAGTCACCCTTCTTGAACTTTTTGTCCGAGACGAACTTGTAGAGGTAATCGAACCGCTCGTCGTCGCCCATGTACGCCACGACCCGGTCGTCCTTGGCCACGATGACGTTCGCGCCCTCGTGCTTGAACCGGCCCAGCGCGGTGTGCTTGCGCGGCTTCGACTCCGGGTCGAACGGGTCGACCTCGACGACCCAGCCGAACCGGTGCGCCTCGTTGGGGTGCTTCGCCAGGTCGAACCGCTCGTCGGCGCGCTCCCACTTGCGGCTGTCCGACGGGTAGCGGGCGGTGGTGCTGATGCCGTACCGGGCCAGCTTCGGCTTGAGCGTCTCCGGCGCGCCGTCGGCGCCGACGAAGTACTGGTTGAAGTTCTCCTCGCCGGAGAGCACCGTGCCCCACGGGGTGATCCCACCCGCGCAGTTGTTCAGGGTGCCGATCGCGGTCCGGCCCCTCGGGTCGGCTGCGGTCTTCAGCCAGGCCGAGCCGGCCGCCGGGCCGGTGAACTCGAACTTCGTCGTGTGCGCGGTGATCCGCCGGTTGTACTTCAGCCTGCCCTTGCGGACCGGCTTCCACGCGCCGCTCTCGCCGACCCGCTCCAGCTCCAGCACCGAGAGCCCGTGCGCGGCCATTGCCACCCGGATCTGCTCGACGCTCATCGCGTCGAAGGTGGTGAAGTTCGGGAACATCAGGTTCTCGTTGGTGTACTCGTGGTTCACCACCAGCAGGGCCCGCTCGCCCTTGCGGTCCAGCGGGAGTACGCCGACGAAGTCGTTGTTGTAGCCGAACTGCTGGGACTGCCGGGCGGCGGTCTGCTTGTGCACATCCAGGCCGGGTGCGCCGGGCAGCACCGGGTCGCCCCAGCGGATCACCACGGAGTGGTCGTACCCGTTCGGCACCACCAGGTTGTCGAGCTTGTTCGGCGGGATCGGCTTGAAGGTGAGCGCCGAGTTGCCGGGCCGCCGGGCCGGCGTGAAGCTGTCCACCTCGGGCAGTGCCGGGCCGGATCCGTTCCCAGGAGCGGCCATCGCCGGCGATCCGGCGAGCGCGCCGGCCGCCGCGCCGCCGAAGCCGAGCACCAGCGCGCCGACCGCGCCGGCCCGGACGACTCCGCGCCGGCTCACCTCGGCCTGGACCACGTCGCCGAAGTACGGGTTGTCGGACTCGTTGGGCACCGGGTGCGCACAGGCGTTTCCGCAACGGTATATGCAGGTCATGGCGTCGCGCCCGCCGTGGCCCGAGGGGCCGAGCAGGGGGAGCAGCCGGGGTCGCTCGGTCATGGAGATGGAGCCTCCTCGCCAATGTCAGGGATGCGCGCCCTTGACGCCTCGGGTAATGCGCACGAGGGCGCGTGCCTGCCGGACGCTAGGAGCACGCCGTGAGCGGCGTCCGGCGGTCCGGTGAACCACGGGTGAACATCCCCAGGAAGCGGGCTGTTCCGGACGCTGTCGTCCGTCGGGCTGACGCAGGGGTGTCCGGCAGGGTGATCGGGCCCGGCCGGTAGGCCGATGCCGCCCGCCGTCCCGTCCTGAGTTCACCCCGTCCGAGCATCTCGCCCGCCTTCGGTTGAACCGTCCTGGCGGCGGATGCGTGAAACCGAGAGCCGGGGCTGGTCGGACGGAGCGGGCGGGAGGCGGAGAGACATCAGCGACCAGGACGCCGAACTGCTGCGCGCCATGCACGACGAGCACGGTGACGCGCTGCTGGCGCATGCCCTGCGACTCACCGGCGGCGACCGGCAGCGGGCCGAGGACCTGGTGCAGGAGACGCTGTTGCGGGCGTGGCGGCATCCGGAGGCGCTCGACCCGCAGCGGGGGCCGGTGCGGGCCTGGCTCTTCACCATCGCCCGCAACCTCGCCATCGACGCCTGGCGGCGGCGCAGCGCCCGGATCGGCGAGGTGATCACCGACGAACTGCCCGAGCCGCCGCAGGTGGTCGACGAGGCGGACCGGGCGGTGGAGGCCTGGACGGTGGCGGAGGCGCTCAACCGGCTCTCGCCGTCGCACCGGGAGGTGCTGGTGGAGTGCTTCTACCAGGGCCGGTCGGTGACCGAGGCGGCCGCCCGGCTGGGCGTACCGCCGGGCACGGTGAAGTCGCGGACGCACTACGCGCTGCGGTCGCTGCGACTGGTACTGGCGGAGATGGGGGTGACCGGGTGACGAATTGCGAGTACGCCCACGATGACGGGGCGTACGTGCTGGGCGCCCTGTCTCCCGCCGAGCGGGCCGCGTACGAGCGGCACCTGGCCGGCTGCCCGGCATGCCGGGAGGCGGTCGCCGAGATCGCCGTACTGCCGGGACTGCTGGGCCGGCTCGATCCGGCCGGGCTGGAGGAGATCGCCACCGCACCGAGCACCGGTGAACGGCTGCCGAGGCTGCTCGACGAGGCCCGGGCCCATCGGCACCGCGAGCGCCGACGCGGCCGGCTCCGCACCGGTGGACTGGCCCTGGTCGCCGCCGCGCTGGCCGCCGTGCTCGGGTTCGGGGTCGCCGTACCGGTGGTCGGGGACCGGAACCCCGGCACCGACGTCGAGGTGCGGATGGTCGCCATGCAGCCGGTCCGCGGCAACGTGCCGGTGAGTGCCGAGATCGGCTTCGACGGTACGCGCTGGGGCACCGTGATCACGATGCGCTGCCAGTACGCGAAGACCAGGGACTACACCAAGGCGTACACCTTCCGGCTGGTGGCGCACGGCCCGAACGGCGAGACGGAGCAAGTCGGCTCCTGGCTCGCCGCTCCCGGCGACGACGCCACCTTCACCGGCGTCACCCGGTTCACCAGGTCCGAGCTGATCCGCCTGGAACTCCTCCGGTACGACAACACCCCGCTGCTCGCCTACGACGTGCCGTAGGTCGCGGTGATCCGGTCCCGGGACGCCGTCGGGCCTTTGGTCCCGGATCCGGCCCGGTCCTTGGTCCCGCCCATTGAGGTGTTCGGACCCGGGTGCGGCGGCGCCGGGCCGAGCAGAGTGATGGGTGTCAGGACAAGGGTCGACCTCGGAGGCCACGATGACCACCCGCCACTCCATCCGCCCGATCACCACGCCGCTGGAGCGGGCCGACTCGCCCGGCGCGATGTTGACCAAGACCGGCGCCAAGGCGCTCGCCGTGCTGCGTATCTCGACCGGCTTCGTGTTCCTCTGGGCCTTCCTGGACAAGGCCTTCGGCCTTAACTATTCGACGCCGTCGGCCAGGGCCTGGATCAACGGCGGCTCGCCGACCGAGGGCTTCCTCTCGCACGTCTCGGTCGGCCCGTTCGAGTCGATCGCGCACAGCATCGCCGGCACCTGGTGGGCCAACTGGCTCTTCATGCTCGGCATGCTCGCCGTCGGCGTCGCGTTGATCGCCGGCATCGGCCTGCGGGTCGCCGCAGCCTCGGGCGCACTGATCATGGTGCTGATGTGGTTCGCGGAGTTTCCCCTCGCCCAGCACACCAGCGCCGGTGAGCCCACCGGCTCCACCAACCCGCTGACCGACTACCACTTCGTCTACGCCGCGGTGCTGATCGTGCTGGCCGCGACGTACGCCGGCCACACCTGGGGACTGGGTCGAGTGTGGGCGCGGCTGCCCTTCGTGCAGCGGCACCGCTGGATGATCTGACCAACCAGTGGCCGCCCCGGCGGCGGCCCACGACTCCCCAGCCGTCTCGCGGACCGTACCCCCCACGGTCCGCGAGACTCGTTCTGTGGTCAGGTGTGCGGCCGAGCTGGCGCTTCGGCACCGATGATCGCTGGTCGGTCGGTGGCCTGGCGGATCCGCCCCGGACGAGGTCGTTTGTCCAGACACGACCCTTATCGAGACACGGGCAGTAGTGTCAAGACTCCAGGCCGAAGCTGCCGCCGGCAGATAACTCAGCGCTCCCGTTCCACCCGGCCCTCGGTCCAGACTGGTTCGTCGGTCTCCACCACCCGGCCGTCGGCGCCGAACAGCAGGTAGCGGTCGGTGTGTGCGGCGAACCAGCGGTCGTGGGTGACCGTGAGGACCGTGCCGGCGAAGCCCTCCAGGCCGCGTTGCAGCGCGTCGGCGCTGGCCAGGTCGAGGTTGTCGGTCGGCTCGTCGAGCAGCAGCAGGGTCGCCCCGGCCAGTTCGAGCAGCAGGATCTGCAACCGGGCCTGCTCGCCGCCGGAGAGGCTCTGGAAGGGCTGGTCCCAGGCGGGCGCGATCTCGTAGCGGGCCAGGGCCGCCATCGCGTCGTTGCGGGGCAGGGCATGCCCGGTCATCAGGATCTCGGCGGGGGTGCGGCCGTACAGGTCCGGGCGGGCGTGGGTCTGGGCGAAGAGCCCGGGTACGACCCGGGCACCGAGCCGTACCGTGCCCCGATGCGGGACCTGATCGGCCCCGGCCAGCAGCCGGAGGAACTGGGACTTGCCGGAGCCGTTGGAGCCGAGCACGGCGACCCGCTCGCCGTACCAGATCTCCAGGTCGAACGGGCGCATCAGCCCGGTCAGTTCGAGTTGCTGGCAGACCAGGGCCTGCTTGCCGGTACGCCCGCCGCGCAGCCGGATCCGCACGTTCTGCTCCTTCGGCGGCCGGGTCGGCGGTCCCGCCTCCTCGAACCGGGCCAGTCGACTCCGCGCCGCCCGGTACGCCGAGGCGAGCGCGTCGTTGCGGGCGGCGCCCTGCCGGGCGGTGTGCACCAGGTGCCGGAGCCGGGCGTGCTCCTCCTCCCATCGGCGGCGCCGGTCGTCGAGCCGGTCGACCCGGTCCTGCCGGGCGGCCGGATAGCTGGCGAAACCGCCGCCGTGCACCCAGACCTGCCGGTCCTCGACGGTGACGATCCGGTCGGCCGCCTCGGCGAGCAGTTGCCGGTCGTGCGAGATCAGCAGCACCGTCTTGGCGCTGGCCCGCAGTTGCCGCTCCAGCCACTGCTTGCCGGGTACGTCGAGGTAGTTGTCGGGCTCGTCGAGCAGCAGCAGTTGGTCGGGGCCGCGAAGCAGCGCCTCCAGTACGAGTCGCTTCTGTTCGCCGCCGGAGAGGGTGTTGACGTCCCGCCCGGCAGCCCGCTCGTACGGCAGCCCGAGCGCCTCGGTGGTCACGGCGTCCCAGACGACTTCGAGGTCGTAGCCGCCGGCCTCGACGTACTCGGTGACGGCGTGCGCGTAGCGGAGCTGGGCCGGCTCGTCGTCGCGTTCGCGCAGGCTGTGCTCGGCGGCGGCGAGTTCGGCGGTGGCCTGGCGGATCCGCGCGGGTGCCACCGAGAGCAGCAGGTCGCCGACGCTGCGGTGGTCGCGGATGGTGCCGATGAACTGCCGCATCACGCCGAGCCCGCCGGAGGTGACGATCTCGCCGGCGGTCGGGGTCAGGTCTCCGGCGACCAGCCGGAGCAGGGTGGTCTTGCCGGCGCCGTTCGGCCCGACCAGCGCGGCGGTGCCCCCGTCGGCGACCCGGAACGAGACGTCGTCGAGGAGTGGCCGCCCGTCCGGCAGCCGGTGGTGCAGGTGCCTGATCTCGACGTGTGCCACGGGGACCTCCGGCGAGGCATCTAGACCGACGTTCTAGAGTCTAGAACGACGTTCTAGAGCCGGAACGCCGGACTAGAATCCGGGCCATGACAGGTGTGTGGTTGCGGCCTCCGCGCTCCCCGGGCCGCAGCGGGCCGCCGCTGCACCGGGACCGGATCGTCGCTGCGGCGGTCGAGCTGCTCGACCGGGAGGGCGTCGCCGGGCTCACCATGCGCCGGCTCGCCGAGCGGCTGGGTGCCGGGTCGACCACGCTCTACTGGCACGTGACCAACAAGGACGACGTACTCGACCTGGCGCTGGACCAGATCTTCGGCGAGGTGCTCCTCCCCGAACCGGATTCGACGACGACGGCGACGACGGTGGCGACGACGGATCGGACGACGGCGTCGACGACGACCGAGGAGCCGCCGACCGGGGACTGGCGGGCCGACGTCGAGACGCTGCTGCTCGGCTGGCGGGCGGCGATGCTCCGGCACCCGTGGTCGGCGGCACTGGTCGGCCGGCCGCTGCTCGGGCCGAACGTGTTGACCCGGACCGAGTTCCTCCAGTCCGCGCTGCGTCGGGCCGGGCTGGTCGAGCCGGACCTGAGCGCCGCCACGCATGCGCTGGCCAACTACGTCATCGGGGCCGCCGTCACGCTCTCGTCGTGGCGGCGGCTCGGCGATCCCGGGTCGCGGCAGGCCGCCCGGCAGCACCTCGCCGCCCAGCGGGAGCGCTATCCCACCCTGGTCGAGACCGGGCACCTGGACGACCGGGACGAGGACGGCACCTTCCGGCGCGGGCTGGCGTACCTGCTCGACGGCCTGCCCGCCGATCGCCGGCCCGGAGCGGTCAGCGGCGGCGGAGCTTCTGGCGCAACCGGGCGGTGACCCGGCCGGGGGTGACCGGCACGACCGAGATCATCAGCCGGCCGGACTCGTCCCTGGTCGGGGTGAGCAGATAGAGCCGGGCGCCACGGCGGCGTACCAGCGGCACCGCCCGGTCCAGCCGGGGCGCCCGCAACGCGGCCGCGCCACCCGCACCCGCCGCGCTGTTCGCGCCGAGCGCCCGGTCGGGGTCGAAGGGGCCGACCTGGGCCGAGACGATCCGGCGCCGGCCGGTCGCGATTCCGCCGTCGAGCAGGTCGGCGGCGCGGAACCTGACCCGTACGGTGCTGCCGGCGTCGCCCCGGGCGATCACCACGGTCTCGGCCGGGATCTCCTCCGCGCTCACGGTGAGCGGGTCGGCACCGGCCCCGGTCAGGTCCGGCAGCGGCGAGTACCCGGTGATCGTCAGCACCCGCTCGCCCCGCTCGTCGTCCTCCCAGCCGAAACCGGTGGCGTCCAGCTTGGCCGGCCACTCCGGCACCGCCGTCACGTCGAAACAGGAGTCCGGCAGGCCACGCGCCGGATCGCGGAAGCCGGGGTACGCCGCGTACCGCCGGGCACCCTCGACCAGCGTCGCCGGCACCCCCACCTCGGCATCCTGCCGGATCACCGCGAGCAGGTCGTCGAGGCTGCCGTCCCGGGTCAGCGCGTACCGGATCCGGGTCTCGGCGCCCAACTGCTCGGCGATCTCCTCGGTCAGGTGTTCCGCCACCAGCCGCCCGACGCCGTCGTGCACCGCCTGCTGAGTGGCCCGGTCGAGCCGGAGCAGGTCGTCCTCGACCAGCTTGGCGACCTCGTGGTCGAACCGGCGCACCAGGATTGCGTCGCGGCGCTTGCCCGGCTCGATCAGTTCGGCCACGAACGCGAGGTTCGCCTCGACGGTACGCAGCCGTTCCAGGTGCCGGCTCAGATAGGTGATGTTGGTGGCGCTGAACCGGCGTACGGCGTAGTAGAACTCGTAGTCGGCCAGCACCGAGATCCGCCGGGCCCGGTAGCACGCCTCCAGGGTGAACGGCAGGTCGCTGGCGATCCGGAGCTCCTCCCGGTAGCGGATGGCGTGCCGGTCGAGCAGCTCCTTGCGGAACAGCTTGGTGTTGGCCAGCGACCGGGGCAGGGCTGAGTCGAAGAGGTCCACGTCGACCGCGCTGCGGGCGAAGATGTCCTGGTAGATGTGTCGGCTGTTGACCCCGACCACCTTGCCGAGCACCACGTCGGAGTCCCAGGCGTCGGCGGCGGTGACCAGCCGGTCCAGTGCCTCCGGGCCGAGGTGGTCGTCGGCACCGACGAAGAAGACGTACCGGCCGGTGGCGGCGTCGAGGCCCCGGTTGCACGGGCCGGCCGGGCCGCCCGAGTTCGGCTGGTGGATGACGGTGAAGACCTCGGGATAGCGGGCGGCGTACCGCTCCAGCTCGGCGCCGCTGCGGTCGGTCGATCCGTCGTCCACCGCGACGACCTGCATCCGGGGCAGGCCGATGGTCTGCCGGACCAGCGAATCCAGGCACCGGGTCAGATAGGGCATGGTGTTGTAGACCGGCACCACCACGCTGACGTCCGGCGCGCTCATCGGGCGTTGGCCTCCATTCTCCGCAGGTTCACCTGCCCGATTCCTCGAATTCACCCATTCGATTTCCCGGACCTCGGCTGAATTGACGGCGAGTGTACGTCAACAACCCGTCCCAGGCCTCCGCCACCGTTGTTCATCTAGTGTTCACCCAATTCGCCAAGGCTGCCGCCTGGCGGCCCCGACACCGTACGGTCGGCTGCCGCCCCACCAATGTACGCGCATTCTCCGCTTTGAATTAACCTGCGCATCCTGTTCGCCAAATAACGTTCACGTCCGGTATTGCCCGACAGAGATCCTCGACGAGTTAGCGGGTCCCATGTCCTCCACACCTGACGTCAGCGTCGTGATCCCCACCCGCGGTCGGCCGGACCTGGTGACCCGGGCGGTCCGCAGCGTACTGGCGCAGACCGTGACCGATCTCGAGGTCGTCGTCGTGGTGGACGGGCCGGACGACGCGACCCGGGACGCGCTGGCGGGACTCGGCGACGACCGGCTCCGGGTGATCGTGCTGCCCGAGTCGGGTGGGGCGCCGAACGCCCGAAACGTCGGGGTCGGTGCGGCGCGGGCCCGCTGGACGGCCCTGCTCGACGATGACGACGAGTGGCTGCCGACCAAGCTCGCCGTGCAGTTGGAGCTGGCCGAGGGCGCCCGGGTGGCGATGCCGATCGTGGCCTGCCGACTACTGAACCGGACGCCCCGGGCCGAGTTCGTGATGCCGCGCCGGCTGCCGGCGGTCGGCGAGCCGCTGACCGAGTACCTCACGGTGCGGCGCGGGCTGTTCCACGGCGACGGTTTCATCCAGACCTCGACCATCCTGGCCCCGACCGAGCTGCTGCGCCGGGTGCCGTTCACCGTCGGCCTGCGCCGCCTCCAGGAACTCGACTGGACGTTCCGGGCGTTGAGCCACGCCGACGTCGACCTCGTCTACGCCGCCGAGCCGCTGGTGATCTGGCACCAGGACGAGGACCGGCCCCGGATCACCTTCGACACGGTCTGGGAGGAGCAGTTCGAGTGGCTCCAGCGGAGCCGACCGCTGCTCACCCGCCGGGCGTACGCTGCGCTCACGATGAGTGTGATCAGCTCGATGGCGGCGCCGACCCGGAGCGCGTCGGCGTTCCGCACCCTGCTGCGCGAGGCGCGTCGGCACGGTCAGCCGGGGATCTTCGACTACCTGGCGTTCGGGCAGATCTGGCTGATCCCGCCGCAGTTGCGGCGTACCCTGCGGGACCGGATCCTGCGTAAGCCCGGCGCCAGCCGCGCGGCGGCCCCGGCGGCCCGGCCCGGCCCGGCCGCCAGCACCGACGCCCGGCAGCCGGTCGGCCCGACCCGGCGGGTCTCCGGTGACTCCGGCAGGCCGAGCGAGATCGGCGCGTGAGCACGCCGTCCCTGCCCGGTACGACCGGCCCGGCGCCGACCGTGGTGATCTGGCGCAGCGGCCTGCTCGCCGGATCCGAGACGTTCATCCGCAACCAGGGCCTCGCGCTGCCCCGCTGGCAGCCGAGGTTCCTCGGCGCCACCCGGGTCGGCTCGCCGCTGGCCGCCGACACCGACGTGATCGCATTCCCGGACGGTGGACCGGACCAGCGGGCCTTCCTGCGGCTCCGGCTGACCGGCGAGTCACCGAGGCTGCGGCGGCTGCTGGCCGGCCTGCGTCCGGCGGTGGTGCACGCGCACTTCGGCAACGACGGCTGGCTGATCAGCCGCACGGCCGCACAACTCGGGGTGCCGCTGGTGGTGACCGTGCACGGCTACGACGTGACGCGGCAGCCGCACGCGCCGGGCCTGCGTGGCGTGCGCTACCGGCGCAACCTGCACCAGGCGTTCGACCGGGCCGCGCTGATCCTGGCCGTCAGCGGGTTCATCCGGGAGAAGGCGATCGCGGCCGGTGCGGACCCGGCGAAGGTCCGGGTGCACCACACCGGGGTACCGATCCCGGCCGAGGTGCCGGACGTGCCGAAGCACTGGGACGTGGTCTTCGTCGGCCGGTTCGTCGAGAAGAAGGGCGTTGACGACCTCGTCGAGGCACTCGGCACGCTGACCGACCGGCGTCCCCGGGTGCTGCTGATCGGCTCCGGCCCGCTGGAGTGGCCGATCCGGGAGCGGGCCGCCGCCCTCGGCCTGGACGCCACGTTCCTGGGCGCACAGGAGCCGTCGGCGGTCGCCCGCTACCTGGCCGAGTCGAAGGTCTTCGTCTCGCCGTCCAAGACGGCTGCGGACGGGGACGCCGAGGGCCTGCCGACGACGATCCTGGAGGCGGCCAGCCTGGGCCTGCCGACGGTCTCGACCTACCACAGTGGAATTCCGGAGGCGGTGCTGCCGGGCGAGACGGGGCTGCTCGGCGCCGAGGGCGACCGGGCGGCCCTGGCCGGCAACATCCGGCAACTCCTCGCCGACGACGACCTGCGGACCCGGCTCGGCGACCAGGCCCGCCGGTTCGTGACCGAGCACTTCGACCTGCACAAGCAGACCCGGCTGCTCGAAGAGCTGTACGAGTCGGTGGCCGCCGGCCGCCCCGGCAGGCCGGACCGGGTGCGGTTGCCGGCGTAGCCCCAGCCGGGTCGGCGGGCCGTCGTCGGCGTGGCCGCCAGGCAGGCCGGGTAGCCCCGGTCAGCGGACGGCGGTGGCCGCCGCGGGCTCCGGGGTGGCGGAGAGCAGCGCGGTACGGGACCGCCGGACGTTGCGGATTCCGTCCACGGTGAAGACCACCAGGGCCAGCCAGACCAGCGCGAAGCCGGCCAGCCGGGCCGGAGGCATCGGCTCGTGGAAGACGAGTACGCCGAAGCCGAGCTGGAGGATCGGCGCCAGGTACTGCAACATGCCGAGCGCGGTCAGCGGGAGCCGGTTCGCCGCACCCGCGAACATCAGCAGCGGGATGGCGGTGGCCGCGCCGGCCAGCATCAGCAGGGCGGTGTGCCCGGCGGAGACCTGACCGAAGCTCGACTCGGCGTGCCAGGTGAGCCAGCCCAGATAGCCGAGCGCCGGCAGGGTGAGCGCCGCGGACTCGATGAACATGCCCTCGGCGGCCGGCAGCCCGAGCCGCTTCTTCACCAGGCTGTACCCGCCGAAGCTCGCCGCCAGGGTGAGCGCCAGATAGGGCAGCCGGCCGTAGTCGACGGTCAGCACCGCGACCGCGATGCCGCCGATGCCGAGCGCCACCCACTGGCCGACGCGCAGCCGCTCGCGCAGCACGGTGACCCCGAGGAGGACGACGAAGAGCGGGTTGATGAAGTAGCCCAGCGCGGTCTCGACGACCCGTTCCGAGTTGACGCCATAGATGTAGGTGCCCCAGTTGACCGCGATCAGCGCGGCGGCGAGCCCGATCCCGGCGAGTTTGCCCGGGCGGTGCCGCAGCGCGCGCAGGAAGCCCCAGTTGCGGGCCACCGCGAGCAGCAGCGCGACGAAGACCATCGACCAGACCACCCGGTGGGCCAGGATCTCGATCGGCCCGGCCGGTTTCAGTAGCCGGATGTAGAGCGGAAAGAACCCCCACAGGGTGTACGCGCCGAGCCCGTAGAGGTATCCGCGCCGCACCTGGTTCATCGCTCTACCGTAAGGGGCTGACTCGGACCAGAGTCCTTTCCAGTGAGCGGTCTCACCGGATCGGGGCCGGGCCCGCCGACCGACCCGGCACCGGCGCCGTCCGCCTCGGGCGGCAGCGGTCGCAGGATCAGCTCCATCCACTGCGGGGGGTTGGCCAGCGGGGTGAAGCCGACCTCGGCGTACACGCCGTGCGCGTCCGAGGTGGCGAGCAGGATCCGGCGTACGCCCAGCCGGCCGAGATCCTTTCGGACGGTACGCACGATCCAGCGGGCCAGCCCCCGACCCCGGGCGGCCGGGTCGACGTAGACGTCGCAGAGCCAACCGAAGGTCGCCCCGTCGGTCACCACCCGGGCGAACGCCACCTGACGGCCGTCGCCCGGGGCGTACACCCCGTAGACGGTCGAGCCGTCGATCGCCCGGAGCAGGACCTCACGGGGCCGGCCGAGCGCCCAGTACGCGTCGGTGGCGAGCCAGTGGTGCACCCGGTCGACCTCCACCCGCCGGGGATCGGTGCAGAGCTCGTACCCGTCGTCTCGTGTCACAGTCAGCACGCCGCGACGCTATCCCCGCCCCGCCAGGTCGGCCCGAGCCAATTCCCGACCAGTGGTCGGCGTGCGCCCCGGGCCGGCCGACGGTCGGCGCCGTCCCGGGGCGGACGGCTCAGTCCCGGTCCATCAGCAGGCCGAGCAGCCAGGTGACCAGGCTCACGAACAGTGCGCCGAGCACCGCCGCCGGCCAGAACCCGTCGACCTCGAACGGCAGGCCGAGCCCGCCGGCGATGGCGCCGGTGAGCAGGAACAGCAGCGCGTTCACCACCAGTGCGATCAGGCCGAGGGTGAGCAGGTAGAGCCCGCAGCCGAGGGTCTTGATGATCGGCTGGAGTACGCCGTTGACCACCCCGAAGATGATCGCCACCAGGACCAGCGTGCCTACCGCCCCGCCGATCGAGTCGGTGTCCAGGGTGATCCCCGGGATGATCAGCGTGGCGAGCCAGAAGGCCAGGGCGGTGCTGCCGAGTCGGACGAGAAGACCTGTCAGGAAACCCATGCCCGCAGATAGTGCCACGTGATCCCAAATCCGCCCAGATCAAACACTGGCCGGATCACATCCGACGGCCCTCGCCGCGATGTGGCTACCGGGCCGGTGGACCGATCAGTTGGGCCTCGATCGGGGTGGCCGAGAGCAGCGCCCAGCGCAGCACCCGACGGTTGATCACTCCGACCATGTCGGCCCGGATCCGGGTCAGCCAGTCCGCCGAGTCGCCGAGCCCGAGCGCCACGCCGGCCAGTTGAGCCTCGTGCGACCGGAGTGGCTGCAACACCACCAGGTCGGCCCGGGAGACGGCGTCGACGTCGACCGGGGCCAGTTCGTCGCGTACGACCAGGCTGGTCTGCCAGCCCGGCCCCGGCTGCGAGTCGGCGGCCACCGGGCCGACGTCGACCACCACCAGCAGCGGGTGCAGTTGGGTGCCGGGCGGGCCGCCCACCGGCCGCCCCGGCGGGATCATCGCGATCGGCGAGCCCGGCCCGCTGGCCCCGCGGACGAACGGCTCCCAGGCGCGTGGCCTGGCCGTCTGCACCACGATCCGGGCGCCGAGCGCCATCGCCCGCAGCGCGATGAGCTGCGCGGCGCGTACGCCGCCGATCAGCACCACCCGGGTGGTCTCGGCCCGGAACAGTCGGGCGACCACCGCCGCGCCGTGCCGGTTGGCGCCGAGCATCAGCCCGGCCAGGCCGATCGGCAGGTCGAGTGAGTCCACAGAGGATGCCGGCAGGGTGGTGGCCGGTGCCGGGGCGGTCGGGCCGGCACCCAGCACCCCGAGCGGCAGGGTGGCGGCGACGCCGTCGAGCTGTTCGCCGTCCAGCCGCCGGGCCACGGCGTGCTCGGCGGAGAGCAGCCGGCGCAGCGCCTGGACGGCGGTGCCGAGCGCCTGGGGAGTGTCGGCGGCCAGCCGTACGGTGACGTCCACCCGGATGCTGTCGATGCCGCCGCCCGCCCACGGGCCGGCGCTCACCGAGACCGTGGTCGCGGTCGCCGGCAGCGCCAGCAGCCGTGGGATGAAGCGGCGCCCGGTCTCGGTCCGCAGGTCCGGCCAGCGGCGCAGCCGGAAGGTGGACTGCAACAGCCCGCCCAGGCTGACGCCCTGCCAGTTCTCCCGAGCCGGTTGCGCGCCGTCGTGGTGCACCATCTCCGCGAGTACGCCGAGCGCGGCGCGTTCGCCGAGCGCCCGGGTCGGCACCGGGGCGAGCCGGCGGCGCACCTTGCGTACCGCGCTGGAGAGCGCACGGCGCAGGTCCTCGTCGGACCAGCCGTCGGCGCGCAGCACCCGGACGGCGAGCAGGGCCCGCTCGTGCCCGAGCAGCCGCCCGTCGGTGAGCTGCCGGTACGACGTGGCCGGCGTGCCGGTGCCCGCGCCCAGCATCGGCGCCGGAGCACCGGTCAGCACCAGTTGCACCCGCATCGGCGGGGTCTCCGCGCTCGCCGCCGGCAGCAGGCTGGCCGGGGAGAGCAGCGACTGCGGAGTGTCGGCGAGCATGCCGACCTGGTCACCGAGTTCGAGTACGGCGGTCAGGCCGTAGGCGTCGCTGACCATGCAGGCGGCGTCGCCGGCGAGGTCGACCGGCAGCACCACGGCACCGGGGTTGACCAGGTCGAGCAGGGCCTCCGGCGGCGCGGCCTGCGGCAGCGTCCGCTGCCGGGCGGAGTAGCGCACCCCGATGGCGATCCACTCGAACAGCCAGCGCCGGCGCATCCGGATCCAGGTCAGCAGCACCAGGGCGACGGCGAGCAGCGCCGCCCCGACGAGCAGCAGTGGGCCCTGACCGGCGGCGGCGAGCACGAGCGCCAACGCCACCTGGATGGCCACGATCTGCCCCGCCCGTACGCCGAACAGGCCGGACCGGGTCGGCGTGGACGAAGCCGGCAGTGGCGCCGGTGGCGACCGGTCGATCCGGCTGCCCGGGGTGCCGGTGGGCCGGGTCCGGTTGTCTGCCGCAGTTAGCGTCACCGCGATAGCCTCCCCTGGATGGGCGTAGGCCGTGGGCCCGCCCCCCGCAATTCGCTCAGAGGCCTATCGTATGGGCCGGACAACCGGAGAGGGGGCCCGCATGCCGTCGCGGCAGGATCAGTTGCACTCCTACCAGTTCATGGTCCAGCGGGTGGTGGGCGCGCTGGTGATGCGGGAGACCGATCCCGCGCAGTCGCCGTTCCGGCGGGCGGCCGGCGCCACCCTGGCCAGTGTGCTGATCGCGCTGATCGGGATCGGCGGTTCGGTGGTCTACGGGGTCTTCGTCGGCGGCGGTGCCACCAAGTGGAAGGACTCCTCGGTGGTGATCGTCGAGAAGGAGTCCGGCGCGCAGTACGTCTACGTCGACAACACCCTGCATCCGGTGCTCAACTACGCCTCGGCGCTGCTCATCGTCGGCCAGCCCGCCCCGAAGACGGTGTCGGTGTCGCGCAAGTCGCTGGAGGGGCAGCCGCGCGGTGTGACGCTGGGCATCCGCGACCTGCCGGAGTCGCTGGCCCCGAGCAACCGGCTGGTCTCCGGCGGCTGGACGATCTGCTCCGAGCCGCGTACGGGTGGCGGCGGCGGGCAGCCACAGTCGACACTGCTGGTCGGCAGGGCGGCGCCCGGCGGTCAGGAGCTGGGCGACGAGGGACTGCTGGCGGAGCACCCCAACGGCCAGCTCTTCCTGATCTGGCACAACCGCCGGCACCTGATCCAGAATCCCGAGCTGGTGGTCGGCGCCCTGTGGGGCAGCCAGCGGCAGGTGGCGGTGGCACCGGCTCTGCTCAACGCCCTGCCCGCCGGGGCGGACCTGGGCGAGATCCGGATTCCCGACGCGGGCGAGCCGTCCGACGCCGTGGACGGCGCGAAGATCGGTCAGGTCTTCCTGGTCGAGCGGCAGGGCGGCGACGGCCAGTACGCGGTGGCCAGGCGGGACGGCCTCTACAACATCACCGAGGTGCAGGCCAACATCCTGTTGACCACGGACGCGGTGAAGCAGGGCGACGCCACCCGGCTCTCCCAGGGCCAGTACGGCGCACTGCCGAAGAAGGGCGACCTGGTGCCCGGCAACGACGCGGCGGCACCGGCGGACACGCCCGAGATGGCGACCGCGGAGGGCGGCGTGATCTGCGGCGACGTGCCGGACGACCGTGGCGTGCAGGGCATCCGGATCGGCGCCGACATGTCCGGGATCCCCGATCCGCCCGCGACCTCGGCACAGTCGGCCCGGGGCGGTGCGCTCGCCGACCAGGTGGTGCTGGAGCCCGGCCGGGGTGTGGTGGTCGAGGCGGCTGCCGCGCCCGGTGCCACCGGCGGTGCCATCTCGATCGTCACCGACCAGGGACGACGGCATCCGGTGACCAGCGGCGAGGTGCTGGGCAACCTCGGCTACGCCGCCGCCAAGCGGGTACGGATGCCGAGCATCCTGGTCACGCTCATTCCGGACGGACCGGCCCTGGATCCCGAGAAGGCCCGCGACCGGGCCGGCGTGCAATAGGCGAGCGGGAAAATGCGCTGGTGGGTAAGAATGTCGGTGACCGTCGGTAACCGCCGGTCCGGTTCATTGCGGTACGGGTTTGTCCACAGGGTGGCCCGAAGGGGTATCCAAGGCTTGCCCTGGCCCGCTACCGTCGGCTACGGAAGTAATTGCCAAGTTGTGCCGTGACCCGTCGGGGGAGCGGACACGAGCCGGGAAGTCCACAGTGGGCGTTCCGGTTGACGACGAGTTAAGGGAGCGGGGTGACTTCGGGGGTGTCCCAGACGCAGGCAGAAGCCGCGGTGATGGAACAGACCGCCACGAAGTTCGAGTCGGTCGACCAGTCGCTGCAGAGCATGCTGAGCAGCCTGATGGGTCAGCTTGAGGTGCTGCAGAGCGCGTGGCGTGGTGCTGGTGGCCGGTCGTTCGAGCAGGTCAAGCAGCAGTGGTCGCAGAACCAGGAGCAGATCCACCGCGCGCTGCGCGAGACCGCGACTGCGATCCGTACCTCCGGCCAGCAGTACGACGCGTCCGACACCGAGGCGTCGAGCCGGATGAACGCCACCAACGCCGGCGGCATGACGCTGCCGCTCTGATTTGGACCGGGGAGGGAAGATCCGATGAGTGACGGCCTTCTTGTCGTCAATTTTGCCGCGTTGCAGC
Organism: Plantactinospora sp. KLBMP9567; assembly: GCF_033446045.1. Taxonomy (NCBI): domain Bacteria; kingdom Bacillati; phylum Actinomycetota; class Actinomycetes; order Micromonosporales; family Micromonosporaceae; genus Plantactinospora; species Plantactinospora sp. KLBMP9567. Next base: position 208,095 of record NZ_JAWQRR010000038.1, on the reverse strand, counting down.
AGGCCAGCGCGGACATCCAGAAGGCGCTGAACACGCTCGACTCGCAGCTCGACCAGCTCGAGTCGGACGCCGCGCCGCTCGTCAACACCTGGGAGGGTGACGCGCAGCAGGCGTACTTCCAGCGCCAGACCAAGTGGCGTCAGGGTGCGCAGGACATGTCCAACATGCTGCGCGACATCAAGATGGCGCTGGACGAGTCCGCCGCGGACTACCTCAGCACCGAGAAGAAGAACACCGGCCTGTTCCAGTAGGGCCTTCCGTACCGCCCAGACTGCCCCGGGCTGCCGCGCGATCCGTGCCGCACCCGGGGCATCTGCTTGCGCTCCAGGACCTCCAGCTCACGCTGCGACAGCGGCTCCATGGCTGGCTGTACCGCGCCTGCGGGTGCCGGCGCCCCCCGAGGGCTAGGGCGTCGGGCCGGCCGGGCGCCAGCCGCGGCGGGCACCCCGGGGCAGTACCACGGCGAGCAGCAGCGCCGCCAGCGCGACGGTGCCGGCGAGGCCGGCCACCCAGAGGGCCCGCTGCTGGCTCTCCGAGCGCCGCTCCGCCTGGGCCACCTCCGCCGGGTCGACCTGGTGGGGAGGCAGCCCGGCCGCCTCGGGGCGCCGGGCCGGCGCCGCCGTGTCGGTGACCGCCCGGTACGGGTTGAGCATCCCGGCCCCGTAGGCGCTCCGGTCGGAGCCCGGCACCGGATCGGTGGTGGCGATCAGGCGTTGCGCCACCTGCCGCGCGTTCAGCTTGGGCCAGTACTGCCGGATCAGCGCCACGGTGGCGGTCACGAACGGGGTGGCGAAACTGGTGCCGTTGTCCAGCACGTGCCCACGCTCCGGCACCGCGACCACGACGTTGCCACCGGGGGCGACCAGGTCCACGTAGTCGCCGCGCTGGGAGAAGGGGGAGACCAGCCCGTCCTCGCCGACCGAGCCCACCCCGATCACCCCGTCGTACGACGTCGGGTACGGCTTCGGGTTCTTGTCCGCGTACAGGTTGCCGGCGGCGGCGACGATCACGACGTCCTTCTCCAGGGCGTACTCCACCGCCCGCTTGAGTTCCGGGTTGTCCTGGTAGTACACGACCGAGAGGTTGATCACGTCTGCGCCGTTGTCGACCGCCCAGCGGATCGACTGGGCAAATGTCCCGACGGTTACGCTTTCGCCGTTCTCCTTGCCCTCGATGACCTTCTTCTCGCTCACCCGTACCGGAAGGATCTTGACCTGGGGCGCGAGCCCCCGGAAGGGGGTGCCCTCCCGGGGAGTGGCCGCGATGACGCTGGCCACGCCGGTGCCGTGCCGGGCGCAGTCCCGCTTCCCGTCGGAGTCCGAGCCGAGGAAGTCGCGCCCGCGTAGGACTCGGCCGCGCATCTGCGGGTGCGTGTCGTCGACGCCGGAGTCGATCACCGCCACCGTCACGCCAGCTCCGACGGCCAGCGGTGCCAGCCGCTCCGGGGCGTACCGCTGTTGCGCCCACGGCAGCGTGGTGATGGGCTGGGCGGGTGGGGTGTTGTTGTCACAGCCGGGCAGGGTCCGCTGGGCGACCGGCGGGGCGAGCGGCGCCGCCGTGACCGGACCGGCGGCGATCGGCGGGACCGCCAGCACGGTGATGGCGCCAACCAGCGTGAGTCGTATTGTCCGGCCACGCATCGGTCGCCTCCGAATCGGTTCGGTCCGTCATCGGGCCGGATCATCGGTCCGGCTCCGCCCACCGGATGCTATCGGTGGATCGCCGCGGACGGCATCCACCGCCAGCCAACCATTGTGATCCGGTCCCCACCTTGTAGGTTGTACGCGATGCTTGTGGCCTGTTCGGCGAGAGGGAGGTGGCCGTGACCGAATGGGAGCCAGCCACCGAGACCGAGGCCGCGATGCGGGACGCACTGCGGGCGGGCGACCAGGAACTCTATTTCCGTATTCTCGCCCGCACCGATCTTCTGTTGCCGGTCTCCGCCGAGGCGCTCGCCGGTCGTGCGCCGATGGGCTGGGGCACCTGGACCACCGGTGGCCGGACGCACGTACTCGCATTCACGTCCACCGCCGCACTGCGCGCGTGTCTCGCCGAGAACGCCGGATCGACCCGGCAGGCACCCTATCCCGAACTGGCCACCGGATGGCCCAACCCGGAGTGGTGGCTCGCGGTGAACCCCGGGCTGCCGATCGAGGGTTACCTGCCGGCCTGGTTCGTCTCCCAGCTCTCCCGGGGTGACGTACGGCTGCCCGGCCGCAGCGTGGGCGCCCGGGCACGGCTGGAGCAGGTCGAGCGGGCCGCCCGAGCCCGGGCCACGGCCGCCGTACCGCGTCGCCCGCCGGACGGGCCGAGGGCGGAGCCCGAACCGGCCGGGGGGTTCCGGGCGGTCGATCCGGACGGGCTGCCGCTCCGGCCGATCGACCCGGACGGGCTGCCCTCGCGCTCGCCTGGGGCGTTGCGGGAGTCCGCCGACTCTTTCCGGCCCATGGATGCCGATGCCTTCCGGGCGGCGGACGCCGAGCCGTTCCGGGCGGCGGGTGCTGACGCGTTCCGGGCCACGGACGCCGACTCGTTCCGGGCGATGGATGCCGACGCGTTCCGGTCGATGGATGCCGACGCGTTCCGGTCGACGGACCCGGACTCACCGGGGCCGCCGCTGCGGTCGCCGGGGGCGTCGCGGGAGGCGGCCGAGTCGTTCCGGTCGATGGAGCCGGAGTCACCGGCGCACCCGTTCCGGCCGGCCGAGTCGTCCCGGGAGCCGGCCGAGGCGTCCCGGTCGGTCGAGGCCTCCGACGAGCAGGCCCCGATCGTGCCGCCGACCGGCGAACCGACAGCGTTCCTGTCGTCTCCGGAACCCGCCCCGGCCCCGGCCACGGCGAGCGGGACCCCGGCCACGGTGCCGGTGATCGCGCCGACGCCGGCCCGGAGCGGGCTGGGCGGAGACTTCGGCAGCCAGATCTCGGAGGACACCTCGGCGGGCTGGATGACACCAGCGGGTCCGACCCGACCCACCTCGGCGAACACGGCGAACGGCAGTTCGGCAGCCGTGCAGGGGTCGGCTGGTCCGGCGTCGTCGGTGTCCGCGCCGCCGTCCGGCGGTGCGCCGGGCGGCCCGCCACCGGCCTGGCACGGGTACGCGGGCCAGCAGGTCGACCGACCCGCCGAGCCGGTCGAGACCCGGACGCCGGAGGAGTGGCCCGGCACGCCCGTCGCCCCGTGGATGCCCCCGTCGGAGGTCCCGGCCCCGGAGGTCCCGGCCCCGGAGACCTGGACGCCACCGGTCGCGCGCTCCGAGCCGTCACTGTTCACCCCGGTTCCTCGACGTCCGGCCGGTGACTCGCCGTCCGTGGCCGGTGAGCCGTGGTCCGGCGCGACCGCTGAGGGTCCGACGACGGCCTACGAGCTGGCCGGTTCCGGACGGCCCGGCACCGATCCGGTTCCCGCGAGCCGGGCAGCCGCCGATCCGGAACCCACCGAGGCTCGTCCCACCGAACAGATCCTCACCGGTACGGGTCTCACCCAGTCGTTCTCCGGCCGGTCGTTCGCGACGGAGTCCCTGACGATGGGCTCGCTGCCCACCCAGAGCTTCGGCGCCGGCCCGGCACCCACCGAGCAGTTCACCGCCGGCCCGTCCGCCACCGAGCAGTTCGCCGCCGGTCGATCGGTCCGCGAGCAGTTCGCCGCTGCTCCGTCCGTCAGCGACCAGTTCGCCGGTGGTTCCCAGCCGACCGAGCGGTTTGCGAACGATCCGGCGGTCACCGAGCAGTTCGGCCCCGGGTCGGCCCCGACCGAGCCGATTCCGGCCAGTGCCCGGCCGCCGGCCGCCGGTTGGGGTACGACCGGACCGGTCGCCGCCGAGCCGCCGGCCGGTGCCGATCCGGTGCCCGCCCGCCGGCTGCCGTCGGACTTCGTACCGGCCAACGAGGTCGAGCGGAGCCTGCTCGACGCGGCCGGTGACGGCAGCACCGACACGTTCCTCTCCACGCTGCTGCTCGCCAGGGTGCTGCTGCCGGTGGCGTTCAACTCGGCTCCGGGCGCCCGACCCGGTGACGACGGCTTCGAGTGGCGTACCGAGCTGCTGGACGGGGAGCGTTATGTGGTGGTGTTCACCTCCCCGGAGCGGCTCGGCGACCACCTGCCGGAGACCATCGACACCGTCGAGGTCAAGTTCGCCCAGTTGATCCGGCGGTGGCCGGACGACAACTATTCCTTCGCGGTGAACCCGGGCACGCCGGTCGGCGCCAAACTTCCGGGTGGACAGATCGTCGCGCTGGCGAACTGGGCCGCCGAGGTGGGCCTCGGCGACGACACCGGTGAGCCGGCGCCGCAGGCGCCCGCCGAGGAGGAGGCGCCCCGGCCGACGTACGCGCCGGCTCGGGACGACCCGGGGCGGCCGACGATGATGCAGAAGACCATCGCCCCCAGCCAGCTCTCCTACTATCTCGACCGGGGCTACGACCGGGTGTCGGGCTTCGTGCACCGGGCCTCCGAGGTCGCCCACCTGCGTACCCCGGCGAAGCTCTACGCCGCGCTCGGCCTGCACTACCCCGGTTCACCCTTCGACCGGGACGCCGAGGAGATCTACGTGCTCCGCTGGCCGGCGTACCGGCCCAGCCTCTACCGGATACCGTACGGCGGCCAGAACGAGGCCGCCATGCGGGCGATGGAGGGTTGGGTGATCGAGCGGCCGCCGTTCCGGGGCAACGGGTTCGCGCCGGGCGAGAGCAGTGACGTGGTGGCCGAGTTCAAGGTGGACAGTGTACGGCTGCCGCACGGCGCGCAGCTCCACCGGATCGGGCTCGACGGCACCGAGCGGCTGGTGGCGACGCTGGACTGCGACGTACCCCTCTGGCGCCGGGCCGAGGAGGGCTGATGCGCGACGGTTACGTGGCCCAGTGGCGTGGCCGGGAGTACGAGGCCAGCCCGGCCGGTGACGACGTGCGCCTCTACCAGGCGGAACCGGGCGAGGGCTTCGAGGAGGTCCGGCCCGGGCGGTACGTCCGGGTGGTGGCCGCGGCCGAGGTCGGCGAGCTGGTCTACGTCCGGACCAGGTGCTCGTGGCAGGGCCAGCCGTTCATCGTGCTCGCCCAGCACGACAACTGGCTGCGGGTGGAATACACCGGCGGACGCTGGCCGGTCGCCGAGGCGATGGGGCTGGAGGCGTTCGACTTCGGGGTCTACCAGGGCTGGGCACCGGCGGCCGAGGTCACCGACCTGCGGGAGAACCGCGCCTGACCTGCGCTCGCAGGCGGCCGGCCGGCGCCCCGGGGCCGGTACGGCGGTCACGACTTGGCCCAGCGCAGCACCTCGCCCAGCACCAGGTCGGTTGCCTCGACGTGCGGGAAGTGGCCGACGTTGTCGAGCAGCCGCCACTCGTACGGGGCCACCACGTAGCGGCTGGAGCCCTGGGCGGTACGCGGCAGCGACGCCTGATCCAGCGCGCCGTGCAGTTGCAGGGTCGGGGTGACCAGCGGCTTCTGCATCAGCTTGACGAACCGGTAGCCGTGCAGCCGGAGTACTGACCGGAACGCCCAGCGGTAGCCCTCCATCGCGCAGAACGCGGCCTGCGGAATCCGCATCGCCTGCCGGCAGCGCTCCGCATAGTCGGCGAAGCCGGGACTCCGCACCCAGTGCGGTCCGCCCCAGCGTTGCAGGAAGTAGCCGACCAGCGCCGCGTCGTCCCGGGTCAGCACGTGCTCGTACCGGGGAATCTGGAACTTCAGCGTCGGGGTGGCCGCCGCGAACTGGCCGCGCGGGTCGGCGAAGATGCCGGCGCGCAGCCGCAGCGGATGCGGTGCCGCGAGCACCACCAGCCGGCGGACCAGGCTGGGGTGGAAGGAGGCGGCGGTCCAGCCGATCATGCCGCCGGCGCCCGAGCCGACCAGCATCGCCGAGCGCTCGCCGAGTGCCCGGATCAGTCCGGCCACGTCGGCGGCGAGGGTGTAGCCGTCGTACCCCCGGGGCGGCTTGTCGCTGGCGCCGTAACCGCGCAGGTCGACCGCGACCGCCCGGTAGCCGGCGTCGGCGACCGCCGGCAACATCTCGTGCCAGGCCCACCAGAACTCGGGGAAGCCGTGCAGGAACAGCACCAGCGGCCCGCTGCCGGCCTCGACGACGTGGAACCGGCTGCCGTTGGCGCCTACGAAGCGGTGCGTCCACGGCCCGTCCACCAGTACGCAGGACTCGTCGACGACGGACCTGCGGCCGCCGCCGCGCTCGCTCATGCCGCCTCCCCCGGTGTGCCGGCGGGCCCGGCGACTTCCCACGACTGCACGGTGCCCCGAGAGTCGGGACACAGCCGGCTGCGCTCGCTTCGCCGCTCCTTGCTGACCTGGCCGGTTCGCTCCCTCATGTCCACAGCCTAGGGCCAGCGGCGCGGGACGGATCCGGCACAACCTACGGATCAGGGGATCGTCCGGGAATTTCCCGGGCCGCCCGGGCCGGTCTGGGGTGGTCATGACTAGGGGATCAGGAACGCCGGTGACGTCGACCGGGTGATCCGGTTAGCGTGCTGGGATGACTTCCGGCCGTCGGCTCGACCATTCCGACCTGCCGGTCCCGCTGATCCGGGTGCAGGGCACACCGGCCGAGTGCGGTGCCGGGTACGGTGCCGCGGCCCGGGACCTGATCACCGCGAACCTGGAGTTCTACCTGCGCCGGTTCCGCGAGGAGGGCGGCTGGGACGAGGCGGCGGTGACCGTCGCCGGGCGGGCGTTCCGGGAGGCCACCCGGCGGCACCATCCCCGGGTCGCCGAGTTGCTGGACGGGGTGGCCGAGGGGGCCGGGGCCCGGGTCGAGCAGGTCTACGCGCTGAACGCGCGTACCGAGCTGATCTACGGCCGGCACCCGGACGGCGGGTCCGCCGCCCCGCCGGACGCCGATGCCGGCGGCTGTACCGCGGTCGGGGTGCTCGGCACCCACACCGGCAACGGTCACCTGCTGCTCGGGCAGAACTGGGACTGGCACCCCGACCAGCGTGACGTGATGCTGCTGCTGGCCACCCGGGACGAGCGCGGGCTGACCGTGCTGACCCTGACCGAGGCGGGCATGGTCGCCAAGACCGGGCTGAACTCGGCCGGGGTCGGCGTCTGCGTGAACATGCTCGGCTGTGACCGGGACGGGCTGCCCGGCCCCGGGGTCGAGCCGGGCGTGCCGTACCACGTACTCCTGCGGGCGGCGCTGGAGGCGGACAGCCTGGCCGAGGCGCTGAAGGCCGCCGTCCGGGGCACCCGGAACAGCTCGATCAACCTGCTGCTCGGCCAGGCGGCGGAGGCAGGCGGCGAGCTGATCGACCTGGAATTGGTGCCCGGCGATGCCGGCTGGCTGCACCCGGTGGACGGGTACCTCACGCACGCCAACCATCTGGAGACGGGGCTGCCGGTGCACGACGCGATGAAGGACTGGGGCGGTTCGTCGCTGTTCCGGTCGGCCCGGGCCAGGCGGCTGCTGGCGCCGAAGGCGGCGGTCGGCAAGGTCGGCGAGGGCGACCTCGCGGCGCTCTTCCGCGACCACGCGAGCTTTCCGCACGGCATCTGCCGGCACGTCGACGAACGGATGCCGCTGGCCGAGCGCTCCGAGACGGTCTATTCGGTGCTGCTGGACCTGGACGACCGGCGGTTCGGCATCGCGGCCGGGCCCCCGTGCGAGCACCGGTACGGCTGGCTCGACCTGGCCGCAGGCTGACCGCCGTCCCCGTGGACGCGAGCGGGGCCGGGACGCGCCCCCGGCCCGCCCGCCCCCCCCCGACCGTGGTACGTCGGATCAGTTGGTGATCTTGATGATCGCCAGGTCGCTGATCAGGCGGTTCTCCAGCAGTAGCTCGATCTTGGTGCCGGTGCCGGCGACCTTGACCGAGTTCATCGGGTTCTGCGCCGTCCAGTACCGGTTCGGGTCCGAGTCGTTGAAGACCGTCACCGGGTTCAGCTTCGGCACCGTGGTCGCCACCCCGTTGAGGTGGAACGTCTGCGCCGGCTTGGCGAACCGGCTGAACGTGGCGTCGTAGCTGCTGCGCCGGTTGGTGACGTTGCCGACCCCGGGCACCGTGATGGGGCCGGGCCGGACGTCGACCGGCAGGTTCAGGCCGGAGCCCGGGTGAGCGATGGTGTCGTTGTCGCCGTACGCGTAGTTCACGTACCAGATCAGCAGACCCTGGTGGTTGGAGAACCGCTCCACGAAGTCCGGCTTGGTGTTCTGCCAGCCGAAGTTGTAGGGACCGGTCTTCAGGGTCTTGTCGTAGCCGTAGTAGGTCCGGTATTCCGCGATGTAGAAGTGCGGAACCGTCTCCGTGACGTTACCGGTGAACCGGGTGAAACCGCGGGCGGTCCACGCCGGGTCGGCCGTCTCGGCGCCGTCGGTCCAGACCGCCGTACCGTTGACGACCAGCGAGATGTTGTCCAGGAACGGACCCGCGAAGTGCACACCGCCGTCGGTCTGGTAGCGGTAGCGGAACTGCACGGTCTGCCCCGCGTACGCCGACAGGTCGTACGTCAGGTCGATCCACTCGCCGTCGGTCGAACCGTCGACGCCGGTCTCGCCTTCCTCGATCAGCTCGTTGGCCAGCGGCGTCCAGGTCGAACCGTTGTTCGTCGACACCTCCGCGTAGAGGTAGTCGTAGTCCTCCTCGATCTCGTACTGGGCCTTCGCCGTGATGGCGGCGGTGCTGGCCCCGGTGAGGTCGAGGGTCCGGGTCATGGTGTTGTTCAGGTCGTCGGCGCTACCGCCCCACCACTCGTAATCACCCGCGAACGGGGTGTTGTAGTCGGTGCTGACCTCCTGGTCAGGCAGGTTGACCACGATTGCCTGGGCGAGGCCGTCGGTCTTGCCGGCCGCACCGAGGGTGGCGAAGGTAGTGCCGCTGTCCCACTCCACGGTGGAGTGGTTCAGCCAGCCCATGAAGAGCTTCGACCACGGGTCGAAGTAGCCCGGGGTGGAACCGATGTCCTGCTTGCCGTGGTTGAGCCACGAGCCGGAGGCCATGGTGCTCCAGAACCCGACGCCGTTGTCGCCGCCCTGGGTGTCGTACAGGTCGGGCAGGCCGAGGTCGTGGCCGTACTCGTGGGCGAAGACGCCCAGACCGCCGTTCTCAGGCTCCGTGGTGTAGTCGCGGATCCAGAGGCCGGTGTCACCGATCTGTACGCCGCCGGCCTTGTTGTTCTCCGGCCCCGCGCTGCCCTGCAGGTTCGGGAAGGCGGCCCAGCGGTGTGACCAGATCGCGTCCGCGCCCTGGGCGCCGCCGCCGGCCTCCTCGCCCTCACCGGCGTGCACCGCCTGGAAGTGGTCGACGTAGCCGTCGGGCTCGTTGAAGTCGCCGTCACCGTCGAAGTCGTACCGGTCCCAGATGTCGAACTGGGCGAGGTAGGACTTGATCTGCTCGGAGGTCTTGCCGGCAGCGACCTGCGACTCGTACCAGGAGGTGGCGGTGTCCCTGACGAAGTTCCAGTAGCCGTCGGACTCCGGGATGTTGTTGCTGCCGTAGCGGGCCTCGTTGAACGGGACCTTCACCCAGTCGCTGACGTCGCCGCCGACCGTGTAGCGGCCACCCGACTGCTTCAGGTAGAAGTCGGCCATCGACTCCTTGCCCTTGGCGTAGAACAGGTCGAGGAACGACTGCCGGTTGAAGTCCGGCTTCCAGATGGTGCTGTTGTCGTCCGTCGCCCCGCCGTCGTAGACCCGGTCCGGTTCCTTGATCTGGTTGTGCAACGGGCCGTCCGTGCCGCCGGTGCGCGAGTCCTTCTGGTTCCCGAACTCCACCAGGATGGTGAAGATCGGGTCGGACTTCGGGGGTTGCTGGTACTCGACGAACCGGTCGGCCTTGATTTGGATGACCTTCGACCCGTTGCGGGTCTGCAGCTTGGCCTTGCCGGACAGCAGCGCGGCGATGGCCTCCTGGCGAACCTGCTGGTGCTGCTCGGCGAGCGGGTCGGGCAGGTTGTCGGCCCGGTGGGCCGCACCCTGGGGTTCCCGGTCCACCGGGGCTGGCGCCGACGGAGCGGCGTACGCCGGCGCGGAGAGCGCGCTGGCGGCCAACAGCGTGGCCGTGGCACCTGCCAGGCCCGCTGTGACTCGTCTCCTCAAAGGTCCTCCTCCTTTGTGGAAGTGTTACAGGACAGGCCGGCTCTTGGCGGGCACTGTCATCAGACGCGACCATCACCATTGCAGATGGACCGAACGCTGTCACGGGTCGGGGACGGCTCATCGGGGTAGTCAGATCTACGTCTAATCAGGGCGAAAGCATTCCAACGGTCACCTATTTTCGGACATAGGAATGTCACGATTCGGCTACGGCAGGAACCCCGACCGTTCGTGCCACGTCCCCAGGCCGGTAATCGGTAATGGCGCCGGCTCGCGTACCCACCCGTACCCCCCGACCGGTCCGACCACCACCGGCGCGCACGACGATGGGCGGACCCGGAGCGGATCCGCCCATCGTGCGAAGGTGTGCTGGTTCGGCCGTGCGGCGATCGTCGCCGCTGCGGCCGAGAGACCGTCAGTCCTCGTCGGACTTGCCGGAACGCATCCCGGACGCGATCAGGTCCATCACCGAGGAGTCCTGCAACGTGGTGACGTCACCCAGCGAGCGGTTCTCGGCCACGTCGCGCAGCAGCCGGCGCATGATCTTGCCGGACCGGGTCTTCGGCAGCTCCGGCACCAGCATGATCTGCCGGGGCTTGGCGATCGGGCCGAGGGTCTTCGAGACGTGCTCCCGCAGCTCGGCGATGAGCGCCTCGCCCGCGGTGCCCTCGGCGTCGACGGAGCCGCGCGGGATGGTGAAGGCGACGATCGCCTGCCCGGTGGTCGGGTCGGTGGCGCCGACCACCGCCGCCTCGGCGACCGACGGGTGCGAGACCAGCGCCGACTCCACCTCGGTGGTGGAGATGTTGTGCCCGGACACCAGCATCACGTCGTCGACCCGGCCGAGCAGCCACAGGTCGCCGTCGTCGTCCTTCTTCGCCCCGTCACCGGCGAAGTAGAGGTCCTCGAAGCGGGACCAGTACGTGTCGAGGAAGCGCTGGTCGTCGCCCCAGATGGTGCGCAGCATCGACGGCCACGGCTCGCGCAGCACCAGGAAGCCGCCGCCACCGTCCGGCACCGACTGCGCCTGGTCGTCCACCACGTCGGCGCTGATCCCCGGCAGCGGGCGCATCGCGCTGCCGGGCTTGGCCGAGGTCACCCCGGGCAGCGGGGAGATCATGATGGCCCCGGTCTCGGTCTGCCACCAGGTGTCGACGACCGGGCACGCGCCGCGGCCGATGTTCTCCCGGTACCAGATCCATGCCTCGGGGTTGATCGGCTCGCCGACGCTGCCGAGCAGGCGCAGCGAGGAGAGGTCGTACCCCTTCGGGATGTCGTCGCCCCACTTCATCATGGTGCGGATCAGGGTGGGGGCGGTGTAGAGGATCGTCACCTTGTGCTTCTGCACCAGCTCCCAGAAGCGGCCCTTGTGCGGGGTGTCCGGGGTGCCCTCGTACATGAGCTGAGTGGCGCCGTTGGCCAGCGGGCCGTACACGATGTAGGAGTGCCCGGTCACCCAGCCGATGTCGGCGGTGCACCAGTAGACGTCGGTCTCCGGCTTCAGGTCGAAGACGGCGTGGTGGGTGTAGGCGACCTGGGTCAGGTAGCCGCCGGAGGTGTGCAGGATGCCCTTCGGCTTCGCCGTCGTGCCGCTGGTGTAGAGGATGAACAGCGGGTGCTCGGCGTCGAACGCCTCGGCGGTGTGCTCGGTCGAGGCGGTCTCCACCGTCTCGTGCCACCACACGTCCTTGTCGCTCCAGGCCACCTCCTGCCCGGTACGCCGGACCACCAGCACCCGCTCGATCGTCGGGCACTTGCCGACCGCCTCGTCGACGGTCGGCTTCAACGCCGACGGCTTGCCCCGGCGGAACCCGCCGTCGGCTGTGATCACGACCTTGGCGCTGGCGTCCTGGATCCGGTTGGTCAGCGCGTCGGCGGAGAAGCCGCCGAAGACCACGCTGTGGGTGGCGCCGATCCGGGCGCAGGCGAGCATCGCGACCGCCGCCTCCGGGATCATCGGCAGGTAGATCGCCACCCGGTCACCGGCGGTGACCCCGAGGTCGGTCAGCGCGTTCGCCGCCTGGCTGGTCATGGCCAGCAGGTCGGCGTAGGTGATCGTGCGGGTGTCGCCGGGCTCGCCCTCCCAGTGGATGGCCACCCGGTCGCCGTGCCCGGCGGCGACGTGCCGGTCCAGGCAGTTGTAGGCGATGTTGAGTCGGCCGCCGACGAACCACTTCGCGAACGGCGGATTCGACCAGTCGAGGGTCTCGTCCCACTCCTTCGACCAGTCCAGCCGGCCCGCCTGGCGTGCCCAGAACGCCAGCCGGTCCCCGGCAGCCTCGTCGTAGGCGTCCGCGGTGACGTTGGCGGCAGCGGCAAGGCCGGCCGGCGGCGGGAACTGCCGGGTCTCCTGCAACAGGTTTGCCAGAGTCTCGCTCATGGTGGATGGCTCCTCAGGCGTCGCGTCAGTGTCGTTCGGTAGGAGGTTAATCGGGCCTGGTAGCTGGGGCGAGGGGTCCGTACCACTCGCGCGATCAGACGCGCCGAATGGCGGCGTTCCGGCGCTCGCCGGTCACCGTACGTTCCGGCACCGGCGGACCGTCCGGCGGATTCGTCCGGAAGACGCCGGAGCTGTCCGGCTGATTCCGTCTGGAAGACGCCGAGGCGTTGGACGGGCGCAGGTTCCGGCGCTCGGCGCCGGCCTGACCGGGCCGGGAACTACGGTGACAGCATGGCCACCGACCCGCTCGCCCCGCTGCTGGACCTCGCCGACGTCGCGCCCGCGGTCGACCGGGCCCGCGAGCGGGTCGACCAGGCGCTGCGGCACCGCGCGTTGCGCCGGCACGGCGGCCAGGTCGCGGCCGAGGTCAGCCTGCGGTCCGCGGTGGCCAGCTCCGCGCTGGAGGGGTACGCGCACGAGCGCGAGACGGTCCGCGCCGGCACCGTGACCGATCCCGTGCTGCAAGGTGCCCTCCGGGTCGCCGGAGCGCTGCCCGGGCTGGCCGACCTGTGGCCGAAGGCGCCCCGCCAGGTGCTCGCCCGGCTGCACACCCTGGCGGCCCGGGGAACGGTGCCGGAGGAGGCGCTCGGCCGGCCGGTACCGGATCACGGCCCCGCCGCCGGAGCGTCCGTGCTGCCGGCCGCGCTCGGCGCTCGGCTGGACGGGCTGGCCGGGTTGGTCGCCGGGGGGACGTCGGTGTCGCCGGTGGTGCTGGCTGCCGTCGTACACGGGGAGCTGTTGGCGCTGCGGCCCTTCGCCGGCCCGTCCGGGGTGGTCGCCCGGGCCGCCGCCCGGCTCACCCTGCTCGCCACCGGGTTCGACCCGCGCGGCCTGATCGCGGTGGACCTGGGCCACTCGGAACGCGAGCCGGAGTACGTCGGCGCGGCCGGCGCCTTCGCCACCGGTACCCCGGACGGGCTCCGCTCCTGGCTCCGGCACTACGCGACGGCGGTGGAGGTCGGCGCGGAGCGGCTGACCGAGATCGGCGACGAGGTACTGGCGGATCCGGCACCCGCCGACTCCACGCCGAACGGGTCGGCGGCGGGCAGTTCGAGCCCCGGTGGGCGGGGACCGGTCGACCCGGGCCCTGCCTGATTGCGAGCTGTCAGGCGGTGGGGGTGCGGGTCCGGCGGTGCCGGCCGTACCAGGCGATGCCGATGGCGACCCCGACGCCGACTCCGATGGCCGCCGCGGCGACCGGCACGGCGGGACGCTCCCGGAGCCGGCGACCGAGCGGCACCGGGTGCCGGAACTCCAGCACCGGCCAGCCGTTCTCCACGGCGAGCTTGCGCAGCGCCCGGTCCGGGTTGACCGCGCTCGGATGGCCGACACACTCCAGCAGCGGACGGTCGCTGACGGAGTCGGAGTAGGCGTACGAGGCGGTGAGGTCGTAGCCGCGCTCCTTGGCCAGCTCGCCGACCGCGTCGACCTTGCTGGGACCGGCCGCGTAGAACTCCACCTCGCCGCTGTACCGCCCGTCCACCACCGTCATCCGGGTGGCGATCACGTCAGCGACCCCGAGCAGCTCACCGATCGGCCGGACCATCTCCTCGCCGGAGGCGGAGACGAGTACGACGTCCCGGCCGGCCGCCTGGTGCTCCTCGATCAGGGCGGCGGCCTCGGCGTACACGTAGGGGTTGATCAGCTCGTGCAGCGTCTCGGCGACGATCTGTCGGACCTGGTCCACCGGCCAGCCTTTGCACAGCGTCGCCAGATAGTCGCGGGTACGCGCCATCGTCTGCTCGTCGGTGCCGCCCAGCCGGAACATGAGCTGGGCGTACGCGGACTTGACCACGTCGCGGCGTGTGATCAGCCCGTCCCGGTAGAACGGCCGACCGAACGCCAACGCGCTCGACTTGGCGATGACGGTCTTGTCCAGATCGAAGAAAGCGGCGCTTCGGCCCACGGCGCGAAAGTCTAGCCGGATGGTCTATGGTCAGCGGGTGCGCGGGGTCACCTTTGGCACCTGCTGACCGGTTACCCCCTGATCGGCCGATCAGCCCCAGGGTGATCACGGTCACAGCCTGAGGGCGGACTTTCGCAGGGAGTGGAAGTTAACGCCACTCGACGTATACGGGTCGACTCAGGCATGCTTGTAGTTGCGACACACTTTCATATCCTCTGTGCTCGGTAGACCTCGGCGGTCGCACCCCCCGTGACCGCCGAGCGGGTTCGGCTCGACCCCCCCGGAGCCGAACCCCAGACGACCCCCGTCTCCCCCCGACGGGGGTCGTCGCTTTATCCGGTGAAGCGCATTCACACTGGTCACGGCCGTCCGGCTATCTCCGGCGCGCGGTCGGGTCGGGCCGACCTGTCCGGGCTCGACGCGGGTCGGGCCACGCCGTCCGTCGCGCGGTCGCCGACCCAGCGGTATCGGCCGGCGCCGGCCCCGTTGCTACTCAAGTGATCCGGCGCCCCTGCTCAAGTGTCGACCGAGCGGCCGAACGGGCAGCTACCCGAAGTCGGCGGCGGTGATCCCGTCGGCGTGCCCGGGTGGCCACTGCACCAACTCGATCCGGTAACCGTCCGGGTCGGTGAGCCACGAGGTCTGCGGGCCGCCCGGGCCGGCGGGCTGTTCCACGGGGCCGGGCCAGAGGCCGGCTCTGATCAGCGCCTCGACGGTGCCGGCGAGGTCGTCGACCTGGACGACGAGGTGGCTGAACCCGGTACCGACGTCCACCGGCCCGTCGGCCGGCCGGTGCACCAACTCCAGCGTGACGACATTCTCGTGCGGGAACTTGAGGACGGTCAGACTTGCACCGTCCCCGACGTCGACGCGACCGACCAAGGTGTATCCGAGCGCGGTGTAGAAGGCGAGCGACGCGGCGAGGTCCGATACGCGGTACGCCGTGTGGAGGGTCTTCACCAGGCCAACCATACGAGGACGCGGCCGATACGGCTCGGTTCCCGCTGCCGGTCCCGGTCGGCCCCCGTCGTAAGGCTTCCGGAGCCTTCATGGGGCCGGGGTGGCCGGGTAAGGCCGGGGCTATTCGTGGTGCAGGGCCCGGGCCAGCGTCGTCGCGGCCTGGGCGGTGACCGCCTGCGCGGCCTGGGTGGTTGCCAGCGCGTCCAGCATCGCCATGTCGTGGATGATGCCCTGGTAACGCACCTGGGTCACCGGTACGCCGGCCCTGCGCAGCTTTGCCGCGTACGCCTCGCCCTCGTCGCGCAGCACGTCGGCCTCGTTGGTGGTGACCAGGGTGGGCGGCATGCCCCGGAGTTGCTCGGGGCTGGCCCGCAGCGGTGACGCCATCGGATCGGCCCGTTCGGCCCGGTCCGGCAGGTACTGGTTCCAGAACCACATCATCAGCTCTCGACTCAGGTAGTAGCCGGTGCCGAACTCCCGATAGGAGGCGGTGTCGAAGTCGGCGTCGGTCACCGGATAGAGCAGCACCTGCCGGGCGAAGCGGGGACCGTCGCGCCGGGTGGCCAGCATCGCCACCACCGTCGCCAGGTTGCCGCCCACCGAGTCACCCGCGATGGCGATCCGGGTCGGGTCGAGGCCGTAGTCGTCGCCCTGGCTGGTCAACCACTGCGCCACCGCGTAGCACTCCTCGATCGCGGTCGGATACCGCGCCTCTGGCGACCGGCTGTACTCCGGAAAGACGATGGCCGAGTTGGACTGCACCGCGAGTTCGCGGATCAGCCGGTCGTGGGTGAGGGAGTCGCCGAAGACCCAGCCCGCGCCGTGGATGTAGAGCACCGCCGGCAGCATGCCGCCGACTCCGCGCGGCCGCATCATCTCCTGGGCGGCGGAGCGGAGGCGGTCGCCCAGCCCGCCGCCCGCGCCACCGAACCGGCCGGCGCCCCGGGGCTTGACGATCCGCACCGGTACCTGCCCGGTGGGGCCGCCGGGCACCATGATGTCCTCGATGTCGACCTCTGGACGGGGGATGTTGCCCGACTGCATCTCGACCAGCTTCGTCCGTCCCTTTTCCGGAGCGAGCTGGAACGGAAACGGCGGATTCGCCGTCATCCGGATTACCTCCTCCGCGGCTGGTTCCAGCACCACCGAGGTCGTGCTCACGGACTGCGCCATGACGGCTTCCTCCCCGATCTTCACCGCTGCGTCGCGCCGGTAGCGACCCGCACGTCGCGGGTACCCCCGCCGGTCCCGAATATGACCGGCCCCGCGGGGTCTGTCCCGCTCGGTGACCGCCCGCCGCGCCCGGCCCGCCGCATCCGGGGCGAAACCCCATCGGGTACGCACACAGCCGCCCGCGCCCGCTGCCGGGACCGCCGCTGACCGCCCCCGGTGCACATACCAGATCCACCGACCCGACGGGCGTTATCCACAGCCGGTCCAGTTATCCACAGCGCAGCTTTCCGGTGCCTGGAACGGAGGTTCGGGACGCCAGGGTGTGGCGGTAACCGGACCGCCCGTTGGAGCCGGATCCCACCGCTGGAGGACGTGATGCCACCGCGTACCCCGGTCCGTCCCGGACCGCGCCTGCCCCTGGTCGTGACCTCGGACAACGAGCTACTCGACGAACTGCTCCGGCTCGCCGCGGCGGGTGGCGGCGAGGTGGAGGTGGCCGCCGATCCGGCGTCGGCCCGGTCCCGGTGGGCCGCCGCGCCGCTGGTGGTGGTCGGCACCGACCAGGCGCAGGCCTGCCTACGGGCGAGGCTGCCCCGCCGGCCCCGGATGGTTCTGGTGGGCCGTGCCGGGGAAGGGGATGGCGGCTGGGAGGTGGCCGAGTTGCTCGGCGCCGAGCACGTCGCCGTGCTGCCGGCGGCCGAGCCCTGGCTGGTCGACCGGTTCGGCGAGTGTGTCACCGGTCAGGGTGCCGTGGGTGGCCCGGCCCGGATCGTCGCGGTGATCGGCGGGCGCGGCGGGGCCGGCGCGAGCGTACTGGCCGGTGGGCTCGCCATCACGGCGGCCCGGTGCGGCCTGCGCACGCTGCTGGTCGACGCCGATCCGCTCGGCGGCGGCCTCGATCTGGTGCTCGGCTGGGAGCAGTTGGAGGGCCTGCGCTGGCCCGCGCTGACCGAAGCGGACGGTCGGGTCGACGCGCCCGCGCTGGTCCGGGCACTGCCGAGTCGGGGCGACCTGGTGATGCTCTCCTGGGATCGCGGCGACCTGCTGGCGTTGCCGGCCGAGGCGATGGCGGCCACCATGGACGCCGGCCGGCGTGGCCGGGACATCGTCGTCGTCGACCTGCCCCGACAGCTCGACGACGCGGCGGTGATCGCACTACAAGCTGCCGACCAGGCGTTCGTACTCGTTCCCGCCGAATTGCGGGCTACCGCAGCGGCGGCCCGGGTGGCCGCGGTCGCCGGGCTGCACTGCGCCAACCTCTCGGTCATCGTGCGCGGCCCGGCCCCGGGCCGGCTCAAGGCTCGGGAGGTCGCCCGGGTACTTGACCTGCCACTGGTCGGCACGCTGCGACCCGAGCCGGGGCTCTGTCGCAACCTGGAACGCGGCGAGGCCCCGGCGGCTGCCGGGCGCGGTCCGCTGGCGGCGCTCTGCCAGCGCATCATCACCGACCTCACGGGTGCGGCCGGCGTTCCGGCCGAGGCGCGATGACCGCCCGGAAGCGGGTCTCCCGGACCGACCCGGCCCAGGGCCGACGCGCCCACACTGACGCGGTCCAGGGTCGGGCCTCCCACACCGGCGCGCGGCAGGACCGGGTTGCCCGCACTGACGTGGCCCGGAGTCGGGGCACCCGCGCCGAGGCGGCCCGGCAATGAGGCACGATCTGGCCGCCCGGGTCCGGCGCCGGTTCGCCGCCGAGGGGACGACCGTGACCCCGGCCGCCGTCGTCGCGGCGGTACGTGCCGAGCCCGGCGCCGCCGTCCTCGGCGACACCACCGTGCTGCGCATGGCCACCCGGGTGCACCACGACCTGGTCGGTGCCGGCCCGCTGACGCCCCTGCTCACCGACGACCGGGTCACCGACGTACTGGTCAACGGCAGCGAGGTCTGGGTCGACCGGGGCACCGGGCTGTCTCCGGTGTCGGTGCCACTCGGCGGCCCCGACGAGGTACGCCGGCTGGCCCAGCGGCTCGCCGCCGCCTGCGGTCGACGGCTGGACGAGGGCAGCCCGTACGTCGACGCGCGGCTGCCGGACGGTACCCGGCTGCATGCCGTACTGCCGCCGGTGGCGACCAGCGGGCCCTACCTGTCGTTGCGTACCTTCCGCCAGCGTCCGTTCACCCTCGACGACCTGGTACGCCACGGCACCCTGCCCCGCGCCGCCGCCACGTTGCTCGCGGCGGTGGTCGCCGCCCGGCTCGCCTACCTGGTCGTCGGCGGGACCGGGTCGGGCAAGACGACGCTGCTGAACACGCTGCTCGGCCTGGTACCGCCGACCGAACGGATCGTGTTGGTCGAGGACGCTGCCGAGCTGCGGCCCGTGCATCCACACGTTGTCGGCCTCCAGGCCCGCACCTCGAATGTGGAAGGCGCCGGCTCGGTCGGGCTGAGCGACCTCGTGCGCCAAGCCCTGCGGATGCGGCCCGACCGGCTGGTGGTCGGTGAGTGCCGAGGCGCGGAGGTGGTCGACCTGCTCTCCGCCCTGAACACCGGGCACGACGGCGGGGCCGGCACCTTGCATGCCAACGCTCCGGCGGACGTGCCGGCCCGGTTGGAGGCACTGGGGCTGCTCGGCGGGCTGCCCCGGCCGGCCCTGCACGCCCAGGTGGCCGCCGCGCTCCAGGTGCTGCTCCAGGTCCGCCGCGCGTCGACGGGGCGGGTGCTGGAGGCGGTCTGCCTGTTGCTGCCGGCGGGGCCGGAGCGCCTGGTCACCGTCGTACCGGCCTGGCGCCGGGACCGGGGTCTCGGGCCGGCTGCTCCGGCGCTGGCCGCGCTGATCGCCGAGCGGGGAGTGCCGGTACCGCCCCTGCTGGACGCCGCGTCCCGGTCCTGGCCACAACCCTCCCCCGGCCGGCGGGAGATCACCCGGGGTACGCCGTGATCGCCTGGTGGCTGGCGGCCGTCTGCCTGGCCGGCGCGGCGATCCTGGTCGGCTGGCCGGTCAGCCGCGCCCGGGCCCGGCGTCGGGCGGTGATCGGCGGGCGCCATGCCATGGAGAGCACCGCCCACCGGCCCGACCCGAGAGGCTGGCCGGCAGAGGTCGGCTCGGCGAAGTCGCGGAAGTCCTGGTCGACCGCGCTGGATCGGCTGTTGGCCTCTGTGCCGCCTCGGCGGGCCGTGGTCGTCGGTGTCGTGCTGGGCAGCGTCGGCGGGACCCTCGCCGGCGGTCCGGTCGCGGGACTCGCCGTCGCTGCCTACACCGGACTGGCGATACACGGTCTGTTGCGCCGCCGGGCCGGCCGGTCGGCCGAGCGGGCACAGCGCCGCCAACTCGACGCACTCTGCGGCCTCGCTGCCGACCTGCGAGCCGGGCTGCCACCGTCGACCGTCATGTTGGCGGCCGACGGATCGGACCGACTGGCCGGTCTTGCCCGGTCGGCGGTGCGCCTCGCCGAGCAGACCGGGGCGCCCTTGGCCGACCTGCTGGAGCGGATCGAGGCCGACGCGCGGGCGATGGGCCGAGGGCTGGCCGCCGCCGAGGCGCAGGCAGCCGGTGCACGTGCCACCGCCTGGTTGCTGGCGGGACTACCGGCCGGCGGCATCGCCCTGGGCTACGGCATCGGCGTCGACCCGCTGGAGATCCTGTTGCACACCCCGATCGGCGCCGCCTGCGCGGTCGGCGCCATCCTCCTGCAACTCACCGGCCTGGTCTGGGCGAGTCGCCTCAGCGGCGCCGGCCGCGCGGACCGGATCGGCAGCGAGGCCGACCGGGACGACCGGGCTGACGGGGTCGACCGGGCTGACCGGGGCGACGGGGTTGGCGGAAGTGCCGGCGGGGCCGACAGATTGCGCGGCGGGTTCGGCGGGTTCGGCGGGGCCGACAGGTCCGGCGGAATCGGCAGGTTCGGTGGTGGGTTCGGCGGGCTCGCTGGTGAGGGCGGTGGGGTCGACAGGTTCGGTGGCCGAGTCGATGAGGCTGGCCGGCTCGCGTCCGTCGCCACCTCGGGGCGCTGACGACGGTGCGGACCCTTGTCCCGGGAGCTCTGACCGGTCTCGCTCTGCTGCTGACGCTGGTCGGGGTGCCCGCTCGCCGGTCGTCCCGACGGCGGCTCTCCGCGCTCGGTCGACTCCGCCAACGGCCGCGGCCACGTAATCCCGCCGGACTGTCCACTCGGGCAGCCGGGCTGACCGGTCGTCGATCGCGCCACGTCACGACCCACGCGCTCGACGACGTCGGTGAGCGCGCCGACGGACGGTCTGGGCGCGGGTCGGGGCAGAGCCGGCGCGGGTGGGACGAGAGCCGGCCGGGCTGGTCGGGCCGGATCGATCTCGTCCGGCTCGCGGCCGGGTTGGCCGGGCTCGCGGCTGGAGTGTTGCTTGGCGGCTGGCTGGGCGTACTGCTCGGGGTGACGACGGCGGTCGGCCTCGACCGGTTGCTCCGCCGGCTCGAGCCAGCGGCTGTCCGGCGGCGTCGGCTGCGCGAGTCAGCCGACCTGCCGCTCGCCGCCGACCTGCTCGCGGCGGCGCTACGGGCCGGCGCACCGGTCGACCGTGCCGTCTGCGCCGTCGCGGAGGCGCTCGCCGGCCCACTCGGTGAGCGCCTCACCGAGGTCGGCCGGACCCTCCGGCTCGGCGGTACGGCGGAGGAGGCGTGGGCGCGCCTCGGGCCGGTGCCGGGCGCGGAGCGGCTGACGTCGGCGGCGGTCCGCTCCTCGACGAGTGGCGCGGCACTGGCCGGAGCCTTGACCCGACTTGCCGACGACCTGCGGGCCGACCGGGTGACCGGCGCCGAGGCGGCGGCCCGGCGGGCCGGTGTGCTGATCGTGTTGCCGCTCGGCCTGTGTTTCCTGCCCGCCTTCATTCTCGCCGGCCTGGTGCCGGTGATCGTCGCCGTACTCGGCGACGTGCTGTGACCGATTCGAGAAGGGAACTCAATGCTGCGCAAGTTGATTGCCCGGCTCCGCGGCGACGCCGGGATGAACACCGCCGAGTACGCCGTCGGCACCCTCGCCGCCGTCGCCTTCGCCGGGATCCTGCTGAAGGTACTCACCTCCGGCCGGGTGCAGGCCGCACTGGCGAGCGTGATCGACCGGGCCCTGTCGTGAGCCGGCGCTGGCTGGGCGACCGCGACCGGGGCTCGTTCACCGCCGAGTTGGCGGCCGGCCTGCCGGCGCTGCTGTTGTTGCTGCTCGCCGGGCTCACCGCCGTGAACGCGGTGACCACCAAGGGACAGTGCGTGGACGCGGCGCGGGAGGCGGCCCTGGCCGCCTCCCGCGGTGCCCCGGGAGTACCTGCCGGTGCCCGGGCGGCACCACCGGGCGCGGAGGTGTCGGTCTCGGTGGACGGCGACCGGGTGGTGGCCACCGTACGGGCACCGGTGCGCGCGCTCGGTGCGCGGTTGCCCCGGTTGACGGTGAGTGCGATCGCGGTGGCGGCCGTCGAGCCCGGTGCACCCGAGCCGCTGTCATGACGACCGACCGCGCCGCGAGCGCGACCCGGGCGCGTTCCGGACTCGACTGGACCCGGCGGAGGCGGGCTCGGTGCCGCCGATCGGTCCAGGGTCCTGATCGGCAACTCCGCTCGGCCAGACGTTCCGCAGCAGGCTGCCGGCCGGGCTCGAACGGCGGCGGATCCGATCGGGGCAGCGCCACCGTGTGGCTGCTCGCCGTAGGCCTGGTACTGGTGGTGTTCAGCCTTGGCGCGGCGGCGATCGGCGCCGCCCGGGTGGCCGGGCACCAGGCTCGGGTCGCGGCAGACCTCGGCGCGCTCGCTGGCGCGGCCTACGCGCTGGACGGCCCGGATCGAGCCTGTGCCCGGGCGGCGGTCATCGCCGCCGCCAACAGCGCCCGGATCACCGGCTGCACGCTCGACGGGTTCGACCTCCAGGTCACCGCCGAGGTGACGGTCGAACCACTGCCCGGGATGACCAGGGTTGCCCGCGCGACAGCCCGAGCCGGACCAGTCCGGGGCGAGGGAGCCAGCCCGGCTGACACGTCGGCGACAATCCGCCCCGGTGCTGCATGCGTTCGGCCGCCTCGTTCGGCTCGGCTACCTCCGGTCGAGGTTCCACCGTCGAGGCAGGTCCCCAACGCAGGCGACGCAGCTGAAGTCGTCGTCCCGCACCACGTTGCGCAATCCGCAGTCCGGGCAGCGGCGAAAGACCAGGCCGGCGGTGAAGCCGTCCGGGTGCGGCAGTTCGGCCCGGTCGAGCGCGGAGGCCACCGCCGGCCAGGAGTCGAGGTCGGGGCAGTAGCCGGTCGACTGGTTGCTGAGATAACTGACGACCCAATGACCAGACGGAGCATTCCGCCCGCCGGCCCGCTCGTGCGTGAAGGCGACCTCCCCGGCACCGAGTACGTCCTGCCCACCGGCGCAGGCGACGTGCTCACTGCGCCTCGGCGCCAGCCGGAGTACACCGGTCAGGTCCACCACGTAGCTGACCGGTTCGGCCAACCCCGGTACGGCCACCGACGCCACCCAGCGTGCGAAGTCCGCCGGGCAGCTGATATCGGTACTAGCGGCGCCGGGGTGGCCATCCGCCGACGGTAGCCGATCGCGAGGGGCGCGGCTTCGCCCGAATGTGATCGGTGGACATCTATTGACTTAGTTTGGAACCAAAACTAAATTTTCGGTGAGCGATGTCGCGCGCGCCATCTCCAGGCCGCAGTCGAGCCCTCGACTGCTCCGGCTATCCCGGCGTCCGTCCCGTCAGCGCCGGGCCGACAAGGAGGTCATCGTGCTGCGCACCGCACGTCTGACGATCGGCGCGTTCGCGCTCGCCGTCGTGCTGACCGTCACCGCCGCACCCGCGCCCGTCCAGGCTGCCGTCTGGAGTTCCAGCGACCGCTGGGGCACCTGGTCCAGTGGCGGCTACACGCTCTACAACAACATCTGGGGCTCGGGATACGGCCCGCAGACCATCTGGGCCAACTCGCCGAGCAACTGGGGAGTCTGGGCCGACCACCCGAACACCGGTGGGATCAAGGCGTACCCGAACGCGACCCGGTACATCGGTCGCCGGGTCAGCGCCCTGGGCAACGTCACCAGCAGCTTCAACGTGACGGTGCCGACCAGCGGCAGCGGCATCGCCTACACCACGGCGTACGACATCTGGACCACCGACCACGGGCACGAGATCATGCTCTGGATGAACAAGTACGGGCCGGTCGGCCCGCTCGGCAGTTTCCAGGTCAGGGCATCTGTCGGTGGGCACTCCTGGGACATCTACCGCGGTTCGAACGGATCCAACCAGGTCTACTCGTTCATCCGGACCAGCAACACCAACTCCGGCACCGTCGACATCCGGGGCATCGCCACCTGGATCCGCGACCGTGGCTGGTTCGGTGACGTCACGATCGGGGACGTCCAGCTCGGCTACGAGATCACCTCGTCCGCCGGCGGCCGGGACTTCGTTACCAACAGCTTCTCCGTCTCCGGCTGAAGCCAAGTCCGGCAGGCCAAGTCCGGAGGCCAAGTCCGGCTGAGGCCAAGTCCGGCTGAGGGCAAGTCGGGCTGAGGGCAACTCGGGCTGCGCGGAAGGGACCCCTTCGCGGAAGATCCGCGGGACGGGGTCCCTTCTGTGTGTCCCTCGGCGGACGGTGCCGCGCCTCGGCGGACTGCCGGTGGCTGACCGGGTGACCCGCTGCCAACGCCGTCAGCGGATGCTGCCCTCGGTGGCCCGGCGTACCACCCAGCTGTTCAGCACCTGGTGGATGCTGTGCAGCATCTGGTGGATCTGGTCCAGGCGTTCCGCCTGGGCCAGTGCCGCGTACGCCTGCGAGAGAGCGATCTGCTGGTCGACGGTCAGATGTGCCTGGTCGATGGTGTACAGCAGTTCGACGGTCTCGGCGATGGTGTCGGCCACGACGTCCTCCTCAGGCGGATCCGTGGAAGCGCTCCCAGCGTAACTTAACCGGATCCGCATAGATCCATGCATGCGAATACCGACTATCCGCGATCGGCCTGGTGATCAAGCGCGATCAGGTGTCAGCGGGCTCGGCCGGAGCCATCTTGGCCAGGTTGGTCAGCACCACGTCGAGGACCCGGACCGCCTCCGGCTTGGCCAGCGGGTTGTTGCCGTTTCCGCACTTCGGGGACTGCACGCAGGACGGGCAGCCGGCCTCGCAGCCGCACTCGGCGATCGCGTCCCGGGTCGCGGAGAGCCACGCCGACGCCGCCCGGTACGCCCGCTCGGCGAAGCCCGCGCCGCCCGGATGCCCGTCGTAGACGAAGACGGTCGGCGCCTCGGTGTCCGGATGGTTGGCCGTGGAGAGCCCACCGATGTCCCAGCGGTCGCAGGTGGCGACCAGTGGCAGCAGCCCGATCGCTGCGTGCTCGGCCGCGTGCAGTGCGCCGGGTACCTCGGCCGCCTCCACTCCGGCTGCCGCCAGCGACTCCGGCGAGACAGTGAACCAGACCGCGACCGTACGCAGCTCCCGGGCGGGCAGGTCCAGCGGCAGGGTGGCCAGCACCTCGCCGGAGGCGAGCCGGCGGCGCTGGTACGACACCACCTGGCTGGTCACGTCGACCTCGCCGAGGAACATCCCGACCGGGCCGCAGTCGAGGTAGGAGCGGACCGAGACGACGGAGAGCGAGGTGACGTCCCGGGGATGGGTGGACCAGTCCGGCTCCTCGGCGTGCACCAGCGCGCACCCGTCGTCGAGATTGAGGTCGTCCACCACGTACGACACGCCCTGGTGCAGGTAGACGGCGCCGGGGTGGACCTGGAAGTGCGACGACGCCGGGTCGACCGTGCCGAGCAGCCGGCCGGTCGACGACTCGACCACGTCCACCGGGGCGCCGCCGGTGCCGCGCAGGTCCACCTCGGGCCGCCCGGTGTGCCGCCAGTACCACCCGGTCGGGCGCCGCCGGAGCGCGCCGCCGGCCACCAGCGCGTCGACCGCCTCCTTCGCCCCCTCGCCGAAGAGTTCCAGGTCGGCCGGGGTCAGCGGGGACTCCGCCGCCGCGCAGCAGAGCTGTGGCCCCAGCACGTACGGGTTGGCCGGGTCGAGCACGGTCGCCTCGACCGGCCGGCCGAACAACGCCTCCGGATGGTGCACCAGATAGGTGTCCAGCGGGTCGTCCCGGGCCACCAGCACCGCCAGCGCCTCCCCGCCGGAGCGCCCAGCCCGGCCAGCCTGCTGCCAGAGCGAGGCCCGGGTGCCGGGGTAGCCGCAGATCAGCACCGCGTCCAGGCCGACCAGGTCGACGCCGAGTTCCAGCGCGCTGGTCGAGGCGAGCCCGAGTAACTCACCGCCGAGCAGCGCCTGCTCCAGCGAGCGGCGCTCCTCGCGCAGGTAGCCGGACCGGTAGGCGGCGACCCGGGCGCCCAGGCCGGGCACGGCCTCGTCAAGCGAGCGCCGGGCGGTGGTGGCGATCACCTCGGCCCCGCGCCGGGACCGGACGAAGGCCAGCGTCCGGACTCCGGCCGCGACCGTGTCGCCGAGCAGGTCGGCGGTCTCCCGCAACGCGGAGCGGCGTACCGGGGCGGCGTCGAGCCCGGCGCCCGCTGTCACCTCGTCGGCGAGGTGGGCCGGGTCCGGGCCGCCGGTCGGGGGCGGCAGCAGCGGCGGCTCCCAGAGCGCGAAGGTCAACCCGCCGCGCGGCGCGGTGTCCTCGGTGATTGCGGTGACCGGCAGCCCGGTCAGCCGCTCGGCCGCCGCGGCCGGGTCGCCCGAGGTCGCCGACGCCAGCACGAAGACCGGCCCGTCCGGTGCCGGCCCGGGACCGCCGGCCGCGCCCCGCTGCCCCGGCACCGACCTGGGGGTACCCGGATAGCGCGCCGCCTGCCGCCGCAGCCGGCGCAGTACGTGTGCCACGTGCGATCCGAAGACGCCCCGGTAGGTGTGACACTCGTCGACCACCACGAACGCCAGCCGGCGCAGGAAGGCGGACCACCTGGCGTGCCCGGGCAGGATGCCGTGGTGCAGCATGTCCGGGTTGGTCAGCACGAACCGGGAGTGCGCTCGGATCCAGTCCCGCTCGGCGCGCGGGGTGTCGCCGTCGTAACACGCCGGCCGTACCCCGTCGAGGCCCAGCGCGGCGACGGCCCGGAGCTGGTCGGCGGCGAGCGCCTTGGTCGGGGCGAGGTAGAGGACGGTGGCCCGGGGGTCGGCGAGCAGCGTGGCCAGCGCCGGGAGCTGGTACGCGAGCGACTTTCCCGACGCGGTGCCGGTGGCGACCACCACGTGCCGGCCGGCGTACGCGTGCCCGGCCGCCTCGGCCTGGTGCCGCCACGGCGCGACCACGCCCTGCCCGGCGAGGGCCGCGCGCAGCTCCGCCGGCACCCACTCCGGCCAGTCGACCACCGTGCCCGGCCGGGCCGGCACCCGCTCGACATGTGTCACCGGGGTCCCGGTCGTGCCGCCGTGCGCCCGGGCGCGCAGCAGGTCCAGCAGCTCACCCGCGCCGGGGCGACCGGCCGGGCGGGAGTCCCCGACCCCGGTACCGGCCGATACTGTTGCGGGAAACGTCACGCCCTGCACTCTCGCACTCTCGTACGTGCGTCGGAAGGCCGGGTCGCGGTCGGGCCGCCGTCGCTGCACGGTCCGCTGGTCGATGGTTAGATGCCCAGGAGCGTTCCAGGCCGGTCAGAGGAGGACTGATGGATCTGTCGCTGACGACCCGCGCCATCGGTGAGTACACGGTGTTGGAGGTTGGCGGCGAGGTCGACGTCTACACCGCTCCGCGGCTGCGCGAACGTCTGGTCGAGCTGATCGACGGCGGGTCCCGGGCGATCGTGGTGGACCTGGGTCGGGTGGACTTCCTCGACTCGACCGGCCTCGGCGTGCTGGTGGGGGCGCTCAAGCGGCTGCGTCCCGTCGGCGGGACCTTCGGGCTGATCTGCGACAAGGAGCCGCTGCTCAAGATCTTCCGGATCACCGCCCTCGACCAGGTGTTCCCGATCTACCCCACGCTGGACGCCGCCACGTCGGCCGACTCCTCCGGTGCCGATGCCTGATGTCGACGGCCGACGCGTGATGTCGAAGGTCAAACTCTCCTTCACCCCGGCCCCGGTCCACGTCCGCACCGCCCGGTTGGTCGGGGTCGCGGTGGCCCGGCGGGCCGGCGTGCCCGAGGAACTGCTCGACGAGGTACGACTGGCGATCGGTGAGGCCTGCGCCCGGGCGGTCGCCCTGCACCGCCAGTACGGGCTGAGCGATCTCGTGCTGGTCGAGATGTCGGACGGTCCGGCGTACACCGTCCGGGTGATCGACCGGGCGCCGATCGAGGCCGGGTTGGGGTTGGCCGCGCTGCCCCCCGACGAGCTGGCCGACGAGTCGCTGACCGACGAGGCGCTGACGGTGGGTGTCGGGTTTGCCCTGCTCGCGGGCTTTGTCGAGGACCTCCAGGTGCGTCCGGTCGACGAGGGCGTCGGTACCGAGGTCCGGATGGCCTGGCCGCTCGGGCGGTAGCCCGGCTGCTCGCCGGCACCCGCATTATCAGAACCGCGCGGCTAACACAGCGACGAAGATCATCGCGACCGGGCGGGTCCTCTGTGTGACCTCCAACACGACGGCCCGCTAGAGTACCCGGGGTTATCAGCAAGTGTGCTGGTCCCGCTCCTGTGGGTGGGGGAGCTTCGCCGATCGCGGGGGCCGTGGGTCGGCGGAACGCTTGCGAATTTGTCGCTCCACGCGTGGAGACGTCTGGCCGGTTCGTCCGCCGGCCCGGCGCGAGTGTTCGGTACAGGAGGACATAGATGTCCGTATATAGGGCCGCCGATGGTGGCGGGCTGTCCCTCGGCGGCGAGAACCTGTCGTACGTCGTCGTCGCGGCGGTTATCGCCCTGGTGGCGCTCGGCTTCGCGGGTGCGCTGACCAAGGCCGTGCTCTCGACCGGCAGAGGCACCGAGAAGATGCAGGAGATCGCGGGGGCCGTGCAGGAGGGGGCCTCGGCCTACCTGCTCCGGCAGTTCCGCACCCTCGCCATCTTCGTCGTGGCCGCCGTGATCCTGCTCTTCCTGCTGCCGGTGCACGAGACCGAGGGCAGCGAGACGCTGGTGAAGATCGGCCGATCGGGCTTCTTCGTGGTCGGTGCCCTGTTCAGTGCGTTCATCGGTGGCGCCGGCATGGCCCTGGCCACCCGCGCCAACCTGCGGGTCGCGGCCGCCGCCCGGGAACACCAGGGCGGCCGGGAAGCGGCGATGCAGATCGCGTTCCGCACCGGCGGCGTGGTCGGCTTCCTCACCGTCGGCCTCGGCCTGGTCGGTGCGGCGGCGGTCGTCCTGATCTACAAGGGTGACGCGCCGACCGTGCTGGAGGGCTTCGGTTTCGGTGCCGCGCTGCTCGCCATGTTCATGCGGGTCGGCGGCGGAATCTTCACCAAGGCGGCCGACGTCGGCGCCGACCTGGTCGGCAAGGTCGAGCAGGGCATCCCGGAGGACGACCCGCGCAACGCGGCGACCATCGCCGACAACGTGGGCGACAACGTCGGTGACTGCGCCGGCATGGCGGCCGACCTGTTCGAGTCGTACGCGGTGACCCTGGTCGCCGCGCTGATCCTCGGCCGGGCCGCCTTCGGCGAGCACGGGCTGGTCTTCCCGCTGATCGTCTCCACCATCGGCGTGCTGATCGCCATCCTCGGGGTGTTCATCACCCGGCTGCGGGCCGGCGACCGGTCCGGGCTCACCGCGATCAACCGGGCGTTCTACGCCTCCGCGGTGGTCTCGGCGATCCTGGTCGCGGTGATGTCCTTCGTCTACCTGCCGGCCACCTGGGCCGAGATGCTCGGCAACGAGTGGCGCAGCGCGCTCGGCCTCGCCGAGGGGGCGGCGGACCCGATCGACCCGCGGATCCTCGCCATCGGCGCCGTGGTGATCGGCATCGTGCTGGCCGCCGCCATCCAGGCGCTGACCGGCTACTTCACCGAGACCAACCGGCGACCGGTGCAGGACATCGGCAAGTCGTCGCTGACCGGTCCGGCCACCGTGGTGCTGGCCGGGATCAGCGTCGGCCTGGAGTCGGCGGTCTACTCCGCACTGCTCATCGCGGCCGGGGTCTTCGGCGCGTTCCTGCTGGGTGGCGGCTCGCTCACGCTCTCGCTCTTCGCGGTGGCGCTGGCCGGTACCGGTCTGCTCACCACGGTCGGCGTGATCGTCGCGATGGACACCTTCGGGCCGATCTCCGACAACGCGCAGGGCATCGCCGAGATGTCCGGCGACATCGACGAGCAGGGCGCGCGTACGCTCACCGAGCTGGACGCAGTCGGCAACACCACCAAGGCGATCACCAAGGGGATCGCGATCGCCACGGCGGTGCTCGCGGCCACCGCGCTGTTCGGGTCGTACACCGACACGCTGGGCACGGCACTGCGGGACGCGGGTTCCGACCTGTCGATCGACGGGCTGTTCAACGTGGCCAACCCGCGCAACCTGGTCGGCCTGATCATCGGTGCCGCGGTGGTGTTCCTCTTCTCCGGTCTGGCCATCAACGCGGTCTCCCGCTCGGCGGGTGCCGTGGTGATGGAGGTACGCCGGCAGTTCCGCGAGCTGCCCGGGATCATGGATTACAGCCAGCGGCCGGAGTACGGCAAGGTGGTCGACATCTGCACCCGGGACGCGCAGCGCGAGCTGATAACCCCGGGGCTGCTGGCCATCCTGGCGCCGATCGCGGTCGGTTTCGGGCTCGGCCCGGGTGCGCTGGCCGCGTACCTGGCCGGTGCCATCGGAGCCGGCACCCTGATGGCGGTCTTCCTGGCCAACTCGGGCGGTGCCTGGGACAACGCCAAGAAGCTCGTCGAGGACGGCGCGTACGGCGGCAAGGGTTCGGAGTCGCACGCGGCCACGGTGATCGGTGACACGGTCGGTGATCCGTTCAAGGACACCGCCGGGCCGGCGATCAACCCGCTGATCAAGGTGATGAACCTGGTCTCGCTGCTGATCGCCCCGGCAGTGGTGGCCTGGAGCGTCGGCGAGGACAAGAACACCGGGCTGCGGATCGGGGTCGCGGTCGTCGCGGCGCTGATCATCGTCGCGGCGGTGGTGTTCAGCAAGCGCAAGCCGGTGGCCATGTCGGACTCCGACACCGGCGCCGGCAGCGGCAGCTCCGACCAGCAGCCGCAGACCGCCAACGTCTGAGGCGGGACAGTCCGGATCCGGGCCCGTCGCGTACGCGTGACGGGCCCGGATCCGTTCCCCACACCGGCGACGGCGGGCCCTCCCACCGGCCGGCTCGGGGTGGACTGGTGTCCGGCACCGCTGGCCGGCTGGAGGCGGCCCGATGTGCGGCACCGCTGGCGGGTCGGGGTGGTTCGACGGGTGGTCCGGGGCGGCTCGGCCGATTACCCCCCTCGCGAAGCCCGCTCCAACCCGTACGCTGCAACGCATGCGTACCCCCCGCACGGCATCCGCCGGAAGGTTCACGGCGGCCCTGTGCACGATCGCCCTGCTCCTC
The DNA here is from genome assembly GCF_033446045.1 of Plantactinospora sp. KLBMP9567. Lineage (NCBI taxonomy): Bacteria > Bacillati > Actinomycetota > Actinomycetes > Micromonosporales > Micromonosporaceae > Plantactinospora > Plantactinospora sp. KLBMP9567. Next base: position 177,254 of record NZ_JAWQRR010000038.1, on the reverse strand, counting down.
GGGGGCTGCGCCGGGGGACCCACCCCGCAGGTCTGGGCCGCCGCGGTCTGTGCGGCGCTGGCACCGTGGCGGGCCGAGATCGGGACGCTGACCCGGAGCACCCAGCAGCAGATGACCGCGCAGACCAGTCCGGCGCAGGCCAAGGAGAATCTGGTCCGGCTGCTCAGAGGTGCCGAACAGGCCAGCGAGACCGCCCGGCAGAAGGTGGAGGCGGCCGGCGTACCGGACACCGAGAAAGGTGAGGCGGTCTCCAAGGGCTTCGTCGCCTCGCTGACCGCCGTCCGGGACGCCTACGGCCGGGCCGGCGCGGCGATCGAAGCACTCGGCACCGGGCAGGCCGGCGAGTTCTACGACGGCGTCAAGGCCGCGGTCGACACCCTCAACAAGGAGTACGAATCCAGTTCGCTCGACACCAGCGAGCTGGATTCGGTGGAGTTGAAGCGGGCCTTCGACGAGGTTCCGGAGTGTCGCTGACGCCCCCCGTCCCGCCCGTACCGGCCGAGTCGCCCGACCCGGCCGGCATGGCCTCCGAGCCACCCGACCCGCCCGACCCGCCCTCGGAGCCGACCGGCCCGATCCCGGCCCCGCCCCCGTCCCAGCCGCCCGGCGTGGCAGGGGGCGAGCAGCCCGGGGCCGTGGATGAGCAGTCCCAGCCCCAGCCGCCCGGCGCAGCAGGGGCCGAGCAGCCCGAGGCTGTGGATGAGCAGTCCCAGGCAACGGCCGAACGGCCCGAGGCTGTGGATGAGCGGTCCGGGGCAACGGGCGAGCAGCCTGAGCTGGTCGGGGTGGTGCGGGAGCGGCCCGGTCCGGGTGCCGAGCCGGCCGGGGCAACAGGGGAGCAGCCTGCGCGGCCGGATGGGACGAGGAGTCCGGCCGCCCCGCCGGTACGGCAGCTCTCGCTCTTCGGGGTGGAGGCCGCCGACCCGTCCGTCGGTGACCTCGCCGGGCTGCTGGCCGGGCCGGGCGAGCTGGTCCGGATGGGTGGCACCGCCCGGATCACCACGATGGTGGACGCCGCCTGGCGGGTGCACGTACTCGTCGCCGAGCTGGCCCGCCGGGGGTTGACCGCGAGCTGGCTGGGGCGGGTGGCGGAGCAGCACGGGGTGCAGACCTCCTACAGCACCCTGCTCGCCCCGCTGGCGGCGGGTTGGCTGCGCGGCACGGTGAAGCGGCCGCCCGGCAACTTCTTCCTGACCGGTCCCCGGCTGCGGCTCTGGGCGGCGGCGGCCGGCGCTCCCGAGCCGCTCGGTTTCGTGCTCCGGCTCGGTGCCGCCGACGAGGCGTGCTGGGAGCCGGTCGGTGCGGCGCTGGCCGCGATCGGCCTGCCGGCGGTGCTGCTCGACGCGGGGGCCGGCGGTCCGGCGTACCGGATCACCGGGCGACGCCGGCTGGCCCGGCTGGCCGAGTTGGTGGGTGACCGCCCACCGACCGCGCCGCCGAGCCAGTGGCCGGGTGGTCTGTCGTCGTGAGTACCCTCGATGGAGTGCCCGCCGGAGGCCCCGGAGGGATCGACCGGTGTCGTATCCCGGACAGCCGGAAGTCAGATTTGTTCGGTTAATCCGGTTAGCGGCCCACTGAGTGGGGCATGATCCGTCCGGTTGGTCCCGCACGGATCGCCCGTGGGTGTACGGTGTCGCCGTCCGGCATGACCGCCCGTCCCGTGTTGTTGCACCCGGTGTTACCGCAGCGTAGCGGTGCTCTTCTCGGGCCGCGCAACTCTGCGGTCGGGGAGCGCGTTACGTTGGACGTCTGGCCACCGGGCGGCCGATCCGGCCCCGGCGGCGAGCGCGGACAGGGCGGTCCGCAGGGGGAAAGATCGTGAGTGAGGTCAGGAGAGACGTGCCGAGCAACGCCAGGAGTACCCGTCTGGTCATCGTCGAGTCACCGGCGAAGGCCAAGACGATCTCGGGCTATCTCGGCCCGGGATACGTCGTCGAGGCCAGCCTGGGTCACGTCCGTGACCTGCCGCGCAACGCCGACGACGTGCCCGCCAAATACAAGGGCGAGTCGTGGGCCCGGCTCGGGGTCGACGTCGACAACGGGTTCGCCGCCCTCTACGTCGTGTCGCCGGACCGCAGGCAGCAGATCAGCAAGCTGACCCGACTGGCCAAGGAGGTGGACGAGGTCTTCCTCGCCACCGACGAGGACCGCGAGGGCGAGGCCATCGCCTGGCACCTGGTCGAAACGCTCAAGCCCAAGGTGCCGGTCAAGCGGATGGTCTTCCACGAGATCACCCGGCAGGCCATCCAGGCCGCGGTGGCGAACCCGCGCGAGATCGACCGCGACCTGGTCGACGCCCAGGAGGCCCGGCGGATCCTGGACCGGCTCTACGGCTACGAGGTCTCCCCGGTGCTGTGGCGCAAGGTCCGTTCCGGGCTGTCCGCCGGCCGGGTCCAGTCGGTGGCCACCCGGATCGTGGTCGAGCGCGAGCGGCAGCGGATGGCGTTCCGCACGGCAGAATACTGGGACATCCTGGCCACCCTCGCCGTGCGGGGCACCGCCGAGGGCCCGCGCAACTTCTCCGCCACCCTGGTCGCGCTCAACGGCGACCGGATCGCCAGCGGCAAGGACTTCGAACCGACCACCGGCCAGGTGAAGCCGGGTGCCGGGGTGATGCACCTCGACGAGGCGGGCGCCCGTGGACTGGCCGCCCGCCTCGACGGGCGGCCTTTCACTGTGACCCGGGTGGACGAGAAGCCCTACCGGCGCCGCCCGTACGCGCCGTTCATCACCTCGACGCTCCAGCAGGAGGCGGCCCGGAAGCTGCGTTTCTCCTCGCAGCAGACGATGCGTACCGCCCAGCGGCTGTACGAGAACGGCTACATCACCTATATGCGTACCGACTCGGTGAACCTGTCGGAGACGGCCATTTCGGCCGCCCGCCGGCAGATCGCCGAGCTGTACGGCGAGCGGAACGTGCCGCCGGAGCCCCGCCGCTACACCGGCAAGGTGAAGAACGCCCAGGAGGCGCACGAGGCGATCCGTCCCGCCGGGGACAACTTCCGCACCCCCGGTGAGCTGGCGAACGAGCTCTCCGCCGAGGAGTTCCGGCTCTACGAGCTGATCTGGCGGCGGACCATCGCGTCCCAGATGACCGACGCGGTCGGCTCCAGCGTCTCGGTGCGGATCCGGGCGGTCTCCGGCGCGGGCGAGGAGGCCGACTTCGGCGCGACCGGCAAGACCATCACCGAGCCGGGCTTCCTGCGGGCGTACGTGGAGTCGTCCGACGACGAGAACGCCGAGGCCGAGGACGCCGAGCGGCGGCTGCCGAACCTGGTCAAGGACCAGCCGCTGACCGCCGAGGAACTGGCCGCTACCGGGCACCACACCCAGCCGCCGTCCCGCTACACCGAAGCGTCGCTGGTCAAGTCGCTGGAGGAGCTGGGCATCGGCCGGCCGTCCACGTACGCCTCGATCATGGCGACGATCCAGGACCGGGGGTACGTCTTCAAGCGCGGCCAGGCGCTGATCCCGTCCTTCCTGGCGTTCGCCGTGGTCGGCCTGCTGGAGCGGCACTACCCGCGACTCGTCGACTACAACTTCACCGCCGCGATGGAGAACGAGCTGGACGAGATCGCCGGTGGCGACCACGCGGCGGTGGACTTCCTGACCTCGTTCTACTTCGGCAGCGAGATGGGTGGCGACCAGTCGGTGGCCCGGTCCGGCGGGCTGAAGAAGATGGTCACCGAGAACCTGAGCGAGATCGACGCGCGCAGTGTGAACTCGATCCCGCTGTTCCGGGACGACGAGGGGCGCGACGTCGTGGTCCGGGTCGGCCGGTACGGCCCGTACCTGCAACGGAGCCTGCCCGGCGCGGAGCCGGCAGCCCGGGACACCGGCGACGGCGGCCCGCCCGAGGACACCTCCCCGGCCGGCGACCGGGCGCCGATCCCGGAGGGTGTGGCCCCGGACGAGCTGACCCCGGAGAAGGTGCACGAGCTGTTCCTCGGCGGTGGCGGCGAGCGCAAGCTCGGCGAGCACCCGGAGACCGGCGAGCCGATCGTGCTCAAGTCCGGCCGGTTCGGCCCGTACGTGGCCAGTGGCGAGCGCAAGTCGTCGCTGCTCCGCTCGCAGTCGCCGGAGTCGCTGACGATGACCGAGGCGCTGCAACTGCTCACCCTGCCCCGGGTGGTCGGGGTGGCTGCGGACGGCGCCGAGGTGCTGGCCGCGAACGGCCGCTACGGCCCGTACGTGAAGCGCGGGGACGAATTCCGGTCGCTGGAGTCGGAGGAGCAGCTCTTCACGGTCACCCTGGACCAGGCGCTGGCACTGCTGGCGGCGCCGAAGACCCGGCAGCGCCGGGCGGCGGCCCCGCCACTGCGGGAGATGGGCGCGGATCCGCTGACCGAGAAGCCGCTGGTGATCAAGGACGGCCGGTTCGGGCCGTACGTCACCGACGGCGAGACCAACGCGTCGTTGCGGCGCGGCCAGACTCCGGAGGCGCTGACCCTGGAGGAGGCGTCGGAGATGCTGGCCGAGAAGCGGGCCAAGGGTCCGGCGCCGCGCAAGCGGGCGGCCAAGAAGGCGACCGCCAAGAAGGCGGCGGCGAAGGCGACCGACGGCGAGACGGCCGCGAAGAAGACCGCGGCCAAGAAGACCGCCGCGAAGAAGACCACCGCCGCGAAGGCGGCGGCGAAGAAGGCTCCCGCGAAGAAGGCCGCCCCGCGGAAGGCCACCACCGCCGCCGACCCGACCGACTGACCCCCGCACTCGCCCGGCGGGGGTGGGTCGGCGAGATCTTGGCGAGTTGGGGGTTCCCGCGAGCCACAACTCGCCGAGATCTTGGCTCGGACTGAAGCCGGCCGGCGGCGGTCAGGTCGTCGGCGGGTCGGGCCGGGGACGGCGGAAGCCGTACGTCTGGTGTTCGCGGCGGAAGCCGAGCGAGGCGTAGAGCCGCTGGGCCGGCAGGTTGTCCGCGTTGTAGTTGACGGTCACCGTCGCCATCCCGGCCGCCCGCATCCGGTGCATCGCGGTCAGCATCACCGCCCGGGCCAGCCCGCGCCGGTTGAAGTCCCGGTGCGTGCCGACCGGCTCGAAGTGGCCGACCCGGTTGCGCCCGTCGAGCCAGTAGACGGTGAAGGCGGCGATCCGCCCGTCCGGTGCCTCGGCGACGATCTCCCGCTCGGCGGAGTAGCCGGGCCGGGTCATCACCGCCGACCGGTACAGCTCGGCGGTCCAGTCCGCGTCGAACGCCGAGTTGCGGGCCAGGGCGAGCTGCCCGGCGTCGGCCGGCCGGGCGGTACGCAGTACGAAGCCCTCCGGTGCGACCGGCGCGTCGACCGGGCCGGTGAGTTGCCGGACGGTGACGTCGTCCCAGGTGCGGAACCGGGCGAACCCGAGTTCGGTGAGCAGCCGGATCCGGATGCTGTCGCAGTCGAAGACGTCGGTCAGCACGTACGGCTGGTCGGCGGTCATCGCCCGGGTGGTGGTCCGGTACGCCGTGCGAAGCATCTCGACCTCGGCGGCGGTGCCGCGCAGCGCGGGCGCGGTGAAGACGTCGAACGCGGCGCCGAAGCGCAGGTTGACCGCGAGCCCGACGATCTCGTCGGCGGACTCCCAGAGCTGGACCAGCTCACCCGGCGGTCGGCCCCGGAGGTTCTCGTAGATCCGGTGCGGCACCTCGCCGACGTGGTCGTATCCGCACCGGCCGGCCTCGGCGATCCAGGCCGCGAAGGTCCGCGACAGGCGCGGCAGGTCGGCGTCCGAGTAGGGTCGCATCCGCGGCATGTGGCTCGTCACCGGGCCTGTATAAGGCATCGCCCGGCCCGGGGCCGAACGATTTCCGGCCGGGTCAGGCCCCGAGCACCTGCTCGGTGTAGGAGTTCGCGAAGAGCCGGTCCGGGTCGAGCCGGTCCCGCACGGCCAGGAAGTCGGCGAACCGAGGGTACGCCGGGCGCAGCGACCCGGCGTCCCGGTAGTGCAGCTTGCCCCAGTGCGGCCGGCCGCCCAGTTCGGTGGCGATCCGTTCGAAGGCCCGGAAGTACGGCTCGGCGGGCATCCCGGCGTACTGGTGGATCGCCACGTACGCCGACTCGCGCCCGTGGCCGTGCGAGAGCCAGATGTCGTCCGGGGCGGTGAACCGGACCTCGACCGGGAAGAGCACCCGGAACGGCAGCTCGTCGATCACCCGGCGCAGCCCGGCCAGTGCCTCCGGCAGGGCGGGCCGGGGCAGGGCGTACTCCATCTCCTCGAACCGGACCCGGCGCGGGGTGCAGAAGACCCGGTCGGAGCGGGCGGTGTAGCTGCGCGCGGTGAGCGCCCGGGCGGAGACGGCGGAGATCGTCGGTACCAGGGCCGGGGCGGCCCGGCCGAGCCGGCAGGCTCCGGCGAAGACGGAGTTGGCCAGGAAGTCGTCGTCCAGCCAGCTCCGGAACCGGGGCAGCGGCCGGTCGTCGGCGGGTACCCGGTTGTTGACCTTCACCTGTACCCGGTCGGTGTACGGGAACCAGTAGAACTCGAAGTGGTCGTTTCCGGCGACCAGTTCGGGCAGCTCGGCGAGGACCTCGGGCAGCGGTGCCGGGCGCTCGTCGGCGCGGAGCACGAAGGCGTCCACGCAGTTCAGCGTCACCTCGGTGATCACCCCGAGGGCGCCGAGCCCGACCCGGGCCGCCGCGAAGACGTCGGCGTTCCGGTCGGCGGAGCACTCCAGCAACTCACCGGTCCCGGTGACCAGGGTGAGTCCGGCGACGAAGGTGGAGAGGCAGCCGTAGCCGGCGCCGGTGCCGTGGGTACCGGTGGAGATCGCCCCGGCCAGCGTCTGCGCGTCGATGTCGCCGAGATTGGCCAGCGCCAAATCGTGTCCGGCGAGCACCTCGTTGAGCGCGTGCAGGGTGATCCCAGCCGGTACGGTGATCAGCCGACGCCCGGAATCGATCCGGACCGGTCCGGTCAGCGCGGTGAGATCGACCCGCTGGTCGTCGGCCCGGGCAATCGCGGTGAACGAGTGGCCACTACCGACCGGCTTGATCCGCCGGCCGGTGGTCCGGGCGGCCCGGATCGTGGCGACGACCTCGTCCACGGTCGACGGTCGCAGCGCGTCGCCGGTGACGCGCTGGTTGCCGGCCCAGTTGGACCACGAGGAGGTGACTCCGGGTGGTGCGGTACGCCCGCTCATCTGACCTCCCCTGGCTCTGACCAGGTCGCCGATGGACAAACATGAATTAGACTCACGTCAACGTGTACCAGGGCGAGTAAATCAGGATCGTCACGGCGAGTAAATACCGATATCCGTTCGGCTCGTTAGTCCGGATAGCGTTTCGAAACCGTGACGCCTAGTAACCTTCACCCCGTCGAAAGGGAGTGGCGACGAGTGTCCACGTCAACCGCCACATCCGGTCCACTGCGCCGCGTACCGGTGCAGGGCCGTAGCGTCGCCCGGGTCCAGCGCATGCTCGACGCCTGTGCCGAGATAGTCGACGAGGTCGGCTACGAGGGGCTGACCACGACCCTGCTCGCCGAGCGCGCCGGAGTGGCCATCGGGTCGGTGTACCAGTTCTTCCCAGACAAGCGAGCGATCGTGCAGGCACTGACCCTGCGCAACATGGAGGCGTACCTGGAGCGGCTCAGCGACCGGTTCTCCCGGGGCGACCTGACCCACTGGTGGGACGGGGTCGACGCCGCGATCGACGAGTACATCACGATGCACCGGAGGGTGCCCGGCTTCCGTACCCTGCACTTCGGTGACGTCGTCGACGTGCACCTGCTGGACGAGGACCGGGACAACAACGGCGTCATCGCCGAGCAGTTGGCCCGGGTGCTGGTCGAGCAGTTCGGCACCAGCGACGCGCCCCGGCTGCGCTTCGCGCTGGAGATCGCGGTCGAGGCGGCCGACGCGTTGATCAAACTGGCCTTCCGGCGCGATCCGGAGGGCGACGAGAAGGTGCTGACCGAGGCGACCGCGCTGATCCGGGAGTACCTGCACCGGCACGTCGACGCCGCTCCCTCGGCCGGCTAGCCGGCCACCGGTCCAACCAGTACCGCGGCCGGCCGGTGCGCGCTCAGAGAAAGGCCCGGCCCTCGCCGCGATAGGTCGGCACCGTGCCCACGACCCGGTCCGACTCCACCAGGTGCAGCTCGCCGACGTGTTCCGCCAGCTCGCCGGCCTTGGCGTGCCGGAACCAGACCCGGTCGCCGACCCGCAGCGACTCGGCGGCGGCACCGGTCACCGGGGTCTGCACCTCCCCGGCGCCCTCGGTGCCGGTCAGCCGCAGACCCGGCGGCAGCCACGGAGTGGGCAGCCGGGTCCGGTCGGCCGGCCCGGACGCCACCCAACCACCGCCGAGCAGGGTCACCACCCTGGCGGCGGGACGGCGGACCACCGGCAGCGCGAAGAACGCCGCCGGTCGGGGCCGCCAGCTCCGGTAGGCGTCGAACAGCGTCGGCCCGTACAGGCCCGACCCGGCGGTGATCTCGGTTACCGCCGGGTCCGCCGCGGTCAGTGCGACGCTGCCGGTGCCGCCACCGTTGACGAACTCCAGGTCGGCGTGGTCGCGTACCGCCGCGACCGCCGCCGCGCGCCGGTGCACCAGTTCCCGGTACGACCGCCGTTGCAGCAGCCGGATGGTGGCACCACGGACAGCCTGCCGGGGCGGTGCGTCGCCGAGCCCGGCGATCTGTGCCTCGTACGCCATCAAACCGACCAGCCGGAAGCCCGGCCGCTGTGCGACGGCGCCGGCCAGCGTGCTGGCCTCGCCGGCCGAGTGCACCGGTGAGCGGCGGATGCCGACGTGCAGCCGGCCACCGAAGGCGTTGGCCATCGGCCGCCAGGACGCGTCCAGATCGAGGCAGGTCCGGATCTCTGCGCGGGAGCCGGCAGTGGCGACCGCGTCGACCAGGTCGAGTTGGGCGGGGTTGTCCACCATCAGGCAGATCTTGGCGGCCAGCTCCGGGTCGGCGGCGAGCTGGGCCAGCGCCTGCCGATCGGTGCTCGGGTAGCCGACCAGCGCGTCGTCGGTCACGCCGCTGCGGACCAGCCAGATCGCCTCGGCCAGCGTGTACGCCATCACGCCGCCCCAGCCGGGTCCGGCCAGGGCCCGGCCGAGCAGGGCCCGACAGCGCAGCGACTTGCTGGCGACCCGGAGCGGCTTGCCGCCGGCCTGGTCGGTCAGGGCGCTGGCGTTGGCGTCGAACGCGTCGAGGTCGACCACGGCGAAGGGTGGTTCGAGGTGCGCGGTCGCCCGGTCCAGACGACGACGCAGCAGGTCGCGTTCGGTGGCCATTCGAGCACGCTAACCCCCGGGGCGATAATGCGAAACTCTCTCGTGTCTTTCGGGCGTGGCGTGGCCCGCCCGTAGGGGCGCGACGCGGACCGCCCGGAGATCCGCGGGCGACCCCTAGGCCCCGGTTCCGGGGAATGTCGGGGTCGGGGCGGATCCGTACCGCGATTAGAGTGTGCTCGGGGGAGCCCAGCCATGGGCCGGGGCGCGGAGGGGTACGACCATCGACGACAACGACAGGAGCGCGGAGCGCACAGCGCAGTCGCCGCCCGGTACTCCCACGCCACCTACCGCCGCCGGTCCGGTCGACCGGACCGGCTACCAGGCGCTCCGCTCGGTCATGCGGATCCGTCCGTTCCGCCGGCTCTGGCTGGTGCTCGGCGCCGCCTCGTTCGGTGACTGGCTCGGCCTGCTGGCCACCTCGCTCTTCGCCGCCTCCCAGGTCACCGGCGACACCGCCAAGGGCCTCGCCTTCGGCGGCGTGATCGCGGTCCGGCTGCTCCCGGCGCTGGTTCTCGGCCCGATCGCCGGGGTGCTGGCCGACCGGTTCGACCGGCGCCTCACCATGGTCATCTGCGATCTGCTGCGGTTCGTGCTGTTTGCCTCGATCCCGCTCGCCGCCCTGCTCGACGTCGGCGGTGGTCTGGTGGTCGGCTGGGCGGCGGTCGCCACCTTCCTGATCGAGGCGATAACCCTGATCTGGATCCCGGCCAAGGAGGCCGCGGTCCCGAACCTGATCCCGCGGACCCGGCTGGAGGTGGCCAACCAGCTCACGCTGATCACTACCTACGGGGTCACCCCGGTGCTGGCCGCCATCGTCGCCGCGGTGCTGGACCGCAGCGTGCGAGCCGCCGCCGGTGGACCGCCGCCGGACTGGGCCGAACCGGCCCAGTTGGCCCTCTACGTCAACTCGTTGAGCCGGCTGGCCACCGCGCTGGTGGTCTTCTTCGGAATTCGGGAGATCAGCGGCCGGGGCGATCGTCGGAGTGTCCAGCAGGTCGAGCAGAGCGCGTTGCGCCAGTTCGTCGACGGCTGGCGGTTCATCGGCAAGACTCCGCTGGTCCGGGGTCTGGTGCTCGGCATCTTCGGCGCGTTCGCCGGTGGCGGTGTGGTGATCGGCACCGCGAACTTCTTCACCAAGTCGCTGGCCGCCGGTGAGGCAGCATTCTCCCTGCTCTTCGGCGCGATCTTCCTCGGCCTGTCGCTCGGCATCGGGCTCGGACCGATGATCGTCCGGGAGATGTCCCGGCGGCGCTGGTTCGGCATGAGCATCGTGCTGGCCAGCGCCTCGGTGCTGGTACTCGCCGGCTCCATCCACCTCTCCATGGCGATCCTCGGCGCGGTACTGGTCGGCGCGGGCGCCGGAATGGCCTTCCTGGCCGGTACCACCCTGCTCGGCGGGGAGATCGCCGACGAGGTACGCGGCCGGGTCTTCGCCGTGGTGCAGACCGGGACCAGGCTGGTGCTGATCCTGGCCATCTCGGTGAGCAGCCTGCTGGTCGGCGTCGGCGGCTCCTGGCAACTGCGCATCGCCGACCTGGGCATCTCGGTCTCCTCGACCCGACTGCTGCTGCTGGTCGCCGGGGTGGCCGGCATCCTCACCGGGATCAAGGCGTTCCGCCAGATGGACGACAAGCCGGGCGTACCGGTGCTGTCCGACCTCTGGGGCTCGATCCGGGGGCGTCCGCTCTTCCCGGCCGAGCCGTTCGCCTCGACCGGAGCCTTCGTGGTCTTCGAGGGCGGCGAGGGCGCCGGCAAGTCGACCCAGGTGGCCAGGCTGGCCGAGGCGCTGCGCCGGCGGCACCGCGAGGTGGTGGTGACCCGGGAGCCGGGCGCGACCGGGGTCGGGGAGCAGATCCGCGGCCTCGTGCTCGGCGGGACCAGCGGCCCGGACGCGCTCGCCCCCCGGGCGGAGGCACTGCTCTACGCCGCCGACCGGGCCCACCACGTCGCCACGGTGGTCCGCCCGGCGCTGGCCCGCGGCGCGGTGGTGATCAGCGACCGGTACGTCGACTCGTCCCTCGCCTACCAGGGCGCCGGCCGGACCCTGCCGGTCGAGGAGGTCTCCTGGCTTTCCTCCTGGGCCACCGGCGGCCTCAAGCCCGACCTGGTGGTACTGCTCGACATCGAACCCCGGACCGGTCTGATCCGGGTGGACGCCCGGGGCGGCGACCCGGACCGGCTGGAGGGCGAGTCGATCGACTTCCACGACCGGGTCCGGTACGCCTTCCTCGACCTGGCCGCCGCCGACCCCAAGCGCTACCTGGTGCTCGACGCCTCCCGGCCGGTCGACGAGCTGGCGGCGGCGGTGGCCGAGCGGGTCACCGGGATGCTCGCCGACCCGGATGCGACCGGCCATCCGGAACCGGCGAGCCCGCCGGACACCTCGGCCCGGCCGGAGTTATCCGAAGCCGAGCTGCGGACGCCGGCGGAATCGCGGGCCGAGGCGGAGTCCAGGACCGGGGCGGATCTCTCGGCCGCCACCGAGACGGTTGCGGAACCGGAGCGGGCGGCCGGGGCCACCCGGGGGCGCGGCGACGGGGACGCCGGGACCGACGGCGACGGGGCCACCCGGGCGAGCGAGGACGCCGCCACCGGCCGGCCGACCGACCAGGAGGGTGCGGCCACCGCTCCGGTCCGGTTGGTGGGCCGGCCCGGACAGCCGGTCGACGACGCCGGGCCGGGCCGGACCGGACCGCACCGCACCGGCGGCGCGACGGGCGGCTTCGAACTCGAACGGCGACCCTGATGCCCGAGGTCTTCGCCGACCTGGTGGGCCAGCCCGAGGCGGTCGACCTGCTCCGCCGGGCCGCCGCCGCCGCGGAGACGATCCGGGCCGCCGCGGTCGCGGAGAGCGTCGCCCCCGACGGTACGGGCCCGGCCGTCGGGGACGACCCGGCCGGCGGTACCCCGGACGTGGCCGGTGCCGGCAGCGCGATGACGCACGCCTGGATCTTCACCGGGCCACCCGGCTCCGGGCGGTCGGTCGCGGCCCGGGCGTTCGCGGCGGCTCTCCAGTGCCTCCGGGGCACCGGCTGCGGCGAGTGCGCCGGCTGCCACACGGCGCTCGCCGGAACCCATGCCGACGTACGGTTCGTGGTGCCGGAGGGGCTCTCCATCGGGGTCGGCGAGATGCGGGCCCTGGTGCTGCGGGCGGCCAGCACGCCGAGCGGGGGACGCTGGCAGGTGCTCGTCATCGAGGATGCGGACCGGCTCACCGAGGCGGCCGGCAACGCGCTGCTCAAGGCGATCGAGGAGCCGCCGCCGCGTACCGTCTTCCTGCTCTGCACTCCGTCCACGCACCCGGACGACATCTCGGTGACCATCCGCTCCCGGTGCCGGGTGGTGGCGCTGCGCCAGCCGCCGGCCGAGGCGGTGGCGGCCGTACTCCGGGACCGGGACGGCATCGCGCCAGACGTGGCGGCGTGGGCGGCAGCGGCTGCCCAGGGGCACGTCGGCCGGGCCCGCCGGCTGGCCCGGGACCCGGAAGCCCGCAAGCGGCGGGAGGCCGTGCTGGCCCTGCCGCGCAAACTGACCGGCGTCGGCGCCTGCTTCGACGCAGCCTCCGCGCTGATCGAGGCGGCCGAGGCCGAGGCGGCGTCGGCGGTGGTCGAGGCCGACGCGGCCGAGCGGGCTGCGCTGGAGACCGCGCTCGGCGCCGGGGGCACCGGGCGGGGCGCGTCCGGCGCGATCCGGGGCGCCGCCGGGCAGCTCAAGGACCTCGAACGCCGGCAGAAGTCCCGGGCCACCCGCGCCCAGCGGGACGCGCTGGACCGGGCCCTGGTCGACCTGGCCGGCTTCTACCGGGACGTGCTGACCCTCTCGCTGCGTGCTCCGGTCGAGCCGGTGCACACCGACGTCGCCGGGATGGCCGGCTCGGCCGCCGGGAAGTGGACCGCCGAGGGCACCCTGCGCCGGCTGGAGGCGGTGCTCGGCTGCCGTACGGCGATCGAGACCAACGTCAAGCCGCGGATCGCCGTCGAGGCGATGATGCTCGCCCTCTGGCGCGGCTGAGCGGCCCGTCCCGACCGGCGGCCGATTCGCCTACTGCCCGGGAGTTCCGTCCTGATCAGGGAGATCTTGGGGCGAAGGGTTCCCTTCGGGCGGGTCGCCCGGTACGGTTCGGTGCCGTAACGCAGCGAAGGCGGCACATTCGGTGAGCCGATGTGCACGGCTTCGCCCGGCGAGACCGACGACGACTTGACCCGCCCGGCCCGTGCGGGGTGGCGGCCCGGCGGGCATCGGGAAGCGGGCGATCGGAAAAGCGGGCATCGGAAAAGCGGGCATCGGGAAGCGGGAGGACCTGCCGGTGGCGCGGGAGATCGACCAGTCGTGGGTCGAGGAGGCGATCGAGCGCTATCGGCGCATCGAGGCGCTGCGGGCCGAGTTCGACGAGGCGATCCGGCGGGTGCAGGTCACCGTCCGCTCCCCGGACGGGCTGGTCGAGCTGATCGTCACCGCCGACGGGTCGGTCAACGACGTGCGGTTCCTGGGCGCATCGCAGGTGCGTACCGGACCGGAGGTGGCCCGGTCGCTCCGGGCCGCCATCACGGCCGCCGACGACGCCGCCCGGTGGGCCCGGGAGAAGCTCTACACCGAGACGTTCGGCGATTACCGCCGACTGACGGAGGCCTGAGTGGACGGCCTCCGGGACCTCGCCGGCCGGCTCGACGGCGCGGCTGGCCGCCTTGCCGAACTCGCCCGGCGGCTGCCGTACGCCGGGCCGTCCGGCAATGCCTTCGGTGCTGACGGCCCGGGGCGGCTCGGCGAGATCGGTGGACTGCTGCACCGGCAGTGGTCGGTCGCGCTCGACAACCGGGCCCGGGAACTGCTGGCCACGGCCGAACGGCTGACCGACACCGGCAGCGCACTGCGGATCGCCGAGACGGCGTACGCCGACAGCGACGCGGCGGCCTCCCGCCGTCGGCCGGAGGAGGCGTGATGGACGTCCTCGACCAGCTCGCCGAGCCCGCCGTCACGCTGTCCGGGCGGGTCGACGATCTCCTCGCCGCCGCCGGTGCGCCGGACGGGCACCGGATCTGGCCGCTGCTGCGCCGGCTCCGGGTGCTGCCCGGCGACGCCGTGCGGGCGGTGCTCGGGCTGCGGCGAGGGGAGCTGGCCGCCGCCGGTGAGGTGAGCGGCGAACTGCGCCGGACCTACCGCGAGGCCGGGGCGGTAGTGGCCGACGGCGGCTCGTGGCAGGGCCCGGCCGCCGAGGCGTACGCGGCACACCGCACCGGGCTGGCGGGTCACCTGACCGACCTGGCGGGGCGGGCGGACGCCACGGCGGCGTACGCCGAGGCGGTGGCCGGGTGGATCGCCGACACCCGGTACGCGCTGGCCCGCACCCTCGCCGACGTGCTCGGTTCGGCGGAGGCGGTGGCCGTGCTGACGGTCCGTGGCGACGGGTTCGGGGCGGCGCCGTCCGGCGTGACGCCCGGAGGGCTGCCGGTCGAGTCGGCCGCCGCCGAGATCGGCGCCCGGATCCTGGCCACGGTCTCCGAGGCGTACGACCGGGCGGAGGCGCTGCCCCAGCGCTGGGCGGCGGAGCTGGACCTCCTCGACCACCGCCCCCCGGACGTCCCCGTCGTACGCCCCGACGGCGGCCGGATCGTGCTGTGATCTCCGGGTGCGGCCGTGCGGCCCGAGCCGGCCGCTGACCGCCGGGTTCGCATGAGGTTCGGCGGACGCCAGGATCCGTCGTAGGGTGAGCGCATGGGCATGCTGTGCGCGGTCAGTTTCAACCGTTACGGCCGCCTCTACTACCTCGACCCGGGTGAGCTGCGGCCGGCGGTCGGCGACCGGGTGCTGGTCCCCACCGACGAGGGGACCGAGGTGGCGGAATGCGTCTGGGCCGCGCAGTGGGTGTCGGACGACACCAGCGGCTTTCCCCGGCTGGCCGGCCTGGCCGGCGAGGAGGACCTGCGCCGCGACGAGATGCTGCGCAAGCGGAAGGCCGAGGCGAAGGTCGCCGCGAAGCGGCTGATCCGGGAACACGGGCTGCCGATGAAGGTGGTCGCCGTCGACCACGTCATCGAGTCGACACCGAGCGGGGGGTCGAACGGGTCCCGGACCACCATCTACTTCACCGCGCCGCACCGGGTCGACTTCCGGTCGCTGGTCCGCGACCTGGGCGCCACCCTGCACTGCCGGGTCGAGCTGCGCCAGCTCTCCGCCCGGGACTCCGCCCGGGTGCAGGGCGGCATCGGTTCCTGCGGGCGTGACCTCTGCTGCGCCACCTTCCTGACCGACTTCGAGCCGGTGACCATCCGGATGGCCAAGGACCAGGAGTTGCCGCTCAACCCGCTGCGCATCTCCGGTGCCTGTGGGCGGCTGATGTGCTGTCTGAAGTACGAACATCCGCTCTACCAGCAGTTCCAGGCGTCTGCGCCGGCGATCGGGTCCCGGGTCTCCACTCCGGAAGGCTCCGGTCGGGTGGTCGCGCACAGCGTGCCGCGCGACTCGGTGGTGGTCCGGATGGATGCCGACGGATCCCGCTGCTCGTGCAGCCGCGCCTCGGTCTGCGGCCCGCGCAAGGCCCACGACGAGCACTACGCCGGCTGACCTTCCGCCGGCCGGCCGGGTCAGCGGAGCGTGAACGGCGGTTCGGCGAGCCGGAACGGCAGTGGCTGGCCCGGTGTGAGCCAGGCAGCGTCCGGGGCGCCGTCCGGGTCGGCCTGCCAGCGCCGGCAGATCCTGTCCACCGCGACCGGATAGCCGGTGAGCGTGCCGTCGGCGGCGATGTGCAGCCGGAGGAAGCTCTTGGCGTCCTCGATGCCCTGACCGGCGAAGAGTTCGTTGAGGTTGACTCCGAAGGAGCCGGCCACCAGCAGATACAGCGCGGTGAGCTGGCTGGCCACCAGGCCGGCGATCGGCCCGTAGACCACCGCCGCCGCGACCACCGGCAGCGGCCACGGCCAGGCGTGGAAGAAGAGCTGGAGCCAGAGCCAGGTGCCGGCGGCGGCCAGCCCGATGTGGGCGAACCCGTGACAGAGCCCGAGGATCCAGTGCCGGGCGTGCCGTTTGCCGCTGGCACTCGGCGGCTTGGCGAAGAAGACCGCGCCGACCAGCGTGATGATCAGCATGATGGCGAGCGGGATGCTGAACAGCCGCTGGGCCGTCGCCTCGGAGCGTGGCGCCACCACCCCGGCCATGGCCAGCATCAGCAGCGTGTGCAGCCCGCCGAGCAGGGTGGTGAAGCCCGGGTTGCGCAGCGGAAGCCGGCCGAAGATGCCCCAGCCGTACCGCCGGGACCGGGCCGCGTCCGGATAGCGGCCGGCCAGCTCGTACGACTGGCTGGTGCTGGCCCGCCGGACCAGGGTGTCCTTCGGCGGCACCTCGATCCGGGCCGGCAACTTGTGGGTGGGATAGAGGTAGGCGCCGCCGCCACCGCAGGTGACCAGGTCGCGGTCCGGTCCGGTGTACCGGGCGTAGTGGTGCAGGTCGCCGGAGAGCAGCAGCCGCACCTGGGCGCCGGTCGGCGCGACCACGGTACGGATGAAGTAGTCGATGGTGTCGTACTCGTGGGGCTTGTCGACGGCCTTGACCCAGCTCGGTTCCGGCACCGCGATGATCACCTTCGACTCGGCGCTGAGCTTCTTCGCCGCCTCCTCGAAGTAGCGCAGTTGCGGGTCGTCGAGGTAGACCCCGGACTGCCCGTCCAGCCCGAACAGCCACCAGTCGGCCGGTAGTTCGACCGCGAAGTACGACCGGCTCTGCGGGGTACGCCAGCCGCCGACGTTGTCGTCCCGGGAGCGGACGAAGAGCCGCAGGAACGCGGTGAGGCCGTCGTACCAGTCGTGGTTGCCGGGGACGGCGTAGAGCACCGGGGACGGGCCGTCGGCCGGCGGCTGCGGCATCGCCGCCTGGTAGGGGCCCTTGCACCGGTTCTCGTACGCCTCGCCGCTGGCCGTCGGATAGACCTGGTCGCCGCCCATCACCAGCATCTGGCCGCGCGGCAGCCGGTGCCCGTCCACCTCCAGCTCCGGGCGGGTGAGCAGGTAGGCGACCGAGTAGGTGGCGTTGAACCCGTCGCCGAGGTCGGCCACGAAGTCCAGCCACAGGTCGCCGTCCGGGCCGACCTGCCGGGTCACCGTGCCGGGCAGCGAGTTCTGCAACTCCCGCTTGTCCAGGTACGCACCGAAGAGCAGGGCCAGCAGGGTACGCAGCCCGGTGCTGATCAGCAGCAGCGGCGCCAGCCAGGGCACCGGGCGCTGCGGGGTGAAGCCGAGTTCGCGCGGATCGAGGCTGCCGGGTCGGAGTGGGGCTGCCGGCTGCGCCGGGATCGGCGGCGCCTGGTGATCGGTCATCGATGGCAGCCTAGTCGGGGCGCCCGTTACCGCACTGTCTTCCTGCCGACCGTTCCGGGCGGTTCAGCGGCGGCTTCGGGTGGTGCAGCGGCGAATTCTGGCCGGGATCCGGCGGAGCGCCGGGAACGGTTGGGACGGGTTGGGGCGGTGTCCTGATCGTCAGCCGAGGCACACCGCCGGGAAACCCCCGAGCCGGGTCGGCGCCCGGTGTCGTACACTTGCCGGCGTTGCCGCCTTAGCTCAGTCGGTCAGAGCGACGCACTCGTAATGCGTAGGTCGACGGTTCGATTCCGTCAGGCGGCTCAGCGAGGGGCCCTGACCAGCAGAAATGATGGTCAGGGCCTCATGTTTGTCTATATGGTGCTGAATCAGCCCCCGAACCCCCAAAACGCCTGCCGACGATCAGGTTCGACATGGCGGCGGGTGCGGCGCCGCTGCCGTTCGTGCAGGGCTACGCGGCTCGGTGTGGCTGCGACCTCGGCGTTCAGGGTCGGTAGCCGCCTGACTTGCGCCGAGCTGTTCCAGTAAGTGAGAACTGTCCGGGCGAGGCGGGCTTGACGATGCAGGCCACTGGCGACGAACGTTCTGCGGGGACAGCCAGGTGCCCCGCCGGGAGGCGAAGATCGCGTCGTGCGGGTTGTCGGCGGATATGATCCGCGAGCGCACGCCCATACCGGCAGCAGCAGTACCGTCAACCTCTACGTCCACCTGATCAAACGCGGTGTGGTCGTCCCGCTGGCACCACGGCCGATCCCGGCACCCCGCACTGCGGCGACCCCGCTGCTGATCCGCCCGGACCGGCTTCCGCCCGAACAGACGGACGAAACTGCACGACGTCCAAGCGGCATGTCCGCACCTGGCTGCCACCCGCCACGTGCGCACCTTCGCCACGTGCTGACCAATCTCACCGACCACCAGCACCTACCGGACTGGATCAACGACGTCCGCGGACAACCTTCCCCACCTACGCCACTTCGCCGACGAGCTTCACCACGACTACCAAGCCGTCCTCGCCGGCCTGTCCACCTGTGGAACTCCGGACAGGCCGAAGGCCCACACCAGAGCCAAACTCGTCCATCTCGCTGGCCTGATCCGCCATCATCGCCACCGACAGCGGAGGCGTCCGTCAGGCGGCCACCACGCCGGGTGGCTCCGCCGCGACCGCAGGGGCGGGCCTCGTCCCGGACGGATATTCCGATCTTGGAGGAAGGTGCTGCGGCTTCGATGGGGGCGGTGAAGATGCCGAGCAGCCCGGTCACCTCCAAGACGCGGCGAACGAAGGGTTGCGGATCGGTGACTCGCAGCTCGCATCCGGCCTCGCCAGCGGCGTTGCGCACG
Source organism: Plantactinospora sp. KLBMP9567 (assembly GCF_033446045.1). Classification (NCBI taxonomy): domain Bacteria; kingdom Bacillati; phylum Actinomycetota; class Actinomycetes; order Micromonosporales; family Micromonosporaceae; genus Plantactinospora; species Plantactinospora sp. KLBMP9567. The sequence continues at coordinate 158,392 of NZ_JAWQRR010000038.1, read as the reverse complement.
CCGACGAGCGCGCCGATGCCGGCGCAGTCCAGGAACGCAACCCCGGCGAGGTCCACGACGAGGACTGCGGGAGTCTGATCCCGCAACAGGGTGAGCAGCTTGTCGCGGAGTACCGGTGCGGTTGCCAGGTCGATCTCTCCGGCCACGCCGAGCCGGGCCGTCGCTGGCTGCGGATGACTTGTGTCGATGGGTAGGGGCGCGAGCGCGGTCACAGGCGAAAGATTGGGAGCCATCGTGCTCCTCCAGCTCAACTGCAGACATGAATCGCTTGACGGGCGGGCGAGGGCTGGACCCTAGGCCGGGAAGCAACGACCCTGTAGAATGCGGCGGCCGTTGCAGGCTCGACAAGCTGCGCACGTCCGTGCGGCGCCGCTACCCCGAAGGCTACCCGCAAAATCCCACTTCGGAGCCGACCAGCTTCCACCAATCAATCCCCGCTGGCTACTGCCGCCTCCGGCGTTGAGCAGGTCGGTCGGGCTCCGGTCGAGCCGGTTGTGCACGTCACAACGCCGCCTGTCCGGTGGGAGCGGGGACGGCGGCTGTGACTCAACCTGACGGGGCGGCCTGCTCGTTGGTGGGCCGGTGATGCGGTCGGTCTGTGGTGGTGTTACCGCCCTCGTTGTCCCACACGGTGCTCGGGTCGGTGCCCGCTTTCGGTGACGGTGGCGTGGGGCCGTCGGCGAGGATGTCGGGTGCGTGCAGGGAGTTGGTCGGATCGGCTGCGGTGGTCATCGCCTGCTCCGCCGCCGCAGCTGTGCTCTCCGGTGGCACGACGAGCAGGTCGAGTTGGTCTCCGCGGTCGGTGGTGGCGATCAACAAGGCGGTGTCCAGCGAGTCGAACCAGCCCACCCGGACCACGTCCGTGCCGACTGCGAGTCGGCGGAAGCGGCTGTCCCAGGCACCGTTGTTGAGTATCACGTTCCGGATCCGTCCGTAGCGGCTGGACAGGGCTAGGAGGAGCCCGGGGAGTTCGGCCACCGGGTCCCAGGAGCGGGGCCACCATCCGCCGTCCAGGACGGCCCGGCTGACTCGGACAGGGGCGAGTACCAGTCGAGGTTGCGAGGGCGGTGACGACGGGATCATGGTGGCCCGTTGCGCGGCGGTAAGCATGGTCAGTCCTCCTGTGTGCGGGGGGTGGGGCCGGCGTTTGGGCGCCCGACCTGGTGTAGGTGGCGCAGGACCTGCCGGTAGGAGGCGAACAGGCCGGTTTCGGCGTAGCTGACGCCGTGCTCGGCACAGAAGCGGCGGATCAGGTGCTGCGAGCGGCGCAGGTTGGGCCGCGGCATGTTCGGGAACAGGTGGTGTTCGATCTGGTAGTTCAGCCCGCCGAGGAGGAAGTCCACCAGCCGGCCGCCACGGATGTTCCGGGAGGTGAGCACCTGCCGACGCAGGTAGTCCAGGTCGTCGTCGGCTGTCAGCACGGGCATGCCCTTGTGGTTGGGTGCGAACGAGCACCCCATGTAGAGGCCGAACAGGGCCTGGTGGACCGCGATGAACGCGATCGCCTGCCAGAGTGGGAGCACCAGGAACACCACGGCCAGGTAGCCCACGGTGTGCACGGCGAACAGGATGATCTCCAACGCCCGGTAGCCGCGGGATCTGACCGTCGGTCCGGCGAGTGCCCGCACGCTGGCAACGTGTAGGTTCAGCCCTTCGAGCAGCAGCAGCGGGAAGAACATGTACGCCTGTAGCCGCCGCCAGAGCCGGAGCGCCCTGCTGCCCAGTGGGGCGTGCCGCCCGGTGAAGACCAGCACACCGGGTTCGATGTCGGGATCGCTGCCGACCTCGTTGGGGTGGGCGTGGTGACGGCTGTGCTTGTCGATCCACCACCCGTAGCTCAGCCCGACGCCCAGGTTGCCCAGCGCCACGCCGAGCAGGTAGTTCGCGCGCCGGGTCCGGAAGATCTGCTTGTGGCCGGCGTCGTGGCCGATGAACGCGACCTGGGTGTACAGCACCGCCAGCAACGCGGCGATACCCAGTTGCCACCAGGAGGGGCCGATCATCACGAACGCCACCCATGCGCCGGCGAATGCCAGCACGGTGACTGTGATTTTGAATGTGTAGTAGCCCGATCTCCTGTCCAGTAGGCCAGCGTCCCTGACGCGTTTCGAGAGCCGGGCGTAGTCGCTACCGCGTGCCGCGCTGGCGGGCCGGTCGACGAGCGAGCTGACGGTTGCCATGATCCTTCCTTCCGGTCATTCACTGGTGACGCCACAGTGGGGCACGTGACGTCACCAGCCCTTGCTCCATATCGGAACGACGTACCCACGAACCCCGTCCCAACACCTGCCCAGTCACCCGCTTGCGGTGACGTAGATCAGCTGCCTCTTCGACGGCGCCGAGCCGAACGACGACGTGGTCGAACTGCTGACAGCGAGCAAAGGGCTGATCAAGCGAGGGCACCGGCCATTGGCCGGTGCCCTCTCGCCACGTGGACTGGCGCGCATCCTCCTCGAGACGGCTGCGGCGCCAGTCTTCCGCCTGCCAGCCCGTCGGTCCCTGGCACCCTGGCCAGGTGTTCGGGCACGTGGGCGGTCAGTTCGCTGGTGAGGCTGGCTCGGCGTGCCGCGTGTTCGGCGCGGGCCGGTGCGGCGATCTGGTGCAGGTACTGCAGGGCTTGGCGGTAGGAGGTGATGAGGCCGGTCTGTTCGTAGGCGACGTCGATCTCGGCGCAGTACGCCTGCACGATCGGTTGGGGCCCTGCGCGGGTTGGGGGTCGGCATGCCGGGGAAGAGGTGGTGCTCGATCTGGTGGTTCAGGCCGCCCAGCGCCGTGTCGGTCAGCCAGCCGCCGCAGGCGTCTGCCGGCGGCGCGATCCACCGCGGCCGTAGTTCCCTTTGTGGGCGGTTGACCCGGTTGCGCTTCCGTCGATTCAGTGGCCGGTCGGTGGGATCAGTGACGCCGGCTTCGCGCGCTTGGCCTTTTTGGCGGCGCGCTTTTCCTTCAGGCTGCTTGCCTGCTTTTTCCGATCTTCCTTGTGGGCGGACTTGTTGGCCATGAAGGCCTCCTCGTGTTCCGGGCACTGTCTGTCGCCCTGGGCGAGTGGGTGTCGGTCAGCTCACCGGGATTCGACCGTGTGGTCGGGCCAGGCATCGGGTGCCAAGGCGTCGACGTTGATGCCGAGGGTTCGCAGCAGCGAGGCGTTCCTCGCGGTGTCGATGAGCGCGGGTAGCTCCTTCTCGATCCAGTCGGCCCTGCCGTGCAGGTCCCGTGATCGCAGCGTCGCCACCACCACGGTCTTCCTGACGTACGTCGCTGTAGTCATGACGCCTTTCTTCGTTTCTTGTGGTCAGGGCTTGTCGGCGACAAGGACTTCGGTGGTGAGGAACAGCGCGGCGATCGACGCGGCGTTCTGCAGCGCGGATCGGGTGACCTTGGCCGGTTCGACGGTTCCAGCCTCGATCATGTCGACGTATCCGCTGGTGTTGGCGTTGAGGCCGTGACCCACCGGGAGCGAGTTGACCTTGTCGGCGACGACGCCGCCTTCGAGGCCGGCATTGGTGGCGATCTGTCTGAGTGGTGCGCTGACTGCGACCCGTACGATGCTTGCGCCGGTGGCTTCGTCGCCGGTCAGGTCGAGCTTGTCGAAGGCGGTGTTCGCGGCGTTGACCAGCGCCACCCCGCCTCCGGGCAGCAGCCCTTCCTCGATGGCGGCCTTGGCGTTGCGTACGGCGTCCTCGATGCGGTAGCGGCGGAGATCGACGCGGTGGCCGCGATCTGCTCCCTGGTCTCGACGTCTCGTGCCTGATGGCCGAGGGCCTCGGTCACGGCGGCGACGGCCTGCTCGATGCCGCGCTTGAGCGCGATCGGGTTCGCCCCGGCGGCGACGTTTCGCAGCCCTTCGTGGACCAGTGCCTCGCCAGCACGGTCGCCGTCGTGGTGCCGTCGCCCGCGACGTCATCAATCTTCTTAGCAACTTCCTTTACCAGTTCGGCGCCCAACTTCTCGTACGGGTCGTCAAGCTCGATCTCCTTGGCGATGCTGACCCCGTCGTTGGTGATCGTGGGCACACCCCACCTCGTGTCCAGCACGGCGTTGCGGCCCTTCGGGCCCAGCGTCACCTTCACCGTGTCGGCGAGGACGTTCACGCCCCGCTCCAGGCCACGCCGGGCCTCTCCCCGAAAACGATCAACTTGGCCATCTGCCTGATCCTCACCATCGTCGTGCCCACATACAGCACCTGGCCGGCCGACCTGTGATGACCGCTGCTACGGTCCCCCTCCGGGGTCCACCCCATTCGGTTGGCACTCACGCAGGGCGAGTGCTAACCCCAGTGGAACACCTGTTCCCCCACAGCGCAAGCTCAGCTCCCGCAACGTTCGCGGCGGCTGGCTGACCGACACGGCGCTGGGCGGCCTGAACCACCAGATCGAGCACCACCTCTTCCCCGGCATGCCGACCCCCAACCCGCGCAGGGCCCCAACCGATCGTGCATGCCTGTCCGCCGCCAACGCCATTGAGTCCTGGTCCCGTCGTGTCGATTCCACCCGGTGGGCGGTGAAGATGTCTCGGTGCTGACTACCGATTTCAGCGGGCCGGATCGGGCGCTGGAAACGATTGCCAGGGCTCTGGACGAGCGGCGCAGCCTGGTCCTGACCCGCGCGAGGTACAACCGCGAGGCGACCGAGAATGCCCTGATCGTCAACCTTGCCAACGTGGTGTCCGTGCGGGTGGCGACAAACGACAGCGAGACCTCGGGCCAGTATCTGTGAGGCTGGGGTCGGCGGGTCCGGCATCCGCGGTGTCAGCCGACGGCGACGACACCACGGTACACAGGGTCCCGCTGGGTCCAGCGTGCGTGTTCGGGCACGTCAATCGTGCCGGCGTCCCGCCTCAGGTCGAAGGTGCGGGACGAGGTCGCCCCGGCTGAGTCCGCCAAAGCCGTCCGTCTCGACACGTACGGCCAGGGCGCGCGCCCAGACCACGAGCCCAGCCGTGTCGAGACCATACGGCGCCGCTTTTGCGTACCCTTCGACGCGGTCCGCGGCGCGGCGTAGCAGTTGCACCGCTCCCACGGCATTGCCCCGCTGGGCGTGCGTGAGGCCAACGGCGAGCTGGGCCAGACCGCGCCACAGCTCGCGTTCGGGCTCTGGGGCGGCTTTCCATGCACCCTCCAACACCTCGTGCGCGTGGAAGGCGCGACCGTCGTCGAGCAGTCGCTGTGCCTGCGCGAGCGAGTCCGCCGGGGACAGCGCGATGTCGTCGGGCACGCCCGCCACGCCGTCTGCATCGCGCGGCAACGGTCGCCCCAGTTCGTCGCGTGGGCGGGCGCTACGTGGGCGTCCCATGGCATCGCGGTCGCGACCACGTTCACCGGTCGGGTTCATCGCTGCGGCTCACGGTCTGCGCGAGATCCACTCCTGAGCGCCTGTCGGGGCAGCGGAGACCGTCGGGCCGGATAACCTGGGCCGCGGGACGATGTCTCGCCCTCCGGTGTGGACGGTCGTCTACGAGACGGCCGCCCTCGTTGTTCCACGTCGAACCCGCGTCGGCGTGCTGTCCGGCGTGGGCGACCGGCACTTGATCCGAGCCTGGCGGGATGGCGGCGAGGATATCCGGTGCCCGCATCGTGTTGGTCGGATCGGCGGCCCCACGCCATCGCGGCGCGGGCCGCCGCTTCGGCGGATGATCTCGGCCACCACCCACCATTCATGACCGCCTGGCTGGCGCGGGCCGGTACCAGGCGTACCCGGGGTGTCGAGGGCGGTGAAGGTGGCACGATCGTGACGCGTTGAGCGGCGGTGATGGTCACGGCAGGTTCCTTACGGTTGGTCGGCAAGCGCGGCAGCGGGCGAATTCGTCGCGGCCTCAGCAGCGGCATGACGGGCCCGACACCCCCAGGTAACGGATGACGCGGGGTGCCTAACGGCTGGCTTGGCGGGGCGCCTGGTCGGTTTGCTCGGTCATCATGCCCTTGACCGGCGCGAATGCGTCCACTGGCGGCGGAGCGTCGGATCACCTGGTCCGTAGCAACGCCTTCATCGTACGCCTGGACCGGACGTGACCTGGTGACGACCGGTCCCATAGTGGGTACTTCTCTGCCGCGGGAACGATCGGAAGGGAGCTGCCATGAGCTGGATCGGGTCTGTACGCGAGCGGGCGCGTACCCGGTTGACGACCGCCCGGCGAGGCAACTCGCTGCCGCCGTTCCGGGTCGACAGCGCATTGGGTTATACCACCGGGCCGGTGGTCGCTGGGCCGACACCCACCGTGGACGACGGTATCCCCCGCGGCGTGCGCATCGCCGGGGCGTGGGCGTGGCGGCTGATTCTGTTCGTCGCCGCCGCCTACCTACTGATCAGAGTGATTGCGATCCTGCATATCGTGGTCATCCCGGTGGCGGTGGCGCTGCTGCTCGCCGCCCTGTTCGAGCCGGCCGTCCGAGTGCTGCGTAACCGGGGAATCAACCGGTCCCTGGCCGCCGGCGCGGTGCTCGTCGGTGGGCTGGCGGCCGTGTCCGGCGGCCTCGGGCTGATCGTCGGTACGGTCATCTCCCAGTTCGACGACCTGTCGACCCAGGTCCGCGACGGCGTGAACGAAGTACAGACCTGGCTCGCGCGCGGCCCGCTGCACATCTCCCAGGCCCAGCTCACCGGATGGTTCGAACGGCTACAGCAGCAGATATCCGAGAACCAGGGCGCGATCACCTCCGGCGCGTTGAGCACCGCCACGACGGTCGGCGAGGTCGTTGCCGGCTTCTTCCTCGTGCTGTTCACCCTGTTCTTCTTCCTGCGCGACGGCGCCCAGATCTGGCGGTTCGTCTGCCGCCTGCTGCCGCAGCCGGCCCGCATCCCGGTAGCTCGCGCAGGTCACTACTCGTGGCACACCCTCGGCTCGTACGTACGCGCCACGGTGCTGGTGGCGTTCGTCGACGCCGTCGGCATCGGCATCGGGCTGGCCGTGCTGCGTGTCCCGCTCGCGCTGCCACTGGCCGCGCTGGTGTTCCTGGGCGCCTTCGTCCCGGTCATCGGCGCCACCCTGTCCGGCACGGTCGCCGTCCTGGTCGCGCTGGTCACCCAGGGCCCGGTCACCGCGCTCATCGTGCTCGGTGTCGTCATCGGCGTGCAACAACTGGAAGGCCACGTGCTGCAGCCGCTCATCATGGGCCGCGCCGTGGCCCTGCACCCACTCGCCGTCATCCTCGCGATCGCCACCGGCCTCGTCGTCGCCGGCATCGTCGGTGCGCTCGTGGCCGTACCGGTGCTGGCCGTGGCCAACACCGCCGTGCGGTACCTGGTCGCACACCCGCAGGGCGAGCCCACCCCCGACCGCGAACCGCCCGGCACCCGACCCACCGACGACGAGCAGGCCGAAGCCGAGCAGACCGCGCACCAGAGCGAGACCCGTATCGAACAGGAAACCCCGCCGCCGATGGCGACCTCCGTCAACTCCGATCCGGGGACGCCGGCCGGCGGCGCCGCAACCGGCACATGACTCCGCAAGACGCGGCCGGCTACCACAGCACCTCGGGTGCGCGTCCCATCGTGGCCGTCCGGAGCGTGGCTCCGGTGACCGCAGGGTAGCGCGGGCGACATGACGACCCCGAGCATGGCGCAGCGGGCCGCCGTGCTGTGGCAGCGCGCCCGCCGCCGCCACGGCTGGCTGAACCACCTCGCCCGAGCCGTGGCGCGCTATCGCCAAGCCGACGGCGGCCGGCTCGCAGCCGCGGTCACCTACTACGCCTTCTTCGCCACGTTCGCGCTGGCCCTGCTGGGCTTCGCCGTCTTCGGATTCGTCCTGGACGATCCGGCGGTGCAGCGCTCGGTGCAGCGATACCTCGCCCAGAACCTGCCCAGCCTCGACGTACAGGCACTACGGACCGCCCGCAGCACCATCGGGGTGATCGCGTTCCTCGGCCTGCCGATCACCGGCTGGTTCTGGGTGGACTCGCTCCGGTCCTCCATCCGCAAGGTCTGGCAACTGCCTGAGTACCCGGGTATCTTCGTCGTCCGCCTGCTGGTCGACCTGCTCGTGCTGATCGGGCTCGGCCTGCTGCTGGCCGCCTCCCTGGCCACAGCGTTCGCCACCACCGCCCTGGCCAACCGGCTGGTCGATACCGCAAGCGCGAACGCCGCGCCGGGCCGGTGGCTGCTGGCCACGATCGCCCTCGTGATTGGCATCGCCGTGAGCACGCTGCTGTCGGCCGCGGTGCTCACCGGGCTGCCACGGCTACGCATGCCGCCGCGCCGTGTCGTCCTACCCGCGCTGCTCGTCGCCATTGGCTTGGAACTGCTCAAGACCGTTGGCAGCTTCTACGTACAGCGCACCGAGGCCAACCCGACGTACCACGTCGTCGCCGGCACCGTCGGGCTGCTGGTCTTCCTCAACGTCGTCAACCAGCTCATCCTGTTCGCGGCGGCACTGGCCGCCACCAGTACCGCCGGCGAGGTCATCGACCTCGCCATGCGACCCCGCTCACCACGGACTCCGCCGACCGGCACCCCGGCCCGGCGGTGACGCCCCGCGTGTTCGATACCGACTCGGTGCGCGAGCCGACCACCGACCACAGGCGCGCCACCTGGCAGTGCGCTCGCCGCTGTCGGTATCCTGCCGCAAGGCTGGCAGAAGACCATCGCAGCGGCGAGTGCAGCCGTTGTAATCACCAAGATGTTCGAGTAGGCGCGAACGACGCCCCGGCAGGATGCCGGGGGCGTCGTTCAGATGCTCATACAACGGTAAGCTGGCTTCCACGGTCAGTAGGTTGCCGTTCGTTCCCCGGGTCGGCGACGACGCCAATCCCATCCGCAAGTTCAGCCGGCGTCCAGGTCGCTCACCCTCGTCTTCACCCGCTCCAGCCAGTTCGAGACCCACTTCCGGGCCGCGGCCTCCGCCCTGGCCGGATCGTCGCCTGTCACGTAGACCTCGCTGTCCTTTGCGCCCAGTGTTGTAATAGATCCCGGACGCGGTCAGGTACGCCGGACGGGCGTCCTCCCCGGCGTCGTCGCTCATGCCGAGGCCGTAGACGCGCTCGGGCCGGCAGAAGTGGTCCAACCCGCTCTGCGCGCTTCCGAGCGTGTCTTGCCACTCCCGCTCGGTCTTGTTGGGCCGCCGCCCAGGAGACTACGCACCACGCCGGTGCGGGCAACGTTAGCGAGTGTGCAACGGGCCTCATGTTTGTCTATGTGGTTTTGAATCAGCCCCCGAACCCCCCAAAAAAAGCCTGTGGGCGATCAGGTTCGACATGTCCGCTGGTGCGGCGCTGCTGTCCGGGCAGGGGTTCGGCGGTTGGACGCGGCCCGTGACCTCGGCGTTCAGGGCCGGTGGCCGCCTGACTTGGCCAAGCTCTTCATGTGTGTGAGAACTGTCCGGGGCGAGGGTGGGCTTGACGATGTAGTGCTTCTTGACAATCTCCTTGGTCTTGTGGTCGAGCTGGGCGGCGGCGCGGTCGGCGTCGGCCTCCTTGTCGGCGAGGGGGCGACGGTCTTGCGGAACGTGTGCGGAATCACCTATTCGGGCGCGGGCGTCAGTCGCTGCTTGTCACTCGGCCGCGACGGAGAGCGTGTTGAACTGTTCGTCTCTCAGCGGGCTGACGACCAGACCCGTAACGTCCTTGGTCACCACGATCGCCTGCGGTGCGTGCCAGATCGGCACGGCCGGCAGCCACTTGCTGGCGATGTCCCGGTTGACCTGCTCCCAGGCCGTCTTCTTCGCGGCCTCGTCAACGGTCCCGTCGGCCTTGGTGATGGCGCCGAACATGTCGGTCATCGCCTGGTTGCCGAACTCGGCACTGTCCCGGCCGAAGAACGTCCCGACGAAGTGACCCGGGTCGCTGTTTTCACCAATCCAGCCGAGGAGGTGCAGGTCCTGCTTGCCGGACTCCCGCACGTCCTGCAGGAAGTAGTGCCACGGCCGTGGGACACCGTTGACCTTGACGCCAACGGCCCGCAGGTCGTTCGCGAGAGCGGTGAAGGACTCCCGCGGGTTGGGCATGTACCCCCGGGAGACGTCCGTCGGGTAGTAGAAGTTGAGGGTCAGCCCCTCGGCGCCGGCCTCCTTGAGTAGCTGCCTGGCTCTGTCCGGGTCGTACTCGTACTTCTGCGCGTCCGGCGCGTGGCCGAGCACGGTGTCCGGCATGAACTGACTGGCCACCGTGGAGCCGGCGGGGGCCAGGGTTCGCACCATCTGCTCGCGGTTGAGCGCGTACGCGACCGCCTGCCGTACCCGCAGGTCCTGGAGCTTCGGGTTGTTCCTCTGGTTGATACCGAGGTAGAGGATGTTGAAGGCCGGGCGGTTGAGCACCTGGAAGCCCTCGATGGCCAGCGCCTCGCGGTCCGCCATGGCCGGGAAGTCGATGCCATGTACGGTGCCGGCCCGCAGCTCTTGCTCACGGCTGCTCCCGTCCTCGATGACCTTGATGATTACCTTTTCGACCTTGGCCTTGTCGCCCCAGTAGTCCGGGTTGCGGTTCAGCGTGATCACGTTCTTGGCCTTGTCCCAGCCACCGAAGGCGAACGGGCCGGTGCCGACCGGGTTCGCGGTGGCGAACTGGCTGGGCCGGTAACTGAGGCGATCGTCGTCCTCTACCGGGTCGGCGGCGTACTTCCTCAGCGCCGTCGGGCTGGCGATGGAGAACGCGGGGAGCGCGAAGGCATCCGGGAAGGCGCCCTTGTACTTGTTGAGGATGAGGACCGCGATGGCATCGTCCTTGGCCGCGCAGCTCTTGTAGACCGGGTCGCCTGCGTCAGTAGTCTCGTTCTTCGCGAACCCGTCGAAGACGTCCCTGTAGTGGAACATCCGGTCCTGGGCGCTGGGGCTCTTCATGTTGTACCAGCGCTCGAAGTTGAAGCAGACCGCGGCCGCGTTGAAGGGCGTACCGTCGTGGAACTTCACGCCCTTACGCAGCTTGAACGTCCAGACCTTGCCGTCGGCGTCGTGCTCCCAGCTCTCGGCCAGGCCGCCGGTCAGCTCCGCCGTACCCGGCTTGTGGCTGACCAGGGTGTCGTACATCTGCCGGATGGGTCGGAGCGACTCCTCGTCCCAGTTGAAGATCGGGTCGAAGTCATTCGGGTCACCAGCACCGGCGAAGATGAAGGTGCCGCGCGGTGGATCGCCGGATGAGTCCGGCCCGGTTGGCAGGAAGCGCCATAACCCGGTGGTGGCGATGATGGCCAGTACCAGGGCAATGGTGCCGCCGATGGTGGCCTTGTCGCGGCGGGTTCGGGGCGGCCAGCGTGGCCAGCGGACCGGGGTGGCGTCGAGGGTGGCGCGCTCCGCTGTCGCATCGCCAGGGGTGGTATCGATTGCTGTTGGCTGGTCGATGTGGTGGGCATCGGCGTCGGCGGTGGTCGAGGTGTCGGCTGGGGGTGCTGGGTTCGTCGGGGTCGGTGTGGCGGGTGTTGGGGCCGGCTCGGTGGGTGCCGCTGCTGCTGGCGGGGTGGGTTTGGTCGGCGGGTGGGTGCTGGTGGTCGGGATGTGGAGGGCGCCTTCGGCGACGACGAGTTCGGGGTGGTCGAGGGCGGTGGGGGCGATGCGGAGGGTGCGGTGCAGTAGGGAGGCGGTGAGGGGTACCCGGGAGGAGCCGCCGACGAGGAAGATGCCGGCGATGTGTTGTCTGGGTACGCCGGTGTCGCGCAGCAGTGTGGCGGTGAGGTCGACGGTGCGGTCGAGGTGGGGGCGGGCCGCTGTTTCGAATTCGTCGCGGGTCACGTGGACGACGGTGTCGACCAGCGGGATGTGCAGGTCGGCGGTGGTGTGCCGGGACAGTTGTTCCTTGGCGGTACGGGCGTCGCGCCACAACTGTTGGTGGGCGCGTTGGTCGGTGGGGGTTCGCGGCCACTCCAGCCGTCCCCACGCATCACCGGCGGCGGTGGTCAGTGAGCGGGCGTGGGTGACGATGGCGGCGTCGAGGTCCAGGCCGCCGACGTCGTCCAGCCCGGCGGTGGCGACCACCTCCAGCCCGCCTGCGGTGCGGCGGACGATGCTGACGTCGCAGGTGCCGGCACCCAGGTCGTAGACGACGAGGCACCGGCCGACCGGCAGGTCGCGGCCGAGGATGTCGGCGAAGTACGCCGCTGCGGCGACCGGTTCGGCGACGAAGGAGCAGTCGCCGAGTTGTGCCCGGTCAGCGGAGGTGGCCAGGATGCCGAGCCGGGTATGGCTCCAGCCGGCGGGATGGGTGAGTACCACCGCGTCCGGTGGCCGGCCGGCGACCCGGCGTGCCTCGGTGCCCACCCGGGTCAGCACGGCGGCGATCGCGTCGGTGACGGTGACTTCCCGTTCGGCGAGCCAGATGACGTGATCGTCGATCCGCCGTTTCGGGTTGGCCTCGAAGCCCGCGGGGTGGGTGGACGTAGCCCGTTCGGCGTCTGTGCCGGTGAGCAGCGGGCCGGCGCCGGGGCCGGCGAACACCCCGGACGACAGCAGCGGAGACGCGTCGAACAGCAACGGCTTCGCCCGTCCGTCCGGACCCGCGAGCATCGCCACCGTGGACGAGGTGCCGAAATCGACCCCGAGACGATACCCACCCAGTGCCACCCGATCACCGTAGAGGACGCCGCCAAATCATGGTGCGCCTCGGCGCGGGGACCTGGCGCCGCTGGCGTTCACCCGACCCGGATCCGGGTTACGCTCGATGAACTCGGCAAGCTCCGTGACTCGACGCCACAGGTGCACTGCCTTCCGAAGGGCAGTTGGCCCAGGCCTACGGCGTGGCGACGAAGACCGCCCGAGCCGCGTTGCAGCAGGTACGAAACGAGGGCTTGGCCGAGCTGGCGCCCGGCTAGGTGTGGTCGTACGAGAGCATCCGGAGCCGAGGTGGTTCAGGCCGAGCCGGGTTCTGCCGTGTGGGCACGGAATCCGACGCCGGCCGAGCGACGCGAGTACGAGGTGCCAGAGGGTGTGCCGCTGCTTGTGGTCACCCATTCCGAGGGGGCGTCCGACCTGTATCCGGCGGACCGCTACCGGGTCGGGATGCTGCCGGCGGAGTAGCAGCATCCATCCCTCTGCGCTCGGAGCATCGAGTCGGGGATTGGTACGTCACGGCAGTACGGCGGGCAGGTCGAACCGGGCCACGTGCGCTGTTCCTGCTCGCCTGGGCCCTCTTCGCGCGCCGGGTGCTGGGCGGGGTCGCCCGGGTCCCGGTTGGTCGGCTTCGGCGTGCTGGTCTTCGTCGGCCCCGGCGATGATCTTCCTCTCGCCGCTGCTGATCTTCTGCACCGCGAACTCCGTGCTGCTCGGGGTGGTGGTCGCCGCCTGGCGGGCGCTGGCCCGGCAGCCGAGGGCCCGCCGGCACCAGCATTCAGCCCCGAAATAGCGGAACAGCGCGGTACGGAGGGTTTGCGGGCGGACAATTCGGGTACCGCGTCAGCAGCGTGCGGACGTGTCGGCCTACGCATGACGAGTGCGTGGGTACGACGGCTGCGGCGCCGCATCCGCTGAGCCTGGGAGGCGACGATGATGGAGAGCCGACTGAAGGTGCTCGGGCACCCGGTCCATCCGATGCTGGTGATGTTCCCGATCGCCCTCTTCGTGTCCGCCACGATCTTCGACATCATCGACGTGGCCGGCGGCCCGGCGTTCCTCGGCGAGCTGGCCTACTGGAACATCCTGGTCGGCCTGATCGGCGGGGTACTCGCGGTGATGGCCGGCGCGGTGGACCTGCTGGCCGTACCGTCCGGGACCCGGGCCAAGCGGGTGGGGGTGGCGCACGCCTCGACCAACATCGCCGTGCTGCTGCTCTTCGCCGCCGTCTGGGCGGTCCGGCTGGCCGCGGACACCCGGGCGGCCGGCGGTGCCCTGGTCGCGATCGAGGTGGTCGCGGTGGCCGGTGCCGGGCTCGGCGCCTGGCTCGGCGGCGAACTGGTGGACCGGCTCGGCGTCGGGGTGGATCCGGAGGCCGACCTGAACGCGTCGAGTTCGCTGCGTCCCCGGACCACCGCCGCGGCGTCCGCGGACCGACCCGAGAAGCGGTGAGTGGGGCGGCGACCGCGACCACCGGCCGATCCGCGTGGTGTCGGTCCGGATCGCCAACCGGTCAGGAGCCAGGACCACGGCAGGGAACCAGGACCGTGGCGGCGGCCGGCTGTCGCGAGCGCCGCGCCGGCTGTTGCGGCCGCTCCGCACGACTACGCCCGCCGGGTCGCCGAGTAACCCGGGTCCGGACGCGTTGACCGGCCCGAGGACGGGTATCCGGGACCGTGCCGCCGGCCGGTGGCGGGCGGTGGTTCCGACGAGTGGCAGGAGACGACGGGAGGGAACACGGCGGCATGGCTGAGCCAGGACGTGGCACCGGAGACCGGGGCTGGGATCCGTTGGGTGAGTTGCAGGCGCTCCGCGCGGAACTCGGCCGGCTGGTCGGCTCCGCGCTGGTCGGCGGCCGGGGCGGGCAGCCGGATGTCGAGCTGAGTCCGAGCGACGACGGCTGGACGGTGGTGGCCCGGCTGCCCGGGGTGGCCCCGGAGGAGGTGGCCCTGGAACTCGACGACCGTGAGCTGTGCATCCGGGCCCGCTCCGAGGCCGAGGTCAACGCCGACCACGGAATGGTCGGCAGCGGATCGCAGGCCCGTGCCTTCGAGCACCGGGTGCACCTGCCGGCACCGGTCGACCCGGATCGGATCGACGCCGTGATGGACCACGGTCTGCTCACCGTCAGGCTGCCGAAGGCGCCCCGGCCGGGCCGGCGGACCATCACCATCGGCGGCCGGCGCCACGACCCGGGCCAGCGCGCCGGGCGTACCGGCGGAGCCCGCATCCAGCCCGCAGCCGTGGACCCGGCCGCCGACCGGGAACTGCACGCCCCGGACACCGCCGCCGGTACCCCGGGCCCCGGGTTCACGGGCTGAGCGGGCGGCGGACCCGTACCCGATGATCGGCAAGGTGCGCGATCTCGTCGGTGACGTCGAGCGGATTGCCGTACTCCGGGCCAACGCGCTCGGCGACTTCATCTTCGCGCTGCCGGCGCTCGACGCGCTGCGGGCCGGCTATCCGGACGCCGAACTCGTGCTGATCGGCGCACCCTGGCACGAGCGCCTGCTCCGGGACCGGCCCGGTCCGGTCGACCGGGTGATGGTGGTGCCGCCCGCGCACGGGATCCGGGTGGCCGGGCCGGGCGAACCGGCACCGTCGGCGGAGTCGATGGCCCGGTTCCTCGACGCCGCCCGCCGGGAGCGGTTCGACCTCGCGCTCCAGATGCACGGCGGCGGGGCCAACTCCAATCCGCTGGTGGCCGGGCTCGGTGCCCGGGTGACCGCCGGATTGCGCAGCGAGGACGCGCCGCCGCTGGACCGGTGGCTCCGGTACGTCTACTACCAGCCGGAGGTGGTCCGCTACCTGGAGGTCGCCGGCCTGGTCGGCGCCAGCCCGACCGGCCTGGTGCCCCGGCTCGTCGCCACCGAGGCGGACCTGACCGAGGCGCGCACGGTGCTGGGCGAGCCGGTGCACCCCCGGATCGCCCTGCACCCCGGGGCGAGCGATCCGCGTCGCCGCTGGCCGCCGGAGCGTTTCGCCGAGGTCGCCGACCAACTCGTCGACGACGGCTACGAGGTGCTGGTGACCGGTACCCCGGACGAGCGGGACCTCGCCGAGCAGGTGGTGGCGGCGGCGCGGCGGCCGGTCCGCTCGGTGGTCGGCGAACTCTCGCTCGGCGGCCTGATCGGCTGCTACGCCGGCTGCGAGGTGGTGGTGGCCAACGACACCGGTCCGGTGCACGTCGCCGCCGCGCTGGACACCCCGACCGTCGGCATCTTCTGGGTCGGCAACGTGATCAACTGCGCGACGCCGCTGCGCGGCCGGCACCGGCCGATCGCCTCGTGGACCCTGAACTGCCCGGTCTGCGGCCGGGACTGTAGCCGGGAGATCTATCCGGCCCGGGGCGGCGGTGGGCCGGCCTGCCCGCACCAGGTCTCCTTCGTCACCGACGTACCGGTGGTGGAGGTGCTGGCGGCGGTGGCCGATCTGACCGGGCGGTGACCTCCCAGGCCTCCATGGTCCGCTCGGTCACCGTGGTCGGCGCCTCCAGGTGGTACGCCCCGCTGGGCAGGACGCCGGCTCCGGCGTACCGGGCCATCACGGCGAGTTGGGCGGCCACGTCCTCGCCCTGGTGCCCGGGGTCGAGCCGGGTCCAGAAGTCGAACCCGCCCGCCGCGCGCAGCCGGGACCGGTCGTAGAGCACGCAGCCGCCGATCCAGGAGACCTTGTACGCCCGCCACTGTCCAGCCGGCAGCCGTCGCGCCTCCGTGACGTGCAGCAGGTTGGCGGCGGAGTGGATCTGCGCCCGGTCCCACTCCGGCGTGCCGGGGCGGAGCCGCTCCGGCTCCGGTGGGCCGTCCCACTCGACGTAGTGCCGGTGCGTCTCCGGCCGTACGTCGTCCAGATAGGAGAGTCCGTGCACCGCGTTGCCGACGAAGCCGCAGTCGAGTTCCCGGATCGCGCTGAGCAGTCGGTCGACGCTGCCGGGTTCGAGCCAGACGTCGTCGTCGAGGAAGAGCACGTACCGGGCCGCCGAGGCGTCCAGCAGGTAGGCGCGGTGCTCGGCCAGGCCCCGCCGGGGCAGCCGGCGGGTGAGCAGCACCGGATGGCCCCGGTGCCGGAGTACCCGCACCATCGCCGCCGCCGCGGGTGCGGCCCAGCCAGGTTCCCCGTCGGACTGGTCGCTGACCACCACCCCGAACCCGTCCGGCCCGTCCGGCCCGGCGGAGTCGGTGTCGGCGGCCTGCGCGCCGGCCCCGGCGGGGCGCTGGGCGGCCAGCCCGGCCAGGGTGACCGCCAGTTCGGCGGGGCGGTTCCGGGTCGGCACCAGCACGTCCAGCAGACGGGGCGTACGGAAGTCCGCCGGGCTGCCGGGGTCGAGCGGGCGGGTGATCGTCCTCGGTGCCGCGCCACCCTGGGCGCGATGTGGCCCGGCGCTCACGCCTGGCGGCTCGGCCCGGACGCCGTCCCGCCGGAGTCCGCCGAAGCGGGAACGGCCTCCCTGCTCCCGTCCGGCGAGGCGCCCTGGGCGCCGTCGGGCGGGGAGTGGCGCTGGGCGCCGTCGGGCAGGTGGCGCCGGTCGGCCTCATCCCCGGGACGGGCGGCCGCCGCCTGGCGCCGGTCCTCGCCGTGTGAACGGATCCGGTCGATCACCGCCGAGGTGGACTTGTCGGGTACGTAGCCGAGGGTGCGGACCTGGCCGCCGAGCCGGCGTACCAGGGGTGCCTCCGGGACCATGTCCGGCGGGTAGTCGCCGCCCTTGACGTACACGTCGGGGCGGATCGCCTCGATCAGCGCGCTCGGCGAGTCCTCCTCGAAGACCACCACATGGTCCACACAGGAGAGCGCGGCGAGTACCGCCACCCTGTCCTCCACCGGGTTCACCGGGCGGTCCGTGCCCTTGAGCCGCCGTACGCTGTCGTCGGAGTTGACCGCCACCACCAGCAGGTCGCCGAGATCGCGTGCCTGGTCGAGATAGCGCACGTGCCCCCGGTGCAGTACGTCGAAGCAGCCGTTGGTGAAGACGACGGCCCGCCCCTCGGCCCGGTGCCGCTCGACGAGTTCCACCAGGGCGTCCCGGTCGAGCACGATCCGGGGCGGTTCGTCGCCGGCCGAGCCGAGCGCGGCGAGCAGGTCGTCGCGCAGGCAGACACAGGTGCCGGTGTCCGAGACGGTGGTGGTGGCGGCGAGCTGGGCCAACTGGGCGGCGGTCGGCAGTGGGGCGTTCGCGGCCAGCGCCAGCGTCATCGCCGCCAGGTACGCGTCACCGGCGCCGACCGCGTAACTCGCCGGTACCGGAGTCGCGTGGCTGCGCCGGGACCGCCCGTCGGCCCCGCCCACCACCGCGCCCTCGGCGTCCAGGGTCACCGCCACCACGTCCGCACCGGTGCGTTCCCGCAGCTCGGCGAGGCGGGCCTGGGCGACCAGCGCCCGGCTGGCGCCGCCGGCCGCGACCGGACGCCCACCGGCGGCACTCGACGTCTCGTCACCGGCCACCACGATGTCGTCGCCGGAGACCCCGATCTCGTCACTGGTCACCGTGAGGCCGTCCCCGCCGACCGGACCTCCGCCGTCGCCGCTGCCCGGCGGCGTACCCTCCGGCGCGGCGGGGCCGTCGCCGTCCCGGCCGCCGTCCTCGGTGCCACCGGCGGCGACCGCCGGCGCCGGCCGACCGGCGATGCCGGCACCGGGTCCCCTGACCGGGCCACCGTCGGCATCCCTGCCGGCGTCCGCGCCGTCGCCCTTTCCACTGTCAGCGTCGCCCTTTCCGCCGGTCGCCACCGTGCTGCCGTCCTCGGCGACGCTGACCCGGGTGCCGGCGACCGCCGACGCCGGGCTGGCCGGGCCGGCGGAGACCGCCTCGTTGAGCAGCCGGGTCGCCTCGGCGAAGCTCGGGGTCACCACGGTCGGGGCGAGTCCACGCCAGTAGGCCAGGTCGTGCGCGTCCAGGGCGACAGTGGCGAAGGAGTCGCGGTGCCGGACCAGCCAGCTCCGTACCGCCTCGGGCAGCGCACCCAGGCCGTAGTCGCAGACCACCAGGGTCGGTGGCTGGCCGTCCCGGTCCGCCCGCAACTCCTCGGTCGCCCGGGCGAGCGCGTTGAGCATCCGGCGTACGCCCTCCTCGGGCAGCGTCTCGTCGGCGTCGCCCTCGTCCTCGCGGAGCAGGATCTGGTCGGCGGCGAGCAGTCGACGCTTCACCGGGGTCGGCCGACCGGGCTGGCTGATGGTCCGGTCCCAGACACCGGCCCGGTCCAGACAGTCGTGCAGTTCGTCACCGGCCACGTCCGCGCCGACCGGGGCGACCAGCGCTGCCCGGCCGCCCAGCGTGGTGAGGTTGACGGCGGTGTTCGCGGCGCCACCGGCTGCGGTCAGCCGACGGCGCAGGGTCAACACCGGCGCCGGCGCCTCCCGGCAGAGCCGGTCCGACTCGGCGAACCGCCATTCGTCCAGCATCGCGTCGCCGACCACCAGTACGCCCCTGCCGAGCCAGCTCTCCACCACCGAGGCCAACCGGCGCTGTTCCGCTGCGTCTGTCGCCATGTGGCGACGGGTCCCCGGTGCCCGGCCGGGCAAACCTGGTCCTGCCGGGCACCGGGACCCGGCGGTGGCCGTACGGCGGGTTTGGCACCCGGCGTACCGGGAACGTCTTTTTCACGGGATGCGACCCAAAGGTTCGTTGCCGCATATCCCCCCGATTCCCTGAGAGGAGAAGCGAATGACCGCGACGTTGCAGGGCAAGCGCATCGCGTTCCTGGCCACCGATGGCGTGGAGGAGGTCGAGTACACCCGACCCCGGCAGGCGGTCGAGGCGGCCGGCGGCCGGGCCGAGCTGGTCTCCCTGGAGGGCGGCCGGATCCAGGCCTTCAGCCATCTGGACAAGTCCGGGACGTACGACGTCGACACGATCGTGGCCGAGGCGGACCCGGCGGCCTACGACGGCCTGGTGCTGCCCGGCGGGGTGGCCAACCCGGACGCCCTGCGGGCGAGCCCGGACGCGGTCCGGTTCGTCCGGGCGTTCTTCGACGCAGGCAAGCCGGTCGGGGCGATCTGCCACGCGCCGTGGACGCTGATCGACGCCGATGTGGTGAAGGGGCGCACCGTCACCTCCTGGCCCAGCCTGCGGACCGACCTGTCGAACGCGGGCGCGCACTGGGTCGACGAGGAGTGTCACGTCGACAACGGCCTGGTGACCAGCCGCAAGCCGGACGACCTGCCGGCGTTCTGCGCCAAGCTCGTGGAGGAACTCGCCGAGGGCCGGCACTGATCCTCCGGCACGCGGCTGGAGAGGCGATGCCTCCGGCACGTGGCTGAGAAGCGATGCCTCCGGCGCGGCGGCTGGAACTGCGACCCGCCGCCAGCGCGCAGCGGCGAACGAGAAGAGCCGCTCCGCCGGGCCCCGCCGACCGCCCAGCAGAGGCGAACGAGTAGACCGCCCCGCGGGGCCCCGGCGACCGCTCACCGGACCGGCGGGGCCCCGGCGAGCGCGGCGTGCCGAGGGCGCATGATCGTGATCACAGCGCTCGCGTTCGCCTGGGCCGGGCGGTGGCCCAGGCCGAGACTGGCGGTAGGCATTTTCTGTGCCAACGGGGGGAGAAGGCACTATGACCACCGCTGAGGACACGCGGCCGGCCCTGACACACCGTCAGATCCTGCTCCTGATGAGCGGTCTGATGACCGGCATGCTGCTCGCCGCACTGGATCAGACCATCGTCGGAACGGCGCTGCCGACCATCGTCGGCGAACTCGGAGGGATCAACCACTACTCGTGGGTGGTCACCGCGTACCTGCTGGCGTCGACCGCCTCGACCCCGCTGTACGGCAAGATGGCCGACCTCTTCGGTCGCCGCCCGGTCTTCCTCTTCGCCATCGGGGCGTTCCTGGTCGGCTCGCTGGCCGCCGGCTTCGCGCAGGACATGACCCAGCTCATCATCACCCGCGGGGTGCAGGGGCTCGGCGCGGGCGGTCTGATGACGCTGGCCTTCACCATCATCTCCGACGTGGTGTCGGCCCGGGACCGTGGCCGTTACCAGGGCCTCTTCGGCGCGGTGTTCGGGCTCTCCTCGGTGGCCGGGCCGCTGGTCGGCGGCTACTTCGCCGAGCACGACTGGCGGTGGATCTTCTTCCTGAACGTGCCGCTGGCGGTGGTCGCCATCATCGTCTGCTACCACGTGATGCGGCTGGTCCCGTTCCAGCGCCGGCAGCACGCCATCGACTGGCTCGGCGCCGGCCTGCTGGTGGCCGGGGTGAGTTCGCTGCTGCTCGCGCTGAGCTGGGGCGGCAATGAGTACGCCTGGGGCTCCGGGATCATCATCGGGTTGTTCGTGGCCGGAGCGGTGCTCGGCGTGCTGTTCCTGGTCCAGGAGGCTCGGGTGGCCGAGCCGATCCTGCCGCTCAAGCTGTTCCGCCGGTCCACCTTCGCGCTGGCCAACGCCGCGGGCTTCATCCTCGGCCTGGTGATGTTCGGGTCGATCATTTTTATCCCGCTCTATCTCCAGATCGTCAAGGGCGCGTCGCCGACCGACAGCGGTCTGCTGATGCTGCCGATGATGGCCGGCGTGATCGTCACCTCGGTGCTCTCCGGGCGGGCGATCAGCCAGATCGGCCGGTACAAGTGGTTTCCGGTGGTCGGGGCCGTCGTGCTGGTCACCGGCATGCTGCTCTTCACCCGGTTGCGGGTCGACACCCCGCTATGGAACGCCTTCGTCTACATGGTGCTCATCGGCATCGGGCTCGGCCTCTGCATGCAGCCGCTGATCCTCGCCGCGCAGAACGCGGTCGAGATGCGCGACCTCGGCGCCGGTACCTCGGCCGCCACCTTCTTCCGGTCGTTGGGCGGCGCGTTCGGGGTGGCGATCCTCGGTGCGGTGCTCTCCGCCGGGCTCTCCGGCAGGCTGGCCGACCGGCTGCCCGGCGCGATCGCCCAGCTCCCGCCGGAGCAGCGGGCGCAGTTCGCCGGTGCCACCACGGAGTTCTCGGTCAACGAGCCGTCCCGGATCCTGGCGCTGCCGGAACCGATCCGGGCCGCCGTGCAGGAGTCGTTCGTCGGCGCGCTGCACACCGTCTTCCTGGTCGCGGGGCTGATCGCGTTCCTGGCGGTGGCGGTGACCCTGGCGATGCCGAACCAGGAACTGCGCGGCGGCCCGCCGCCCGGCTCCGGCGAGGGACTGGCCCGGGAGCGGAAGGGCGACGCGGCCACCGAGATGGAGGCGAACGCCCAGACGCTGATCTGACCCTGAGCGTCCGCGACCTCTTCCGGGTCAAGGAAGCGCGCACCCGCCGCGAACCGGGCCAGGCCGCCGGACTACTTCAGGACGACCTGGCCGGTCTGCTCGAAGACGGCCAGGTCGTCCAGGGTCTCCAGCACCGTGGAGGAGACCGGGGCGGGCAGTGCCCGGGGCGGGAAGAAGCCGGCGTTGGTGGTCTCGTCGGTGCTGGTGAGCAGCTCGCCGGACCAGGCGTCGACCCGGAAGGCGACCACGAAGAGCTGGTACGTGTCGCCGTACATGTTGGTGAAGGTGCGGTCCGGGCCGGTGTACATGGCGAACGGGGTGACCTCGGTGGCGGTCAGCCCGGTCTCCTCCCAGACCTCGCGGACGGCACACTGGGCGATCGACTCGCCGAGTTCCATCGCGCCGGCCGGCAGTGCCCAGTAACCGTTGTCCGAGCGCTCGATCAGCAGCACCTGGCCGGCCGCGTCGCGTACCACGCCCCGGGCGCCGACGAACATCAGCGTACGGTCACCGGCGAGGGCGCGAAGCTGGCCGAGGTACGACTCGGCCCACGGGATACTGCTCATCGGGATGCCTTCCGGGTGGTCAAGGTGTGAGCTGCGACACTAGGTTGTGGTCCATGCGTAGCACGATGATGGACGCACCCCTGCTGATTTCCCGCATCCTCGAACACGGCAGCACGGTGCATGGCACCGCCGAGGTGGTCACCTGGCTGGGCGACGGTTCCCGTCGGATGACGTACGCCGAGGTGGGTGCGACCGCCGCCCGGCTCGCGCACGCGCTCCGCGACGACCTCGGGATCACCGGCGACCAGCGGGTTGCCACCTTCATGTGGAACAACGCCGAGCACCTGGTCGCGTACTTCGCGGTGCCGAGCATGGGCGCGGTGCTGCACACGCTCAACATCCGCCTCTTTCCCGACCAGGTGGCCTACATCGCCAACCACGCCGAGGACCGGGTGGTGCTGGTCGACTCGACGCTGATCCCGCTGCTGGCCAGGGCGCTGCCCGAGATGTCCACTGTAGAGCACGTGGTGGTGGTCGGCGGCGGTGACCCGGCGCCGCTGCGCTCGGCCGGCGGCGGGCGGATCGCCGTACACCGCTGGGACGACCTGCTGCGGGACCGGCCGGACCGGTACGACTGGCCGGAACTGGACGAGCGGGACGCCGCCGCGCTCTGCTACACCTCGGGGACCACCGGCAACCCCAAGGGCGTCGCCTACTCGCACCGGTCGATCTGGCTGCACTCGATGCAGATCTGCCTGCCGGAGTCGTTCGGGCTCGGCCCGACCACCCGGGAACTCGCCATCGTGCCGATGTTCCACGCGATGTCCTGGGGCATCCCGTACGCCGCCTTCCTCTCCGGGGCCTCACTGGTGATGCCGGACCGGTTCCTCCAGGGTGCCCCGATCGCCGCGATGATCGAGGCCGAGCGGCCCACCCTGGCCGGTGCGGTGCCGACCATCTGGACCGACCTGTTGAACTACCTGGACGCCAACGAGGTCGACACCTCGTCGCTGACCGAGGTGATCGTCGGTGGCTCGGCCTGCCCGCCGGCGCTGATGCACGCCTTCGCCGAACGGCACCGGATCGACGTGATCCACGCCTGGGGGATGACCGAGATGTCCCCGCTCGGCTCGGTGGCCCGACCGCCGGCCGGGGCGACCGGCGCGGAGGCCTGGCGCTACCGCTACACCCAGGGGCGGGTGCCGGCCGGAGTCGCCGCCCGGATCGTCGGCCCGGACGGCACGCCCTTGCCCGCCGACGGCAAGGCCGTCGGCGAACTGGAGGTCCGGGGCCCGTGGGTGACCGCCCGGTACGTCGGCGACGACGCACCCGAGGAGGAGAAGTTCCGGGACGGCTGGCTGCGTACCGGTGACGTCGGCACACTCTCGGCGGACGGCTTCATCATCCTCACCGACCGGGCGAAAGACGTGATCAAGTCCGGTGGTGAGTGGATCTCCTCGGTCGAGTTGGAGAACGCGCTGATGGCGCATCCGGCGGTGCGGGAGGCGTGCGTGGTCGGCGTACCGGACCCGCGCTGGGACGAGCGTCCACTCGCGACGGTGGTACGGCAGGAGGGCGCCGAGGTGAGCGCCGAGGAACTGCGGGACTTCCTCGCCGACCGGGTGGCCGGATGGCAGTTGCCCGAGCGGTGGGCCTTCGTCGACGCCGTACCGAAGACCTCGGTGGGCAAGTTCGACAAGAAGCGCGTCCGCGCCGACTACGCCACCAACGCCCTCACCGTGACCGTGCTCCCGACCTGACCGTCGGTGTGCTGTTGCTACCCCTGGAGGGGCAGCGGGAGATTACGTTCGCCGGTTGCCTTCACGGGCGCCAGCCGGCGGCCAGCAGGGCGGAGCGCAGTTGTGCGGCCACCTCGGCCGGGCGGTCCGGTACCAGCCAGGCGGGGAAGCGGAGTATCCGGATGCCGCTGGCAGTTCCCCGTCCCGCCGCCGGCCGGTCGGGCCGCGATCC
Source organism: Plantactinospora sp. KLBMP9567 (assembly GCF_033446045.1). Classification (NCBI taxonomy): domain Bacteria; kingdom Bacillati; phylum Actinomycetota; class Actinomycetes; order Micromonosporales; family Micromonosporaceae; genus Plantactinospora; species Plantactinospora sp. KLBMP9567. Next base: position 134,280 of record NZ_JAWQRR010000038.1, on the reverse strand, counting down.
GCCCGTTGCCAACTCGATGTCGTGCCGGGAAGGATGTTGGCCACGCGGAAGGGGCGAGCGATGCGAGCGGTGGCGGTGACGGCACTGGGCGGTCCCGGTGTGCTGGGGGTGGTCGAGCGGCCGGACCCGGTCGCCGGCCCCGGCGAGATCCTCGTCCGGGTACGCGCCGCGGCGGTGCACCCCGCCGACCTCGCCGCCAGGGCGGGACAGGTCCCCGGCGGCCCGATCGAGCCGCCGTTCCTGCTCGGCTGGGACTTCGCCGGTGACGTGGTGGCCCTCGGAGACGGGGTCACCGACTACCGGCCCGGCAGCCGGGTCGCCGGAATGGTGCCGTGGTACCTCACCCGGGGCGGCGTCGGGGCGTACGCCGAGTTCGTGGTGGCCCGGCCGGACTGGCTGGTCGGCGTACCGGACGAGCTGGACGCGGCGGAGGCGGCCACCGTGGCGCTGAACGCGCTGACCGCCCGGCAGGGGCTGGAGATGATGTCGCTCGCCTCCGGGTCGACGGTGCTGGTCACCGGCGCCAGCGGCGGGGTGGGCGGCTTCGCCGCCCAGTTGGCGGCCCGGGCCGGTCACCGGGTGATCGCGGTGGCCAGCTCCGACGACGAGGAGTGGGTACGCGGCCTCGGCGTCGCCGAGGTGGTGCCCCGCTCCGCCGAGCTGGCCGAGCTCGGCCCGGTCCCCGCGGTCTTCGACGCGGTACCGGTCGGGGCGGCGGCCGGCGCCGCGGTCGCCGACGGCGGCGCGCTGGTGACGACCCGACCGGTACCACCGCTCGATCCGCCGCGCGGGGTACGGCAGCAGACGGTTCTGATCCGGCTCGACCAGCCGATGCTGGCGGAGCTGATGACCGAGGTGGCCAAGGGACGGCTACGGACCCGGGTCGCGGCCTCGCTGCCGCTGGCGGAGGCGGCCGACGCCCACCGGTTGGTCGCGGCGGGGCGGCTGCGCGGAAAGATCGTCCTCGTGCCGTAGCCGGCCCGCGGCAGGAGGAGAACGGCACCGTCTCGAAGAACGTGGCCATCTTCAGCGGCAGCGGGATCCGGGTGAGCTGGGACGGTGGACACGACTGGCGGCAGACGGTGCTGCCCGAGGATGTCGAGGCCGGCGGCAACGCGGGGGCCGCCGCACTGGCGATCGGCGACCGGGCCGCGTACACGGTCGGCCGGGTCGACGGTGAGCTGCCGGTCTATCGCAGCGTCGACCCGGGGCGGACCTGGCGGCGTACGGCCGCGCGGGTCCAGGTCGGCCCGGGTGCCTCGGCGGTAGCCGTTCCCGGCGGCTACGCCCAGTCCGGCAACCAGGACTCCTCCGGCGGATGGCTCTCCCCGGACGGCATCACCTGGTCGTACGTCGGCCCGCCCACGATCGAGCGCTGACCCCGTCCGGCGGGCCGGCCCGGACCGGTGGTGATCAGGACTCGCTGGTCACCACCAGCACCTTGCCCACCGCCGAGTTCTGCACGGCGGCGTGCGCCTGGGCCACCTCGTCCAGCGGGTAGTAGTGCAGCGGCAGGCCCGCGTCGGTGCCGATCCGGAGTACCCCGGACGACGCGGCGGCGGCGACGTCCGTCACGGCCTGCGCCTTGGCCACCGTCGACAGGGTGTAGACCAGCACGAACTGCCAGCGGACGTTCGGCACCATCAGCGGGCGGACCGGCAGGGTGAGCGCGGCGCCGCCGTCGTCGGCGTACACCGCGACCGCGCCGTTGGCACCGATCACCTGGCAGTCGATCTCGGCGTTGCGGGCGGCTGCGACCTCGACGATCGCGTCCACCCCGTCCGGCGTGATCTTCCGGACCTCGGCCACCACGTCCTCTTCGCGGTAGTTGATCACATACGACGCGCCGGCCGCGACCGCGAGCTGGGCCTTCTCCGCGCTGCTGACCGTGGCGATGACGGTGGCGTCGGCCCACCGGGCGAGCTGGACGGCGGCGTTGCCGACCGCCCCCGCCCCACCCTGGACCAGGACGGTACGCCCGGTGAGCGCACCGACGTCGAGGCGGTCCGGCATCGTCTCGCCGACCGTCAGACAGCGGTGCGCGGTCATGAACGGAATGCCGAGGGCCCCGCCGAGGTCGAACGAGGCCGAGCCGAGCCGCACCACCTGCCGGACCGGCACCACGGTGTACTCGGCCGCGGTCCCCCACGGCCGCTGCCAGGCCGCCTCCCAGATCCAGACCCGCTCGCCGGTGAGCTTCGCATCGACACCGGTACCGACCGACTCGATGATCCCCGCGCCGTCCTGGTTCGGAATCTGCCAGCCGTGCCGGGGCGGCGCGCCGGAACCGTCGCCCTGCCGCGACTTCCAGTCGGTGGGATTCACCCCCGAGACGGCGACCCGGACCAGCACCTCCCCCGGACCCGGCTCCGGCACCGGCCGGTCCACCACCTCGAGCACGGACGGATCGCCGGTGCGCTGGTAGACCGCCGCCTTCATCGTCGACCTCTCCGGTGCTGCCACGCTCGACCACCTCTCGTCTCGATCCGCGGGCCGGCCCGCTCACCCCGATCCGCCGGCCGGACCCCGCACGCGTTACGACCGATCACCATCTTGCTGCCCGAACGGGTGGATCGCCGGAGTTTCGTGACCGGGCACGGGTGTGCGGCGTCACAGACTGGGCCGGGCGGCCGCATCTCGTGCCGCCGCCGCCACGGGTCCCGACCGGTGGTCGACCTTTGACGTCCGGCGGGCGGTCGGCCGGGTCGGGGTGGGGAGCGACGGGAAACACGCCGCGAAGGCCCAGTCAGCGATCGTTCAGGTTTGTCGGGTAGGACTGTTGGGCAAGGGTCCGTCTGTCGAGGGCGCCGGCCTGCCGGGCGGTTCCGCCGGAGCTGGTGGCCGGGCGGGCGGCGTTGGCGGGGTGTCGCCGGAGGCGTTCCGGGTCGCCCGTGCCGACGACGTACGAGTCGCCCGGGACCGTCGGGCGCGGCCGACCGGAGACGTGGAGACGCCGATGGGAACCTCAGCCGAGCCTGCGGTGCCGGCTGCGGTCGTACCGGTGGCTGGGCCGGCGGACGGCTCGCCGGGTGCTCGGGCCAGCGGCTCGTCGGGCGATCGGGACCGGTACCTGGACCTGTGGCGGGCGGCCGCGCTGGTCCGGGTGGTGACGTACCACGTACTCGGCTGGATCTGGCTGACCGTGCTGTTCCCGGCGATGGGGCTGATGTTCGCGCTCGCCGGCTCGCTGATGGCCGGCTCGCTGGACCGTACCGGCCCGGGTGCGGTCGGGCGGCGGCTGCGCCGGTTGCTGCCCCCGCTGTGGGGGTTCGGGGTGGTGGCGGTCACGCTGCTGCTGGTCACCGGCTGGCGTACGGCACCGACCGCGGCACTCGGCTGGGGCGAGATGGTCTGGTGGGTCTTCCCCGCCCGTACCCCGCCGGTCGGCGACCAGTCGTGGGCCTGGGCCTACAACGTGGTGCTCTGGTACATCGTCACCTATCTGTGGCTGGTGCTGCTCTCGCCGGTGCTGCTCGCCGCGTTCCGCCGATGGCCCTGGCAGAGCCTGGCGCTGGCGGTGGCGCTGCCGATCGCCTTCCGGTTCAACATCGTCAACGTCGGCGGGTACTTCAACGAGCAGGCGACCAACGTCAGCACGTACCTGGCCTGCTGGCTGCTCGGTTTCGCGCACCACGACGGGCTGCTGCGCCGGATCCCCGCCCGGCGGTACGCGCTCGCCGTCGGGCTGCTCGCGGTCACCGGGGCCGGTTGGGTGCTGGCGGTCGGCTGGTCGACCGGCAACTACGACCTGAACCGGATCGCGGGCGGCAACACCCTGTGGTCGATGGCGTTCGTCGCGACGGTGCTCCGGTTCCGGCCCCGACTCGACTGGCTGGGCCGGATCCGCCTGCTGGACCGCCTCGTGGAGCTGTTGAACGCCCGGGCGGTCACGGTCTATCTGTGGCACCTGCCGCTCGGGGTGCTGGCCGGGGCGCTGATCGCCCCGCTGGCCGTCTCCGGCTGGGTGCAGACCGTCACCCTCCGGCTGGCCGCGGTCTGGCTGCTGGTGGCCGTGGCGGTGGCGCTGTTCGGCTGGATCGAGGACCTGGCCGCCCGCCGCCGCCCGGCGCTGCTTCCGGCCCGCGTCAGCCCGTCCCGGCGCGGGACCGCCCGTACCGCGCCGTCGGGTCGGGGCGCCGGAGCCGGGGTACCGGCGGTCGCCGTAACGGTCGCTCCGGCCGGGCCGCTCCCGACGCCCGGGACACCCACGGTGTCGCCCGGGGCGGCGGCGCGGCGCTGGCACCGGGCGATGGCCTCGACCGTCGCGGTGCTGGCCGTCGCCCTGGGGGTGATGGCGCTCAACCTGTGGCCCGGGGTGACGACACGCAGCCAGGCCCAGCCGTCCCCGGCCGAGGTCACCTACTACCTCTCCGACCTGCCGATGCTGCTGGACGGCAGTTCGGAGCGGCCCTCGCCGACCCCGGCCACCGGGTCGTCCCCCGGTTCCGTCACCGTGCACGGCCAGGTCTATCCGCGCGCGGTGCTCACCGCCGCGCCCAGCCGGGTCCGGGTGCAGCCGCCCGCCGGCTGCGAACGGCTCCGGGCCGTGATCGACGTCGGCGCCGACGACGTCGAGGTCGCCTTCGCGGTACGCGCGGACGACGTGACCGTCTTCGAGTCGGGCGTACGCAGTCGGGCGGACAGTGCCGAGCAGATCGACGTGGCGATCGCCCGTGCCAGCTTCGTCGACCTGGTGACCAGCAGTCCGTCCGGTGGCGCGGGGGGGGGGGGGCCCCCCCCCCTGGGGGGGGGCGCCCGGCGGCGGCGGCCCCCCCGGGGCCCCCCCACGTCCGTCGGGGTCAGCGCGACCGGAGCACCACGTCCTTGCTGAGATCGCCCCAGCCGGTCTCCCGGGCCCGGGCGACCGTGTCGCGCAGCTGCGACTCGTCCACCGGCTGCTCCCGGCCGGCCTGTTGCAGGGCGACCGCGAAGTTGGCGCAGAGGTATTTCAGCAGGTCGTCGTCGGCGTGCAGGATCTCGCAGATGCCGGCGGCCCGTCGGCGGTGGAAGAGCCCGGCCATCCCCTCCAGGGCGGCCTGCTCGTGACCCTCGACGTCGATCTTGAACAGCAGCGAGTCGTCGTCGCCGAGCTGGATCCGCTCGTCGAGCCGGAAGCACTCCACCTCGACGCCCCGGTCGTTCTGCACCCGCAGGGATGCGACGCCGGTGTGTTCGTGCAGATAGAGCCGGGCGGTACCGGATCGGTCGCTGGCGGCACCCGCGTGCAGCACGGTGCCCGGGTAGTCGCCGGTGGCCGCCGCGATCGTCTTGCGCAGCCAGGGGAGTACGGCTGGGTTCGGTTCGACGAGATGCAGTTCGCGCAGGCCGTAGTAGCAGGTCGAGAAGGCCACCTCGCCGTAGTTGGCGCCGACGTCGATCGCCACGGTGGGCCGGATCTCGGAGACCAGACGCCGCCAGGCGGCAACCGCCTTCCGGTCGAGGTTTCCCTTGTAGACGGCGAGTTCGGTGCCCCTGATGTCGGTGTGGTCGGCGTGCAGTACGACGCCGATCTCGTTCCGGAACGCCCCTGCCCGGGTACGGAGGGCGATCCGGTGGGCGGCTCGGCGGACGTGGTGGGCACCGGACTGGTGGTAGGCGCGGCGCAGCGTCGATCGAAAAGTTGGCATACCGTTGACCGTTCTCGCTGATCGTTGGGGGTTGTCACAGGTCCGGTGACCCGCCGGTGCTCTCCGGACTCCGCCGGCGGCGGTGCCGGCCAGTTTCGTAGCGGTACGGGCGGTGCCGGCCGTGCCGGTGCAGCCGTCCCGCGCCTCGCCCTCCAGCGACCTCCTCCAGTAGGGCCTGCTCCTCGGGCATGTTACGCAGACAATCACCTAGAGCAACAGTCCCGATACCCAGTGAAGTAGTACGCGGATCCATCTCGCGTTTTCCCTGGTAGTGGCCGGATGAGGGACACTCCCGGCGCACCCGGCCGTACGCCGCACAAACCCCGTTGTCAGGCGCCCTTTCGCCGGGCCCGTGATCCGCCCGGAGGTCCCCGCCGGGCGGGGGTTGCCCGGCGGAGCCGTCCCGCCCACCGACCGATCCGGTCGGAAAGCCGACACCGGCCGTGGGTGAACGCGTCCGTGGCGGTGCTGCGGCCGGCCGACCGGCCGGCCACCACCCGGGTAGGTACGGTCCGGCCCGGGCGCCCGGGCCGGGTGAAAGCCGGGCCGGACGCGCCGACGACACGCCAGAGCCTTCCGCCGATCGCGGCGATCCGGGGGTGCCACGGCGGCGCACGGGAGACGATGGCCGCATGCGGGCGGTGCTGATGCGGCGACACGGCGGACCGGAGGTCCTGGAGATCGTGGACGCACCGGCGCCGCAGCTCGGCGCCGGTCAGCTCCTCGTCGACGTCGCCGCCGTCGGGGTCAACTTCACCGACGTCTACCAGCGGCAGGGCGTCCAGCCGTATGCGGGGGACCTGCCGGCGGTGCCGGGGCAGGAGGGCGCCGGCACGGTCGCGGCGCTCGGGCCCGGGGTCGAGGGTTTCGCCGTGGGCGACCGGGTGGCCTGGGTGAGCGTGCCCGGCGGGTACGCCGAGCAGGTCGCGATCCCGGCCGAGCGGGCGGTGCCGGTACCCGAGCACGTCGACTTCCCGGTCGCGGCGGCGGCGATGATGCAGGGACTCACCGCGCACTACCTGTCGCACACCACCCACCTGGTGACGGCCGGCGATCCGGTCGTGGTGCACGCGGCGGCCGGTGGGGTCGGGCTGCTGCTCACCCAACTCGTCAAGCTGGGCGGTGGCGTCGTGGTGGGCACCACCTCGACGGACGAGAAGGCCGAACTGGCCCGTCAGGCGGGCGCGGACCATGTCGCCCGGTACGACACCTTCCTCGACACCGTCCGTGAGGTGACCGGTGGTGCCGGTGCGACGGTGGTCTACGACGGGGTCGGCCGGACCACCTTCGACGACAGCCTCGCCGCGCTGCGTCGCCGTGGCCTGCTGGTCGCGTACGGCGCCAGCAGCGGGCCGGTACCGCCGTTGCAGACCGAGCGGCTGGCCGCCGGAGGCTCGCTCTATCTGACCCGGCCGACCCTGCCGCAGCACATCGAGAGCCGCGCCGAGTTGCTCGGTCGGGCCGCCGACCTGTTCGGCTGGATCGGCGCGGGGCGGCTGTCGATCCGGATCGGCGCGACGTACCCGCTCACCGACGCGCCCCGGGCGCACGCCGACCTGGAGGGCCGGCGTACCAGCGGCAAATCCCTGCTGCTGCCCGGCCGACGCTGACCGCCCGGTCCGGCCAGCGTGATCCGGTGCAGAGCTTCAGAGCTGGGTGCACCGGTCCGGGCGCCCGCGAGGCGCCGGGCCGGCTGGACGAGTCCGGCGTACGCTGCTCCAGGTGAACTCGCCGAACTTCGACCTGATCTGCGAGATCGAGCCGCCGACCCGTCCCGACCTGCGGCACGTACGCCACCAGATCGGGGTACTGGCTCCGGTCGCGCACTCGTTCCTGATTCCCGACAATCACATCGGCCGGGCCACGGTGTCGAGCATCGCGGTAGCGCACGAGGTGGCCGCGATGGGTGGCCGGAGCATCGCCTGCCTGAACTCGCGGGACCGCAACCGGCTCGGGTTCCAGCGGGACATGCTGACCGCCGCCGCGTACGGGGTGCGGGAGTTCCTCTTCGTCTACGGCGACAAGCCGACGGTCGGGGACCGGAGCGGTGAGCTGACCGTGCGCGCGATGATCGACGAGGCCCGGACGGCCGGGGAGAGTCCGGCCTTCGCCGGGCTGCCGCCGTTCCGGGTCGGCGTGGCCGCAGGCTTGCGTCGGCTGCCGAGCTGGAAGCGCACCGCCGACTTCGTGTTCGCGCAGGTCAGCTTCTCGGTCGACGCGCTGCTGCGCTGGCGGGAGTCGGTCGCGCTGGACGTGCCGGTCTACGCCGGGGTGATGGTGCTGGCCAGCCCGACGATGGCGCGCACGCTGGCGGCGAGCATCCCGGACATCGAGATCCCGGCCGACCTGGTCGAGCGGGTGGAGCGGGACCGGCGGGCCGGGGTCGACGCGGCCTGCGAGCAGATCGAGCGGCTGCGCGACAGCGGCGCGTTCGACGGCGTACACCTGGTGCCGGTGGCCCGCTACCGGGAGATGGCGCTGCGGCTGGAGGGCCGGGGATAGCGCTGGCAGGTGGAAGGGGTCAGCAGGTGGAGTGGAAGAGACCGCCCACCGGCTCCCGTGCGGCGAGACTGTTGTAGAGCTCGACGGCCTCGTCGGTCCGGGCCACATGGACCTCGACCGCCCGCTCGTGGAGGAACCGCAGCGTCGCCGCGTCGACCCGGAGCCGCCCGTCGAAGCCCTCGGAGAGCACCACCCGGGTCGCCCCGTTGGCGATCAGCTCCTCGACGTCGGCCGGCTGGATCCCGGGCTCGTGCCGGGTGCCGGTCTCGGTCCAGTCCCAGGGCCGGCCACCACCGGGATAGAGCTTGAAGTCCTTGCCCTCGCCGAGCCCGTCGACCACCATCCGGCCCCAGGAGATCTCCTGGATCCGCGGCGACCGGGCCGGCGGCACCGTTTCCTCGGTGAGGTCGGTGACGTGCGGCAGGACCACCGCGGCGAGCTGTTCGGCGTCCGGGTCGAGCGGGTACGACCCGTGCGGGATCGCCACCACCCGCATCCCGGCGGCGGCCGCCGAGCGTACCCCGTTGCTGGAGTCCTCGACCGCGACGCAGCGGTCGGCCGGCACGCCGAGGCGCTGCGCGACCGCGAGGTAGGCGTCCGGAGCCGGCTTGCCCCGGGCCACCTCCTCGGTGGAGAGCGTCGCCCGGAACTGGTCGGTCAGCCCCATGGCGTCCAGCGCCACGTCGATCAGCCGGCGTGGGGACGAGCTGGCCAGCCCGAGCGGCCAGTGCCGGGCGATCCGGCGGACCACCTCGGGCGCGCCGTCGATGACCGGCAGGTGGCTCTGGTATTCCCGGGCCATCTCGTCGACCACGTCGGTCGCGATCTGCTCGGCGCTGCCGGGTACGCCGAGTTCGCCGAGGTAACGGGCCCATTCGCCGGTGCTCATCCCCATCAGCCGGCGCTGGGTGTCGGGCTGCCACCGGCCGCCGGAGGTGTCGACGTAGCGTCGGCGGACCCGCTCCCAGACCGGTTCCGAGTCCACCAGTACGCCGTCCAGGTCGAAGACCACCGCATCCACCACTACTCCATCCTGCCCCAGTCGGGCGCCGCCGGCCGACCGGACACCCGCCGGTCCGCTCTGCCGAGCGGATCACGCGGCGGGCTTGAGCACCACCTTGGAGTAGCCCTCGTCGCGCTTGTCGAACCGGTCGTAGCCCTCCGGCGCCGCGTCGAGCGGCAACTCCTTGCTGACCACGAAGCTCGGCCGGGCCCGCCCGGCGACGATCAGATCACGCAGGTACCGGTTGTACGCCTTGACGTTGGTCTGTCCGCTGCCCATCCGGAGCGCCTTCTCGAAGAACGTGCCGACCCGGAACAGCAGTTCGCCGTTGCGGGAGTGCTCGTCGGGCGCCCCGGGGTCGTGCGGTACGTAGAGTCCCACCACTCCGATCCGACCGGTGGCCCGGACGATCTCGACCAGGCTGTTCAGCACCCCCGCCGGCTGTTCCTCGCCGCCCCTGCCGGTCCCCTGGTAGCCGACCGCGTCGACGCCCTTGTCCGTTCCGTCGCCGTCGGTCTGGTTCCGGATCTGCTCGACCGGGTCGCCCTTGCCGAAGTCGATCGGGATCGCGCCGATCGACTCCGCGAGGCGCAGCCGCGAGGGCACCCGGTCGACCAGGAACACCTTGGCCGCGCCGATCAGCATCGCCGAGTACGCCGCCATCAGCCCGACCGGGCCGCCACCCATCACCGTGATGGTCTCGCCGGGGCGCAGCTCGGTCATCGCCACCCCGTGGTAGCCGGTGGGGAAGATGTCGGCGAGCATCGCGAAATCGTTCTCGTGCTCGTTGCCGGGCGGCAGTTTCAGGCAGTTGAAGTCGGCGAACGGCACCCGCAGGTATTCGGCCTGGCCGCCCCGGTACGGGCCCATGTTGACGTACCCGTAGGCGGCGCCGGCGAAGCCGGGGTTCGCGGTGAGGCAGTAGCCGGTGTAGCCGGCCAGGCAGTTCTTGCAGAACCCGCAGGCGACGTTGAACGGCATCGACACCCGGTCGCCCCGCTTGACATGCGCCACGCCGGGGCCCACGTCGACCACGATGCCCATGTTCTCGTGCCCGAAGACGATGCCCGGCTCGGCGCCGGTACGCCCCTCGTACATGTGCAGGTCGGAGCCGCAGATCGCGCTGGTGGTCACCTGCACGACCACGTCGTTGGGGTCCTGGACCCGGGCGTCCTCCACGTTCTCCACCGCGACCTCGCGCGGCCCGTGGTAGACCACTGCCTTCATGCCTGCCTCCCTCCGGCCGTATGCGCGGCGCGGCCACCTCCCGGATCCAGCCTAGGCGGACGATCTTCAGATAACGGGCGAATCGTCTCCTGGCAGGGATCTCCGCGCTCGGGGGCCGGTCCGTCCAGCTCGCCGGCGTGCGGATCACCGGCGCGCTCTCGGTGGTCGGCGCGACCGGCCGGGTGGTGGTCACCGGCAACCAGGTGACCCAACCGGGCCACGCTGACCCGCTCGACCCAGCGGGGGCGCTGCCCCGGGCTTGACCGGGGCTCGCTCGGCACAGCGTCACGACGGTGAACGACCGCAGCCGGATTAGCCGTCAGGATAGCGGCTGATTCGGCTCTTTTAGCTGGTCGAGTCGGGTATCGGACCAATGTTCCTGACTAGTCACTCAGATTCGGAATGATGTATGGCATTGACGTCGATCATCATCTGAGGGGGCCGGCATGGGACGGTGGGCGACGGCGCGGACTCTGCTGGCGGCCGCGCTGGGCGTGACCGGAGTGCTGCCGCCCGCCCCACCGGCCGGCGCCGCACCGTCGCCGTACCGACCGGACAGAGCGGCGGTGTGGGCCGCCGTCCCGGACACCTGCCCGGACGGCGGGGCCGGATGCGTGGACGACACGATCGCGCGGCTGCGGGAGCGGTTCGCCACGCTCGGCCGCTCCTGCGACCACCACGCCACCTTCACGCTCGCCTACCTGCGGACCACTCAGGGCTTCAAGTGGGGGCGGGACCAGCCCGGGTACTTCGTCGACAACGCCTGGGTCAACCGGGAGGGCGCGCTCTTCGCCGAGTACTACTACCGGGCGTACGACGACTGGGCCGCCGGGCGGCGCTCCGCCGTACCGGGAGCCTGGCTGGCCGCCCTGGACGCGGCCCGGTCCCGCCGGCTCAGCGGGGCCGGTGACCTGATGCTCGGGATGAACGCGCACATCAACCGGGACCTGCCGTACGTGCTCGAACGGGTCGGACTGACCGCGCCGGACGGCAGCAGCCGCAAACCCGACCACGACAGGGTCAACGAGATCCTCGCCGCCGTGATCGACCCGCTGCTCGCCGAACTGATCGCCCGGCTCGACCGGGAGGGCTTCGACACCGGCATCCCGACCGGCGCCGCCCTCGGGCTGCTGGTCAGTTGGCGGGAGCAGGCGTGGCGCAACGCCGTACGGCTGGCGGGCGCCCGTACCCCCTTCGCCCGGACCCTGGTCGAGCTCGACATCGAGTCCAGCGCGGTGGCGATCGCCACCGGGCTCGCGACCCTGACCAGCTACGTCCCGCCGTTCACCGGGCCGGGGCCCCGGGCCGCCTACTGCGCCGAGCGGAACGGCACTCCGCCGCCGGTGGCGTACCCGTTCGGCGTGCCGCCGGCGTACTGAGCGCCCGGTGCCGCGCCCGGGTCGCCCGGGCACACCTGACGAGCCCCGGTTTAAGTAGCGCGCCCCAGGCAAACCGCCGACCGGGGATCGGAGGGGGTAGCCGGTGACGAGGATCGGGCGGGCAGTCCGGCAATGGGCCGGGTGGCGGTGACCACCCGGGCGGTGTTCATCCTGGTCACGGCGGCCGGTGGTGCCTTCCTGCTGAGCCTGCTGCTCGGCCGCGCGCTGCGGCCGATCGGCCGGGGGCGTCGGCTCCGGAGTTTCCTCCAGATGGCCCAGGTACACGGCCAGCGGGCGTTCAGCGTGCTGTCAGTGGCGCTCGCGTTGTATTACGCGCTGCCGGCGACCGGACTGCCGCCGGAGACCCTGGAGCACCTGCGGCACTGGGATCTCCTGGTGGCGATCGGCACGGCCGGCTGGCTGGTCACCAAGATCCTGCACGTCGCCGAGGAGTGGATCTTCAAGCGTCACCCGCGTACTCCCACCGACGAACACGCCCGGCAACTGCACACCCAGGTCCGGGTGGTCCGGCGGGCGACCGTGGCGGTCATCGTCCTGCTGACCATCGGCACGATGCTGCTCACCTTCCGCCAGGTCCGGATCTTCGGGCTCTCCCTGCTCGCCTCCGCCGGGGTCTTCGGCCTCGTCATCGGGGTCGCCACCCGGCCCATGATCTCGGCGGCCATGGCGAGCATCCAGATGGCCTTCACCGACGCGCTGCACATCGACGACGTCGTGGTGGTGGACGGGCAGTGGGGGCAGGTGGAGGAGGTCCAGTTGACGCACGTGGTGATCCGCACCTGGGACGAGCGCCAGCTCATCCTGCCCAGCACCTACTTCGTCAGCAAACCCTTCGAGAACTGGACCCGGTTCGGCGCCAGGGTGGCCGCCGCGGTGGACCTGGTGCTGGACTACACGGCCGATCTCGAGGAACTGCGGGCGGAGCTGGGGCGGCAACTCACGGCATCCTCGCTGTGGGACCGCGCCGGTTGGGGACTCCAGATGACGGACATGACCGAGCAGCACGTAACGGTCCGGATCACGGTCACGGCCGAGGACGGCCCGAACGCGTGGAACCTGCGGTGCGAACTCCGGGAGGGGCTGGTGGGGTACCTCCGGGACCACCACCCGCAGTGGATGCCGCGCCGCCCGCACTACGAGGCATGACCGGGAGCACGAGGAATCGGCTCAGGCGGACTTGCGGGGCGCCTTCTTCGGGGCGGCCTTTTTCGTCGCGGCCTTCTTGGCCGTACCCGACTTGGACGCCGCCTTCTTGGCCCCGGCCGCCTTCTTGGCCCCGGTGGACTTCTCCGCGGTCTTCTTGGCAGCCTTCTTCGCGGCCGGGGTGGTCTTCTTCGCCGCGGCCGCCTTCGCCGACTTGGCGGCCGAGATCGGGGTGGGCTGGCCGGCGCCGGCCCCGGCCGGCTCCTCGCCGCGGGCGGCCCGGGCCCGGTCCACCGACGCGCGCAGCGCCGCCATCAGGTCGACCGCCGCCGCCGGCGCCTCCTCGACCTCCTCCGGCTGCACCACCTCCCGGCCCTCGACCTTGGCGTCGATCACCTCCTGGAGGGCGGCCCGGTAGTCGTCGGTGAAGATGTCCGGCTCGAACTCGCCGGCCATCGAGTCGATCAGCGAACTCGCCATCGCCAGCTCCGGCGGGCGCACCTTGATGTCCTCGTCGAGGAAGCCGAAGTCGGGGCGGCGGATCTCGTCCGGCCAGAGCATGGTGTTGAGCAGCAGTACGCCCTCCCGGACCCGCAGCGTGGCGAGCTGTTCCCGCTGCCGCAGCGCCACCTTCACGATGGCCACCCGCTCCGAGTCGGTCAGCGCGTCCCGGAGCAGCACGTACGGTTTGGCGGCCGCACCGTCCGGCTCCAGGAAGTAGGCCTTGTTGTAGAGGATCGGGTCGACCTGCTCGGCCGGGACGAACTCCAGCACGTCGATCGCGTGCGAGGTGCTCAGCGGCAACTCGGCGAAGTCCTCGTCGGTGAGGATGACCATCTCGCCGCCGCCGATGTCGTACCCCTTGGCGATGTCGTCGTAGCTGACCTCCTCGCCGTCGATCGAGCAGACCCGTTTGTAGCGGATCCGGCCCCCGTCGGTGCGGTGCACCTGGTGGAACCGGATGTCCTTCTCCTCGGTCGCCGAGTAGACCCGTACCCCGATGGAGACCAGCCCGAACGAGACGGCGCCGCGCCAGATAGCCCGCATGATCCCGTACCTTCCCCCATCCGGGCGGATATTCACCCCGTCAGGTGAAGTGCCCCCTGAGCAGCCGGTACCCGGCCCTTGCCGGTGTGCACGACCGGTTCGATCCAGGATCGCACCGGATCGAACCGGACGCGAGTGTTTCGGCGCGGACCTAGAGTGAGGATCGTGCCCGGCACCCCGGTCAAGCCGATGCTCGCGGTCACCGGGGAGCTGCCCGCAGGCCCCGGCTGGGTGCATGAGTTCAAGTGGGACGGGGTACGGGCGGTCTCCGACTTCGCCGCCGGCGAGCTGCGGCTCTACGCCCGCTCCGGAGTGCAGATCACCGCCGCCTATCCGGAGCTTGCCGCGCTCCGCGCCCAGCTCGCCGAGCGGGGGCTGGCCGACGCGGTGCTGGACGGCGAGGTGGTGGTGCTGACCGAGCAGGGGCAGCCGTCGTTCACCGCGCTCGCCGAGCGGATGCACGTCCGGGAGCCGGCCCGGGCAGCCCGGCTGGCGGCGAGCCTGCCGGTGACGTACATGATCTTCGACCTGTTGCGGCGGGACGGGACGGACCTGACCGGGTGGCCGTACCGGCGTCGCCGGGAGGCGCTGGAGGCGCTCGGCCTGGCCGGGCCGCGCTGGGCGGTGCCGCCGGTGTTCCCGGACGGTCGGGCGACCTACCAGGCGGCCGGCGAGCACGGGCTGGAGGGCGTGGTGTCGAAACGGGTCGACGCGGTCTACCGGCCGGGGATCCGGTCCCCGGACTGGGTGAAGGTGAAACTGGAGGTCACCGACGACTTCGTGGTCGGCGGCTGGCGGCCCGGCGTACGCCGGATCGGCGGGCTGCTGGTCGGAGTGCCCGCCCCGGACGGCGGGCTGGTCTACCGGGGCCGGGTCGGCGGCGGCATCGGCGCGGCGATCGAGCGGGAGCTGCTGGCCGTGCTGGAGCCGCTGCGCACCGGCGGCTCGCCGTTCGTGACCCCGGTGCCCCGGGAGGATGCCCGGGGCGCGATCTGGGTAACTCCCCAGATCGTGGTGGAGGTGAAGTACGGCCAGCGCACGCCGGACGGCCGGCTGCGGTTCCCCCGGATCCGCCGGCTGCGCACCGACAAGACTGTGGCGGACGTCGATGGCACGTGAACAGCGGGTACGGGTCGAGGTCGAGGGCCGGAGCCTTGAGCTGTCCAATCTGGACAAGGTGCTCTATCCGGCGTCCGGGTTCACCAAGGGTGAGGTGATCGACTACTACACCCGGGTCTCCGGGGCGTTGCTGCCGCACCTGCGCAACCGGCCGCTGACCCGGATCCGCTACCCGAACGGCGTCGACGGAGCGTTCTTCTTCGAGAAGAACGCCCCGGCCAGCACCCCGGAGTGGGTACGCCTGGAGCGACTGCCGTCACCCGGCTCGTCCAAGGACCGGGAGGAGTTGGACTACGTCGTCTGCGACGACCTGCCGACACTGGTCTGGCTGGCCAACCTCGCCGCACTGGAGCTGCACACCCCACAGTGGAAGGTCGACGCCGACCCCGACCTGATGGTGATGGACCTCGACCCGGGTGCCCCGGCCGGGCTCGCCGAGTGCTGCGGCGTCGCCCTGCTGATCAGGGAGCGGCTGGCCGCCGACGGCGTCGAGAGCTATCCGAAGACCTCCGGCCGCAAGGGCATGCAGCTGCTCTGCCCGATCTCGGGCCGGCAGTCCGCCGACACCGTTTCGGCGTACGCCCGGCGGATCGCCGACGAGCTGGCCCGGGAGGCGCCGAAGTCGATCACGGCGCAGATGGCGAAGCGGCTCCGCCCCGGCAAGGTCTTTATCGACTGGAGCCAGAACAACGCGGCCAAGACCACCGTGGCGCCGTACTCGCTGCGGGCCCAGCCGGTGCCGTCCGCCTCCACCCCGCTGCACTGGGCCGAGGTCGAGGCCGCCGCCGAGGGCGAGCCGGGCGCCGTCCGCCAGTTTCCCGCCGCCGAGGTGCTGGACCGGATCGAGGAGTACGGCGACCTGCTGATCGAGCTGCTCGACGGCGGCCCGGAGCTGCCGGCCGACTAGAAAGCGACAGTCGCAATTTGTACCGACGCTCCCCGGTCCTCGGCGGTAATCTCATACGCCGATTGTCGAAGGCATTGACCTGCGCCGACGCGACAGGACGGTGATCATTTATTGTCACCGTCTGTCAGAGGCAGGCCGGGACGGTGGGTTACAGGGATGGCGCGATCCGCATCGCCTGTGTTAACGTGACCAACGCGATCGATCGCTAAATGTCTTTCGTTCGATGAAACATGGGGGATATGTGATCAAGCGAAAAATGGGCGTGCGACTTATTGTCGGTTCACTCTTCGCGGCCATGACGGTGGTCGGAGTCTCGCCGGCATTCGCCGCCGGCAAGACGGGCACATTCAACGGTTGCTATGCGCAGTGGTGGGACACGGCCGGCGCAGGGTACTGCTACAGCAGTTCGCGCAGTGCCAAGCAGCTCAGGGTCCTCTGCAACAACCAAGGTGACTACACGGGGGGCTGGGTGGTAATCGAAGGCACCGCGGCGCCGTTCGACCGCCACGAGTGCCGGTACTCCGTGCAGAGCGCCTACGTGAACCAGAGTACGGGCTGAGTTACTCTACGTATCTACCTAACCACGGGGCCTGCTAGCCTGGCCTCGCCGTGGCAGTGCCCCCCAGCCGGCCGTAGATCTGCGGCCGGCTGGGGGTCGGATTAGGAACGGTTGTCACGTGACACTCGAAGCATCGGACCTGATGCAGAAGTACGGTAACCGGACGGTTGTCTCGGGAATAAGCTTGCAGTGGGGCGCCGGAATTCTCGGCCTGCTCGGCCCAAACGGGGCTGGAAAGACGACGTTGCTGCGCACGTTGGCCACCGTGGTCCCGCCGAGTTCGGGCACGCTGCGCATATTTGGTCGCACGGTGGAATCCGCCGCGACGGTGCGCGAGGCTCGGCGGCGGATCGGTTACGTCCCACAGCAGTTCGGTTTCCCAGGTGGCTTCTCCGTCTACGACTTCGTGCGCTATTGCGCATGGCTGCGCGAAGTGCCGGAGAAGATCGGCCACGACTCCACGCTCCGCGCCATCGATCAGGTCGGGCTGTCGTCGCGGCGTGAATGGAAGTTGAAGAAGCTGTCAGGCGGCATGCAGCGCCGGTGTGCGATCGCTCAGGCGATCGTGGGTGACATCCACCTGCTCCTGCTCGACGAGCCGACGGCCGGGCTCGACCCCGAGCAGCGGCTGGAGTTCCGCGAGCTGATGCGGTCACTCGACGGCATCTCGATCGTCGTGAGCACGCATCTGGTCGAGGACGTGGCATCGATCTGCGACGAGGTCCGGGTGATGCGCGACGGCGCGTTCGTCTTCGGCGGCAGTGTGCAGGACCTGGCGGCATTGGGATCGCCGGGTGCCCGCGGTGACAGCCCTGTCGAGCGCGGCTACCTGGCGGCGATCGAACGGCCGGGGGCACGCGCATGAGGTGGGCCCTCGGCATGGAGTTGCGCCGCTCTCCGCTGCGCTGGTGGTTGCCGCCGCTCATCGCGGTCTACCTGCTATTCCTGTTCGGCCGCTCGCGCGGCTGGGTGGGCGTCTGGCCACAGACCAGCGCGGCGGCCCAGGTCCCGATGATCCTGCTGACCCCCGCGCTCGCGGCGGGAGCGGCGTGGTCGGCGAGCCGGACCGCCCGGAACAGGGCCGAGGAACAGCTCAGCGCGTTGCCGCGGCCGGGCTGGGCGGTCGACGGGGTACACCTGCTGGCGATCGTGTTGCTCGGTCTGGTGCCGCTGGCGGTCGGTGCTGCCTCCGCGTTCGCCGTGACGTACGCCGAGAGCGGTGCCGGCTGGATCTGGCCGGAATATCTCGTCCTTGCCGTGGCGGTTCTGGTGATCTCGGTGTCGATGGGGCAGCTCGCTGGACGGCTCCTTCCTTGGCGGATCACCCCAGTCTTGGTGGGCGTCGTCAACTATCTCGGGCTGGCAGCGCTGGACAACACGGCACTCGAGCTGTTTGTCCTCTCGGGCCCACCCAGCGAAGAAGTGTCCTGGCGTGCCCTGGCGGCGCGGCTGGCAGTGGCGGCCGCCCTGGTCACGGTCGCGCTCGTGGCGCCGGAACTGTTACGGGCCACACCGTCCGTCCGCGTCGACTGGTCGGTGACGGCGCTGGGTGCCGCGGTCGTGGTGCTGGTCTCGGCACTCGCTGTCCAGCTCAACGGCGAGCGCCTCATGCGTGAACGGACGCCGGTGGTTGCGACGTGTGCCGGCAGCGAGCCGGAGGTGTGCCTGTGGCCGGAGAACCAGAAGTACCTGGCAGAGGCGGTGTCAATGACACAGCGGCTGGCCGCGGCCGTACGCGGGCTGTCCGAAGTGCCGACGACGGTGTATGAAGAGGGTCTCCGGCCTGGGCAGAACCGCGCCGGTTTGGTGACCGTCGGCAGCGGCGACTCGGCGTTCGCTTACAGCCTGGCGGGCGCGTTCCCGTTGGGAGAGGTGCAGCAGTGCCCCGACGACGAGCGCAACCAGGCATTCGAGACGCTGCTGGTGTGGCGGGCCAGCCGGGCGGTCGGGAACGGTCGGCCGCTGCCCATGTCTCCCGGTCATAGTGGCCCGGTGCTCGATGACGTGCAACGAGTCCTGAGGATGGACGAGGACGGTCAACGCAGGTGGCTGACAGAGTCGATGTCGATGCTCCGCCGTCCCTGCGGAACCTGAGCGGGGCACTGGGCCGCTACCTGCGTGCCAGGCGGACCCTGTCGGTGCTGGCGGCGGCGATCATCGTTGCCGTCGCCGGTGCACTATGGGGCAACACAATGATTGAGCTACCCGCCGCGAACGCCGCGGGAAGCGTCTCCTTCCCACTGTCCGCGGTGCTGCCGGCCCCGTTCGGTGCGCTGGTGGCGCTCAGCCTGCACAGCGAGATGGCCACGTTCGACGCAGCCGCTGCCCGCCGTCTCTGGCGGCTGGAACTGTGCCAGGTCGTCATCGGCGGCCTGGTCGCCTCGCTGTTGCTGCGGATCAGCCTGATCGCGTCGGCCACTCCGTCGTCCGTCGTCGTGCCGGCACAGCGCAACGTGTGGTTCTGGGCGGGTGTCGCGCTCGTCTCGGCCCGGCTGTTCGGCCGGCAGCTGTGCTGGGTGCTGCCGCTTGCGCTGATGGGACCGCTGGAACCGTTCGGCGTCACGCTGGAGGGTGCGGTCCGCTGGTGGGCCTGGCCACTGCACGATGGCGGATCGGTGGCGGCCGGGGTCGCGACGGCGGGGGTGTTCGGGATCGGCCTGGCACTCTCGCTGAACACGCGGCTACGACGCTGAGTCGTCGACCGACGAACGCGGTGGAGAGATCGGCGCCACCGGGGGCTGATCGATACCGTCCCCCCGTGCCCGAGGTCGGAGTCGTCGGCTCAGTCGACGCTGGGCAGCGGCGGGCCGAGCACGTCGTCGGCGTCGACGATCGTGTACGCGTACCCCTGCTCGGCGAGGAAGCGCTGCCGGTGCGCGGCGTACTCGGTGTCGATGGTGTCCCGGGAGACCACCGTGTAGAAGTGCGCCTGCCGGCGGTCCGCCTTCGGCCGGAGCACCCGGCCGAGCCGTTGCGCCTCCTCCTGCCGCGAGCCGAAGGTGCCGGAGACCTGGATCGCCACCGCCGCCTCCGGCAGGTCGATGGAGAAGTTGCCGACCTTGGAGATGACCAGGGTGGAGACCTCGCCGGCCCGGAACGCGTCGAAGAGCCGCTCCCGCTCCTTGTTGGTGGTCGAGCCCTGCACGATCGGCGCGTCCAGCGCCTCGCCCAGCTCGTGGAGCTGGTCGATGTAGCCGCCGATCACCAGCACCTGGTCGGAGGAGTGCCGGTCGACCAGGGCCTTCACCACCGGGAGCTTGGTGCGGGCGGTCGCCGCCACCCGGTAGCGCTCCTCCGGCTCGGCGACCGCGTACGCCATCCGCTCGGCGTCGGTCAGCGTGACGCGTACCTCGGTGCAGTCGGCCGGGGCGATCCAGCCCTGCGCCTCGATGTCCTTCCACGGCGCGTCGTACCGCTTCGGGCCGATCAGCGAGAAGACGTCGCCCTCCCGGCCGTCCTCCCGGACCAGGGTGGCGGTCAGGCCGAGCCGCCGCCGGGCCTGGAGGTCGGCGGTGAACCGGAAGATCGGCGCCGGCAGCAGGTGCACCTCGTCGTAGATCACCAGACCCCAGTCCCGGGCGCCGAACAGGTCCAGGTGGGTGAAGGCACCGCCGCGCCGCGCGGTCAGCACCTGGTACGTCGCGATGGTGACCGCCCGGATCTCCTTGCGCTCGCCGGAGTATTCCCCGATCTCCTCCTCGGTCAGCGAGGTGCGGGCGATCAGTTCCCGCTTCCACTGCCGGCCGGCCACGGTGTTGGTGACCAGGATCAGCGTGGTCGCCTTCGCCTCGGCCATCGCGGCGGCCCCGACCAGGGTCTTGCCGGCGCCGCAGGGCAGCACCACGACGCCCGACCCGCCGGCCCAGAAGGTCTGCACCGCCTCCCGCTGGTACGACCGCAGCTCCCACGCCGGCTTGCCGTCGGTGCCCTCGGTGGCCAGCTCGATCGGGTGTGCCTCGCCGTCCACGTAGCCGGCCAGGTCCTCGGCCGGCCAGCCGAGCTTGAGCAGTGCCTGCTTGAGCCGGCCCCGCTCGGACGGGTGCACGATCATGGTGTCGTCGTCCACCTTGGCGCCGAGCATGCCGGCGAGCTTCTTGCTCTTGGCGACCTCGATCAGCACCATCCGGTCCACCGCCCGCAGCACCAGGCCGTGCGTGGGGTGCGCGACAAGTTGCAGCCGGCCGTACCGGTCCATCGTCTCGGCGACGTCGACCAGCAGCGCGTGCGGCACCGGATAGCGGGAGAACCGCAGCAGCGCGTCGACCACGCCCTCGGCGTCGTGCCCGGCCGCCCGGGCGTTCCACAGGCCCAGCGGGGTCAGCCGGTAGGTGTGCACGTGCTCCGGCGAGCGCTCCAGCTCGGCGAAGGGCGCGATCGCCATCCGGCAGGCCAGCGCGTCCGGATGGTCGACCTCCAGCAGCAGGGTCTTGTCCGACTGCACGATCAGTGGTCCGCCGCTCACGCTGCACGCCCTTCCGTTCCAGGTCGGGCGTCCCACGCGCCGACCCTCCAGTCTTGCACGATGGATAACGAACCGGAAAAATTCTTCACCTCGCGCAACCGAAGCGGTACTCCCGTGCGTCTAGCTGTCGACGGCTTCTGGGGAGGGCAGATGGTACTGACGCGTCTCGGCACTGGTCTGATCACTCTAGTGGCAGTCGCCCTGTTCGGCGCCGGTGCGTGCGCGTTTGATCCGCAGTCGGACCAGTCGGGAGCCGCCGGGGGGCTCACGCCGGTCGGGGCGGAGAACGCAACGGGGGCGAGCGCGCCGCCCGCGCCGGATCAGGGAGAAGTCACCCCCAGCCCGCGAACCAGCCCGGGCAAGCCCACGCCGACGAAGTCGCCGAGCACGAAGAAGCCGGCCCGCAGCGGCTTGCCGAAGCCGCCGGCCGGCTGCCCGCAGGGGGAGCGGCAGCGCGAGGTCGAGGGCCATCTGGCCCGGCTGGGCGGGTTCGGCACGGTCACCGTCGACGGCCGGCAGTCGGCCGCCGACTGCGCCGCGATCAAGAAGTTCCAGCGCCGCTACGACATCCGGCCGGCCGAGGGTCGGGCCGGCCCGACCACCGCCGACGTGGCCCGGCGGCTGGCCCGCACCGACACCGGCAAGTGCCGGACCGGCAGCGGTACGACCTTCTGCGTCGATCTGACCCTGCAGACCGTCTGGGCGATGCGCGGCGGCAAGGTGGTGATGCCGCCCACCGTCACCCGCACCGGCATGTCCGGGTACGCCACGCCAGCCGGCACCTACAACATCAACTTCCGGAACAAGAAGGAGTGGTCGAACCCGTACGAGGTGTGGCTGCCGTACTGGCAGCGCTTCGTCGGCGGGATCGGCTTCCACGAGACGACCACCTATCTGCACAACAAGGCGATCGGCTCGCACGGCTGCGTCAACCTGCTGCCGAGTGACGCCCGCCGGATGTGGCAACTCGGCAAGGTGGGGGCCCGGGTGCACGTGATGGGCCGCCGCCCGGGCACCTGACGCGACTTGGCGTCGGTGAACCTGTCATAACGGCCGGCCAGATGCGAGTCTGGACTCTCGGGCAGACCGCGGTGGTGGGAGGTTCACAGATGACGGTCGACGGCGAGGTGAGGTCCGAAACAGACCCCCCGACCGCCCCTCCACCCGTCCCGGCGCCCGTCTCCCGGGCCACCGTGCTGGCGTACGCCACCGTGGCGGTGCTGCTGGCCAGCTGGGTGCTCTTCGGCTGGCTGGTGCAGCAGCAGGGCCTCGTCGACTCGCTCGGCGAGGGGCTCGGCGCCGCCTTCACCCTGCTGCTGATCGTCTCCGTGGTCGGCTCGGTCCGGCAGCACCGCCGCGACTGAGTCACCCCGGACGGGTCACTCGTCCAGCACCGCCGCCGTGATCCGGTGCAGCGCGAACGTGTGCAGCATCTCGGTGCGCTCGTCCTCGGCGCGCAGGTAGCCGGCGCCGATCGAGACCGGCCGGACCAGCCGGGACGCGGTGGCGCCGTGCGCGTCCACGTACCCCACCCAGACCAGTGCCTTGTCCCGGACCGCCTGCTGGAGTACGGCCAGCGCCTGGGTGTGCGCGTGCGCGGTAGGCATCCCCGGGCCGGCCCCGCCCGGCTGCCCGGCGCTCCGGACCGTGCTCGGCGCCCGTCGCGCCGCCCGGGCCGCGGCGTCACCCCGGCGGATCTGCTCCACGATGCCGAGCAGCCGGGGTGCGCTCAGCCTCGGCGTGACCAGTGGATCGGCGACCCGGCTGGCGACCGAGCCCCGGGCCGGCGCCCGGCGTACCTTCGGCCGGGTCAGCACCGTCGCGCCGGTGGCGTCCTCGGAGACCGGCGCGTACCCGGCTTCGCGCAGCGCGGCGAGCAGCCGCCCCACCAGGTGCGGGGTGGTGAGTACGGTCGGCGCCAGCCGGCGCAGCGACATCGGGGCGAGCCGGCGGTCGGCGAGTACCTCGGTCAGCAGCGCCTCGTCGTCACTGCGCAGGTACGCCCCGGCCGAGCCGACCCGGAGCCCGCCGTGCTTGCGGGCCACGTCGTCGATCAGGTACGTCAGCCCCTGCGGTACCGGCGTCCGGGACCGGCGCGTGAAGAGCGTGTGCAGGTCATCGGCCGCGTACCCGGCGTCCAGCGCCCGGCGCACGCTCGCCCCGGTGACCCGGTAGACGCTGGCCCCGCCGGCCGACTCGTGCTCGGCCACCGTCGCCAGTTCGGCGGCGACCGTCGGCTCCGGCGGCCCCGGCACCACCACGGTCAGGTCGGCCTGCACCAGGAAGTGGTCGACCGGCGCCGGCAGCAGCGCGTCCAGGGCCCGTACCGCGGCGGAACCGCCCCCGGCCGCACCGTCCGCGTCCGGCCGCACGCCGAGCGGATCGTCGTCGGGCTCGCCGGGCCGGGTCTCCCCGGCGGTCCACTGCGCCAGCAGCAGCCGGCCGTACGTGGTGAGCGCGCCGAGCCCGGTGACGCCGAGCAGCGCCGCCTCGGCCAGTACCTCCCGCTGCCCGGCCTCCCGGCCCAGGCTGCGCCGGGGTGAGCGCCAGGCGAGCAGGTCGACCACCTCGTCGACGCTCGGCGCCGCCCCGGGTTCGAGGTCACCGAGTACGCCCAGGATGGCCCGGCGCACCGCCGGCACCCCGGCCCGCTCCGCCTCGGCGGAGAGTACGGTGATCGGCCGGTCCCGGTCGTCGCGCTGGCCGACCAGCCCCACCTGGCGGGTCATGGTGAGCCAGGCCCGGGCCAGGTGCTCCCAGCGGTGTGCCAGCGAGCCGTCCCGCCAGCCCTCGTAACCGGCGGCCGGCAGCATCTGCTGGTCCGCCCCGTTCCGGGCGGTGACGGCACCGGGCAGGTCCAGTTCGCCGAGCAGCCCCGCGGCGTACGCCACTTCCAGCAGCAGCGCGGCCGTCGACTCGTCCAGCCCGGTGGCCCGGGCCAGCCGGCGCAGGTCGCGTACCCCGAGCCCACCGGAGCGGAGCACCGGGGCGGGCTCGGCGGCGAGCTGTTCGAGCAGTGCCTCGGTGTGCCGTACCGCCTCCATCGCCTGGCCGGCCCCGGCGGAGTCGGCGGCCTTCGGTTCCCGGGCCGCCCCGGCCACCGTCGGCGGGGTGGGACGGAGCGGGCCGAGCGGGCCGGACTCGCGGCGCAGCAGCAGGCCGATCTCCCGGGGCAGTTCGACGGCGGTCGGCTTGCCGGCCAGGCCGCTGGGCTCGGTGACCGGCACCAGCAGGCGGTTGTCGACCAACCAGGAGACCGGTGCGGCGGCGCCCCCGCCGGGCGGTGCGGCGGCCGGCAGCGTGCCCACCGGGGGCCCGGCGGCGAGCCGGTCCAGGATCGCCCGGGCCGGCGGCGGCGCGGCCAGCAGGGTCCGGCGCAGCCGGGCCGGGTCCGCGACCAGCGCCGCCGTCTCCGGGTCCAGCTCCGCCGCTGGCCGGCCCAGCCCCGCCGGGTACGGCGAGCAGACCTCGTCCACGCCCGGCACGATCCGCAGGGACTCCTCCGGCCCGAACAGCAGGAAGAGCGCCCGGAGCCGGTCGACGGCCGACCGGACCCCGGCCCGGTCGACCCGGCGGCCGGTCCCGGCGGCCAGGGTGAGGATCGTCTCCGTGGAGATCTCGCCATGATCTGTGTCACGGCTGAGCCGGGCCGCGTCCAGGATCCGCAGGGTGAACTCGTCGAGCCCGTCCAGGGCCCGGGCCACCGACACCCGGGACTGGGCGCGGACCGCCAGGGCGGACAGATCGGTCGGTACCGGCACGACGAGGTCCGGACGCAGCCGGAACAGGGCGGCCAGCGCCTCGTCGGGCAGCGCCCGCAGGTGGTCGGCGAGTGTGGTCATCGTCTTTCCACGCTATCCGGCGAGGCGCCGGTCATGCGCGTCGGTCGCCCAGCGGAACCAGTGGTGGTTTCCGCCGCCCGTGCGATCATGGCGGCGTGACTGCCCCAGCGGTCGGGTTCGACCTCGACATGACCCTGATCGACACCCGGCCCGGAGTCGCCGCCGCCTACCGGGCGCTCACCGCCGCCACCGGCGTGTACGTCGACGCGGACCTCGCGGCAGGCCGGCTCGGGCCGCCGCTCCGCACCGAACTGCGGAACTGGTTCCCGGCGGAGCGGCTGGAGGAGGCCGTGGAGCTCTACCGGTCGCTCTATCCCGAGTACGCGATCACGATGTCCCGGCCGCTGCCCGGCGCCGCCGAGGCGCTGGCCGAGGTACGGGCGGTGGGCCTGCGGGTGGTGGTGGTCACCGGCAAGTACGGCCCGCTGGCCCGGCTGCACCTGGAACACCTCGGCATGCAGGTCGACGAGCTGGTCGGTGATCTCTTCGCGGCGGAGAAGGCGACCGCGCTGACCACGCACGGCGCGGAACTCTACGTCGGTGACCACGTCGCGGACATGCTGGCCGCGCGGACCGCCGGCATCCCCGGACTCGGTGTCACCACCGGCTCGCACGGCGGCGACGAGCTGCGGGCGGCCGGCGCCGACCTGGTGCTCACGGACCTTACCGGATTCCCGCAGGCGCTTCGGCGGTTGATGCGGCTAGCCTTGTGAGGACAGCAATCTCATCAGGGGAGTCGAGGTCTTCAGGTGCCGACGGGTCGAGTGAAGTGGTACGACGCGGCCAAGGGATACGGGTTCGTCACCAGTGACGAGGGTGGCGACGTGTTCCTGCCGAAGGGCGCGCTGCCGGCTGGTGTCACCGACCTGAAGGGCGGCCAGCGGGTCGAGTTCGGCGTCGTGGACAGCCGCCGGGGCGCACAGGCGCTCGGGGTGAAGCTGCTGGACGCGCCACCGTCCATGGCGGAGCTTCGCCGCCGGCCGGCGGAGGAGCTGCACGGCCTGGTCGAAGACATGATCAAGGTACTGGAGGCGAAGGTCCAGCCGGACCTGCGCCGGGGCCGGTTCCCCGACCGGAAGACCGCGCAGACGGTGGCTCAGCTCGTCCACGCGGTCGCCCGCGAACTGGAGATCTGAGGAGTCAGCCCGGCGGCCGACGCGCGGCCGAGCAGGGCGTCGACCGCGGCCTGGCCCTCGGCGCCCAGCTCGGCGGTGAACTCGTTGACGTAGAGCGCGATGTGCCGGTCGACCACGTCGCGCTCCATCTCCTGGGCGTGCGCGAGCACGTACTCGTCGGTGCCGGCCGGGTCGGCCCAGGCCCGGCGTACCGAGTCGCGGATCCAGCCGGTCGCCTCGGCCGGGTCGACGGCGCCCTTGCGGGCCAGGATCGCGCCGAGCGGGATCGGCAGGCCGGTGTCGGCCTCCCACCACTCGCCGAGGTCGACCAGGGCGGTCAACCCGTGCCGGGGGTACGTGAACCGCGCCTCGTGGATGACCAGCCCGGCGTCGTACCGGCCGGCCGCCACGCCCGGCATGATCTCGTGGAACGGGACCACCTCGATCCGCGCCGGGGGCCGCTGCGCCGACCAGAGCCGGAACAGCAGGTACGCGGTGGTCCGGTCGCCGGGCACCGCCACGGTCGCCCCGGTCAGGTCGGCGTCGCCGGCCCGGGCGTCCCGGGTCAACACCAGCGGTCCGCAGCCCCGGCCCAACGCCCCGCCGCAGGGCAGCAGGTGGTAGTCGTCGAGCAGCCAGGGCAACGCCGCGTAACTCACCTTGACCAGGTCGTACGCCCCGCGTTCGGCGGCGGTGTTGGTGACGTCCACGTCGGCGTAGGTCACGTCGACCGCCGGGGCACCGGGCACCAGCCCGTGCACCAGGGCGTGGAACACGAAGGTGTCGTTGGGGCAGGGCGAGATCGCCAGGGAGAGCGCCACGGGTCCACGCTAACCCCGGCCGCTTCCAGCGCCATCCCGCCGTCCGCGACGGGTTGGCTAGCTCACGTCCGCCGCTGCTTCTGAGCACCCTCGTTCCGAGACTGTCGAGCTGGGTGCAGAGGCGGGGCGGTGGGCTCTGGGTGGGTTCTGGGCTCTGGCGGGTGGTCGGTGTGGAGGGGTCGGTGTGGAGACTGTCGAGCTGGGTGCAGAAGCGGGGCGGTGGGCTCTGGGCGGTGGGCTTTGGGCGGTGGGCTCTGGCGGGTGGGCTCTGGCAGGTGGTCTCGGCGGAACCGGTGGTGGCCGGCGCGGCGGTGGACCGGGGAGCACAGACGGGGCAGCTCGACAGTCTGCGGATCGACATCTGCCTGGTCGCCGCGCTGTCCAGGTTGCGAAGGACCCTGCGTCGACGTCAGCCCCGGTCCGACAGGTTATCCACAGGCTGCACTGTTATCCACAGGCTGACGACGCGGGCTTGGGGGTCTTGGCGGGGCCCGGAATGATCCGTGCTCATGACAGGGCAGGGCGAGCCGCTGGACCTGGGCGGGCTGCTCCGGAAGCTCCGCCGGCAGGCCGATCTCAGCCAACGTGAGCTTGCGGTCCTGGCAGGTGTGCCGAAGAGCACCATCTCGCGGATCGAGGCGGGGCGGGCCCGTGACCCGAAGTTCCGCACCGTCGAGCGGCTGGTGCTGGCCGCCGGTGGCACGTTCGGGCTGGACGGCCTGCCTCCGCATCCGCACGAGCACCGCCGCGACGAGGGTGGCCGGCGCTATCCCGCCCATCTCGACGTGCGGGACGTGTACGGGCCGAAGGACTGGCCGGGAGCCTGGTGGGCGCACTGGTACACGCTGCCGCCCGAGCGGTGGCCGCTCAGGGTGCCGGAGGCGACCTTCGACCTGTGCCGGGACCGGCGGGACCGGCGGCGTTGGCGCGCGGAGGTGCGCCGTCGGGTGCGGCTGCGTGTGGTGACCGAAGGGCTCCCACCCGGTGGCTGGCAGTGGGTGGCCGAGTTGCCCGACGGCGGGCTGGTCGGCGGGCTGCGGGCCACCTGCGCGGGCGGCACCCGGTCGAACTCTGCTCCCTGGCCGAACCCGACCGGGAAGTGGTGCCGGACGGGATAGTGGTCGTCGCGGAGTGCCGGGGGTTGGGCATCGGGCGCCGACTCGTCAGCGAACTGCTGGCCGAGATGGAACGTACCGGGATCCGGGTGGCCCAGGCCATCACCGAGTTCGACGGCGTGGAGTTTCTGGTCCGCTGCGGATTCCGGCCTGAGCCGAGCCGGCCGGTGCGGCTGACCCTGCACCGCTCCGACTGACGAGGAGCGTCGGCGCAACCGGCCCGGCCCGGCGCGACGGTCGGCTCAGAGCTTCGGGCCGACGCTGGCGAAGGCGGCGGTCAGGGCGGCGAAGGCGTCGCCGATCCGCCACGCGGAGCGGTCCCGGGGCCCGATCGGGTTGGAGATCGTACGCAGCTCGGCGAAGGGGAGTCCGGCGGTGACGGCGGCGGTCGCCACCCCGTACCCCTCCATCGCCTCGGCGACCGCGTCCGGGTGCCGGGCCAGCAGGGCGGCGGTGGTCGCGGTGGTGCCGGTCACGGTGTTCAGGGTGAGGACCGCGCCGGTGACCGCCTGCGGCAGCCCGGACCGGAGCACCTCCAGCAGGGCCGGGTCGGCAGGCAGGGTGGTGGTGCCGAAACCCAGCTCGTCGAGGGTGAGGAAACCGTCCGGCGATTCGGCGCCGAGGTCGGCCGCGACGCTGCGGGTCGCGACCACGATCCCGCCGACCGGAGCCCGGCCGGGAAAGCCGCCGCCGATACCGGCACTGAGTACTCCCCGGTACGGTCTCCCGGCCGCCTCGGCCAGCGCGATCAGCCGGGCGGTGCCGGCGGCGGCTGCGGCCGGGCCAACCCCCACCGGCTCGACGGTGACCGCGTCGGCGACCAGGCCGGCACGTACCGCCTCGGCCTCGACCGCGACGGCCGTGACCACGAGTATCGCGTCGCCCACTACTTCCCCCGGGTTTCCCGGCGCGAGCCCTCCTCGCCCGGCCCGGAGCCGGGTACCGCGGACGATGGCCGGTAGATGTGGTAGCCGGGGGGCGCGAGCTGCGAGTCCTCGTCGCTCTCCGCCGTTGCGTCGACGGCCGGCTCGTCGCCTTCCGGGCGGTGGGACACGGGGGCCGGGGAGGTGGGCGCCGGGTCGTCGCCGGTGGGCACCCGGTCCTCACCGGATCGCCGGTCGTCGGGCCCTTCGCCCTCGGCCATCGCCCGCCCGGACAGCCGCTCGCCGCGCAGCCGGGTGGCGACGACGAACGCCCAGACAGTACCGACGGCGGCGAGGCCGGTGAGCAGGCCGACCCCGAGCCGGCCGTCCAGCGGTACCAGACCGAGCCCGCCGCCGGCCACGAAGGCCAGCATCAGCACCGTCTCGGAGTGCGCGAACCCGGTGGCCCGGAGCCGCTCCGGGACCCGTTCCTGGATCGAGGCGTCTACGGCCAGCTTCGCGATGCCGCTGGTCACGGCGGTGACCAGGCAGAGCAGGGCGACCAGCAGCAGCGAGAACCGGAGTGTGGCCAGTACCCCGACCCCGGTCACCAGCACCAGGCCGGCGGCCTGGAGCACGACCGGGCGGTGGATGCGCAGCCGGGTACCGAGGGCGGTGGCCAGGAACGTGCCGATGCCGAGGGCGCCGCCGACCGCCCCGAGCGCGATCTCGGCGCCGTGCTGGCGGCCGAAGAGTTCGGTGTCCAGGTCGCCGGCCTTGATCGCGAAGGCGAGGAAGAGCAGCAGGAAGCCGTAGACGCCGCGCAGGACGGCGCTGCCGACCAGGGCACTGATCACCAGCCGGCCGCCGGGGCCGCTGCGGCTGAGTGCCCGTTCCCGCCCGTTCCGGCCGGGGCGAAGCGCCTGGAAGGCCCTCGGCACCGTCTCCGGCGGATCGGAATCGGCCCGGGGCGGCAGGCGCAACGCGATCACCATGCCGACCAGGAAGATCACCGAGGCGACCCGGAGCGGCCACTGTGGACCGAACCAGAACGCGGCCAGGCCGATCGGCACGACCACGCCGCCGGCGATCGAGCCGTACACGCTGGCCCGGGCGCCGGCCTGGGAGAGTCCGATCCCCTCCGGCAGCAGCCGGGGTACCGCCGCCGACCTGGCCACCCCGTACGCCCGGGACAGCGCCAGTACGCCGAAGGCGGCCGGATAGAGGCCGAAGCCGTGGATGTAGTCCGAGATCAGCCAGGCCAGGAAGGCCCGCCCGAGCATGGTGGCGGCCAGGGCGTAGCGGCGCCCGTGCCGGAAGTGGTCGAGCAGCGGCCCCACCACCGGAGCGAGCAGCGCGAACGGCACCATGGTGATCAGCAGGTAGAGCGCGACCTTGCTCCGTGCCTCGCCCAGCGGGGCGTTGAAGAAGATCGTCCCGGCCAGGCCGATCGTGATCAGCGTGTCGCCGGCACACGAGGCGGCGTGCAGGTCGAAGAGCCGGACCATCCCGGTCTCGCCGCCGGCACCCTTGGCGCGTACCCGGGCGACCCGGCGGGTCGTCCAGCGGGCGCTGCCGAGCGAACCCCGGAAGAGCAGCCTCACGGCCCGGATCGCCGTACCGACGACACGCCCGGGAACCGATCGCCCAGAGTGGGTGAACAGCGGCATGAGCATCATCCTCGCCCATCCGGTCGACGACCGTCGGATCTGTGCCGAGATATCTCTGCGTTGAAAAGTGCCGGGGAGTGCCGCCGACCCGCCGTCAAGGATAGGCAAGAATGGGTGAGTGACCAGGAGCACCACGGCCAGAGCCGTCCGTCTCGACCAGGTCTGCGCCAGTGCCGTCGACGTGGCGCGGGAGGGCATAACCGAGGTCGACCCGGCCGACGTCGGCGACCACCAGGGGGCGATCGCCGAGGGCGACCGCCTCGTGACGCATCTCTTCGAGTGCAAGATGGCCGGCTACCAGGGCTGGCGGTGGGCGGTGACGGTGACCCGGGTGCCGCGCAGCCGGCACGTCACGATCTGCGAGACGTTCCTGCTGCCCGGCCCGGACGCGTTGCTCGCGCCGAGTTGGCTGCCCTGGCAGGAGCGGCTCCAGCCGGGCGACCTCGGGGTCGGTGACCTGCTGCCCACCCCGCCGGACGACGAGCGGCTCGCCCCCGGCTACCTGCTCTCGGACGATCCGGCGGTGGAGGAGACGGCCTGGGAACTGGGCCTCGGGCGGCCCCGGGTGATGTCCCGGGAGGGCCGGATCGAGACCGCCCAGCGGTGGTACGACGGCGATCACGGGCCGAGTGCGCCGATCGCGGTCGCCGCCCCGCGTGCCGCCCGCTGCGGTACCTGTGGCTTCTACCTTCCGCTGGCCGGCGCACTGCGCCAGTCCTTCGGCGTCTGCGGAAACTTCTTCGCGCCGGACGACGGCCGGGCGGTCAGCGCCGACCACGGCTGCGGGGCCCACTCCGAGACGCTGGTCGAGTCGGCCGAGACGCCGGTCGACGAGTTGCCGACCATCTACGACGACAGTGAGGTCGAGGCGGTCGCGGTCAGCCGGGCACCCGGCTCGGTCGAGGCCGCCGAGCCCCCGGAGCCGTACGGGCACGGCTGACCGAGGACTCCCGCGACCGGGCTCCGTCAACCGCCGGCCCGACGGCGGTTGGCGTCGTGCCGGAGCATCACGGCCAGCCCGGGGAAGCCCGCGAGGAAACCGGCCAGGCAGGTCCACAGCCAGTGCTCGCGGCCGGTGTCGGCGAGCCAGTCCCGGAAGAAGACCAGTAGCACCAGCCCGACGGCCGCCCAGAGCACGATCCCGGCGACGGCGAACGGGACCATCGGCGGGTCGAGCGGCTCGATCCGCGGCTCCTCCTCGGGCACCGCTCCAGCGTACGGCCGTGCTGGTGGGGGTTGGTAACCGGGAAGGACTTTGCCGGCAACCGGTGATCTGGGACGATGCCCCGATCAACGATGCCCCGATCACTCTCGTACACCCCCTGCGAGGATCCGATGGACAACGCCCCGACGAAGCCGGCCGGCCGGTCCGGCGCCGGTAACGCCTTCGACCGGTACTTCGAGATCACGGCGCGCGGCTCGACGGTGAGCCGGGAGGTGCGCGGTGGGCTCGCCACGTTCTTCACGATGGCCTACATCGTGGTGCTCAACCCGCTGATCCTGGGCAACGCGGTCGACGGGGACGGTGCCAGGCTGGCCATCCCGGCGCTGGCCGCCGCGACCGCCCTGGTGGCCGGGGTGATGACGATCCTGATGGGTGTGGTCGGCCGGTTCCCGCTGGCCCTGGCCGCCGGGCTCGGCGTCAACGCGCTGGTGGCGTTCGAGATTGCCCCGCAGATGACCTGGGCCGACGCGATGGGCCTGGTGGTGATCGAGGGTCTGATCATCGCCGTCCTGGTGCTGACCGGGCTGCGCACCGCCGTGTTCCGGGCGGTGCCGACCCAGCTCAAGACCGCGATCGGGGTGGGCATCGGGCTGTTCCTGACGATCATCGGGCTGGTCGACGCCGGGTTCGTCCGGCGGATCCCGGACGCCGCCAACACCACCGTGCCGGTCGGGCTCGGCATCGGCGGCAAGCTGGTCAGCTGGCCGGCGCTGGTCTTCGTACTCGGGCTGCTGGTCACGCTGGTGCTGGTGGTACGCCGGGTCAAGGGCGCGATCCTGATCGGCATCCTCGCCTCGACCGTGCTGGCGATCGTGGTGGAGGCGATCGCCAAGGTCGGCCCGTCGGTGGTGGACGGGAAGCCCAACCCGGCCGGCTGGTCGCTGAACGTGCCGGCGCTGCCGGAGCGGGTGGTGGACACCCCGGACCTTTCCCTACTGGGTCACTTCGACCTGCTCGGCTCCTGGCAGCGGGCCGGCGTACTGGTCGCGCTGATGTTCGTCTTCACGCTGCTGATCACGGACTTCTTCGACACCATGGGCACGATGGTGGCGGTCGGTCAGGAGGGCGGGCTGCTCGACGAGCAGAAGATGCCGCCGCGTACCCGGGAGATCCTGCTGGTGGACTCGGTGGCCGCGGCGGCCGGCGGTGCGGCGAGTACGTCGAGCAACACGTCGTACATCGAGAGTGCCGC
This sequence comes from Plantactinospora sp. KLBMP9567, assembly GCF_033446045.1. Lineage (NCBI taxonomy): Bacteria > Bacillati > Actinomycetota > Actinomycetes > Micromonosporales > Micromonosporaceae > Plantactinospora > Plantactinospora sp. KLBMP9567. Next base: position 101,441 of record NZ_JAWQRR010000038.1, on the reverse strand, counting down.
CGGGGTCGCGGAGGGCGCCCGGACCGGGGCGGCCAACCTGGTCACCGGCGGGTTGTTCCTGCTGGCGATGTTCCTGGCCCCGCTGGTCGTGGTGGTGCCCTTCGAGGCGGCCTCCGTGGCGCTGGTGATCGTCGGGTTCCTGATGATGACCGCGGTGCCGACCATCGACTGGAACGACTACGAGATCGCCGTCCCGGCGTTCCTCACCATCGTGCTGATGCCGTTCACCTACTCGATCTCGAACGGCATCGGGGCCGGGGTGATCAGCTTCGTACTGGTCAAGGTGGCTCGGGGCAAGGCCCGGGAGGTGCACCCGCTGCTCTACGGGGTGGCCGCGCTCTTCGTGGTCTACTTCCTGCGCGGCCCGATCGAGACCGTGCTGTTCTAGCCTCTGGAACAGCACGGCGCCGGGTCTCGGTGACAGTGGTCATAATCGGTGGTCGTTAGCCTAGCTTATTAGTTAGGTTAACGACCGTGACGGAGTGGACGGTGATGGCGAAGCGCATGCCACCGGCGCAGCTTGCGACGTTGCTGCGCGACGCGATCACCCGACTCAACCGACGGGTACGGCAGACCCGGCCGGTCGGCGACCTCACGGGGACCCAGCTCTCCGCCCTGACCAGCCTGGAGCTGGCCGGTGCGCTGACGCCCCGCGAGCTGGCCGACACCGAACGGGTGCAGCCGCCGACGATGACCAAGATCGTCGCGAAGCTGGAGGAGCGCGGCCTCGTGCAGCGCACCCCCCATCCGACCGACGGCCGACAGGTCATCCTCTCGGCCACCGACACCGGCCGCGCGATGCTCGCCCAGTTCGACCGGGCCCGCAACGAGTGGCTGGCCGGCCGGCTCGCCGAGCTGACCCCGGAGGACCGCGACGCGCTCCAGCGCGCCGCGGAGATCCTGCAGAAGGTGGCGCGCGACTGACCGCCGCAGAGGACCGGGTCCGCTTCGTCCGTTAGGACCTTCCGGCCGCAACGTCGAGGCCGGAGGTCGGGATGACGCGTACGACCCGAGGAGGCGCACCCCGAGTGCGGGCAAAGCTGAGCACCACCTTCCAGTCCCTGACGGTTCGCAACTACCGGCTCTTCGCCACCGGCCAGTTCATCAAGCTGATCGGCGTGTGGATGATGTTCACCACACAGGACTGGCTCGTCCTGGACCTCTCGGACAACTCGGCCTCCGCGCTCGGCGTGGTCATCGCCCTTCAGTTCACCCCGGTACTCCTGCTGACCCTGCTCTCCGGTCGCCTCGCCGACCGGTACGACAAGCGCGTACTCCTGTTCGTCGCGAACTGCACCTGGAGCCTCCTGGCGCTCGGCATGAGCGTGCTGGTGATCACCGGTGTCGTGCAGCTCTGGCACGTCTTCGTCTTCGCCGGCCTGCTCGGGGTGGCGAACGCGGTCGAGACCCCGGTACGCCAGTCCTTCGTCTCCGAACTCGTCGGCACCCCGCTGCTGCCCAACGCGCTGGCGCTCTCCGCCGCCACCTTCAACTCGGCCCGGATCATCGGCCCGGCAGTGGCCGGGGTGGCGATCGCGCTCTTCGACGTCGGCCCGGTCTTCCTGGTCAGCGCGTTGAGTTCGATCGCCCCGGTGGTCTTCGTGGTGCTGATGCGCTCGGCCGAGCTGCACCGCGACGAGCTGCCGCCGCTCGCCGAGCGCGGCTCCGCCCGGGTGATCGACGGACTCCGGTACGTCGCCCGCCGGTCCGACCTGGTGCTGCCGATGGTGCTGATGTCGGTGATGGGGCTGGCCCTGTTCAACTTCCAGCTCACCCTCTCGGCGCTGGCCAAGACCACCTTCAACACCGGGGCCGCCTCGTTCGGCCTGTTCACCACCGCGCTCGCGGTGGGCGCCCTGGCCGGGGCGCTGGCCGGCAGCGGCCGGCGCAGCCGGCCGTCGGTCTGGGTGGTGCTGGGCGCCGCCGTGGCGACCGGCGCCTGCGGCACCCTGGTCGGGCTCGCCCCGACGTACTGGCTGGTGGTGGCGTTGCTGCCGCTGACCGGGTTCTTCATGGTCTTCTTCGCCCAGGCGTCCAACCAGCGGGTGCAGCTCGGTGTCGACGCGGCGTTCCGGGGCCGGGTGATGTCGCTCTGGGTACTGGTGTTCCTCGGCAGCAACCCGGTCGGCGCGCCGATCATCGGCTGGATCGCCGAGCGCTTCGGCGCCGGCGCGAGCATCTGGATCGGCGGCCTGATCTCGCTGGCCACCGCCGGTACGGCACTGATCTGGCAGTTGCACCGCACCGGTACCCGGCTCCGGCTGCGCATCCTCCCGTTGCCCCGCTTCTACGTGGTGCATCCGGCCGACATGTGAGGCACCCGGCGGAGGTGTCCGGCACCCCGGGGCCACGCCGTCGACTGTCGGGCGTCGGTGGCGCGGCACCCTGCGGGCGTCGGACCCCTCTGGTTAGCTGACCTCATGCTGCGTGTGCGACTACTGGAGTGCCTGGCCGCCGACCAGGCCCGGCTGCGGCAGGTCGCGTCCGCCGATCTGGGCGCGGCCGTGCCGAGCTGTCCGGACTGGACCGTCGCCGACCTGGTCCGGCACGTCGCAGTCGTCTATCTGCACAAGGTGGAGTGCATGCGGACCGGGCGGATCCCGTCGTCGTGGCCGCCGGAGCTGTCCGCAGAGGAGCCGTTGGCGCTGCTCGACCGGGCCTGCCTTGCGCTGCGTGCCGAGTTCGACAGCCGGGATCCGGCCGCGCTCGCACCCACCTGGTACGACCCGGACCAGACCGTCGGCTTCTGGCTGCGGCGGATGGCGCAGGAGACGGTCATCCACCGGGTGGACGCGGAGCTGGCGACCGCCCAGCCCGTCGCGGAGATCCCCGCCGACCTCGCCGCCGACGGCATCGACGAGCTGTTGCGGATCCTCCTGGGATACGGCACCCGGCGGTGGCCCGAGGACTTCACCGACGTACTCCCCGATCCCGCGATCCAGGTCCTGGCCACCGCCGGGCCGGCGAGCTGGCTGGTCCGGCTCGGCCCGGACGGTGCGACGGTCGCGTCCGACCGGGCATCGGTCGCCCGGGCCGGAGCGGCGGTGCCGGTGCAGAACGGCCGGCCGGACGCGGCACCGGTCCGGGAGGCAGCCGGCGTGGCCGGCGGCAGGGCCTCCGGAGCGGGAGACGGCCCGCCGGCCGAGGTCGGGCCGGCGGCGACCATCAGCGCGAGTCCGGAGCGGTTGCTGCTCTGGCTCTGGCGGCGCTCGGCCGACGACGCCGTCAGTTGGGCCGGCGACCGGGCGGCGGTCGAGCGGCTGCGCCTGGCGCTCTCCCCAGCGACCCGATGAATGAACCTTTTCCTGAACAGCGCGGCGCGCCTTGACTCTCCGCTTCGGAAACGGCGGACCGCACGGGAGGTTGACGAAGGTTCAATATTCGTTGATTGCAAAACCGGTGGCGGGCCGGGTTGCCGCCGGTTAGCGTCGGAGGACGTGGCCATCGTGCATGCTTTCGCGCTGCCGCTGGCCCTTCTTGCCGTAGCCGGCCTGCCGGTCGCCGTGGCCGCGCTGATCTGCGCCGACGAGCTGATCGACCGGCTCGCCTGCTGGTTCGCCGGCCGTCGGGACAGCCGCCGGTCGCGTCGAGTGATAGACCGACTCGACCGGTCGTTCGAAGTGGACGCGCTCGCCCGCGAGGTCGACCCTACCGAGTTCGACCGGGTGGACCACCCGGCGATCGAGCGGATCGCCGCCGACCTGCGCCGGCTGGGCGACCAGCGGCTGAGCATCGCCGGACGCTCCCGGCTCTGGCAGGACGCGGTGCTGGAGGCGTACGACGACCGGCTGCGCCTGGCCAGCCGCTGCCTGGGCGTGGCCGAGCACCTCGGCGATCTCGACGGCGTCGACCTGGAGATCGAGCGGGTACGCGTCGAGGGCGAGTTACAGGCCGCCGGCCTGATCCTGCCGTCCCCGCACGCCGGGCCGCGCCAGGGCAGCGGTTGATCCGCCGGTCGGCGACCCGCTGCCGAAAGCGGCGCTGAGATGCGACTCTTCGTGGCCGTCTATCCGCCGCCGGAGGCGCTGGACGACATCGTCGCGCAGACGCACCGGCTCCGGGTCGGCGCGGCGGCCGACGCGGGGATCAACGTACGGCTGACCGCTCGGTCGAGCCTGCACGTGACCGTCGCGTTCCTCGGCGAGGTGCCGGACGACCGGCTGCACACAGTGGAAGAGGCGCTCTCCCGGGCCGTCGAGCTGTGGCGGCACCCGCCGGTCCGGCGCCGGCGCGCGGCCGCCGGGCGCGTCGAACCGGGGGCCGGGCGGACGGCGCCCCGGCTGCAGCTCGGCGGCGGTGGGCGGTTCGGGCGGGGGCGGTTCACGGTGCTCTGGGTCGGGCTGCTCGGCGAGGTCGACGGGCTGCGCCGGCTGGCCGCGACGGTCCGGCGGGAGTTGCGCCGGTCCAGGCTTCCGTTCGACTTCCGGCCGTTGCGACCGCACCTCACCCTGGCCCGTCCCGGTGACCGGCTGGACCGGGAGAGCCTCGACGAGGACCTGCGTACCCTCGACGGCTATCTCGGGCCGTCCTGGCCGGCGACCGAGCTGGTGCTGGTACGCAGCCATCTCGGCCCCCGGCCGACGTACGACCGGTTGGCGACCTGGCCACTGTAGCGGCTCCGGCCCCCGTGGGCGCCTGGCCGCCGGGGCGTGGAGCGGTGGACGTGCGAGGGCGTCAGGAGGTTTCGCGGGCGGCGGGGCCGCTGCCGAAGAGGACGTCGTCCCAGCTCGGCAGGCGCTTGCGCGGCTTGCCGGAGGTGTCACCGGACTCACCGGAACCCGGCCCGGTGGCGGCGCGGCGCGGCCGGAGCACCGCCAGCGACGGCACCGCCGGGACCTCCTTCGGCGCGTCGGCGTCGTCGTCGAACGCGGAGCCGGCGCCGCCGCCGAGCAGTGCGGCCGCACCACCGGAGACCGGACGCTGCCGGGGCGCGTCCGGCGACGCCATCGACGCGGCCGGGTCGAGGCCGCGCCCGGCGGTCGAGCCGAGCGGCCGGTCGAGCCCGGCGAGTAGCGCGTCCCGGCCGGCGCGGATCGGATCCCGGCCGGGCCGGGCGTGGTCGCCGGCCGCCGCCGGCAGGCCGTGCCCGCCACGACTCGGCTCCACCCGGGACGGACCGGGCAGGGCGTGCCCGCCGCGTTCCGGCGCGGGCTCCTGGCCGAGCAGCGGCGCGGGGCGCTCGGCGCAGAGGTATTGCGCCATGTCGTCGTGCGGCGTCACCGCCTGGCGCGCCTTGTCGAGATCCCAGATCGCCTGGGCGGTGGCCTTGCCGGAAGGCCAGGTCGCGACGATCCGCCAGGTGCCGTCGTCGCGCCGGTAGGCGTCCCAGGAGATCTTCTCGGTGTCGATGCCGTGCTGGGAGAGCCGGCCGTCGACGATCTCGGCGAGCGGCGCCTGGTTTTCCGCGTTCCTCAGCCGGGTCCGCCGGGCGTGCTGGGCGAGCATCGCCCGCTCCTGGAGCACCGGGCCGGCGTAGCGCAGCACCCGGTCGACCGGAACCCCGGCGATCCGGGCCACGTCCTCGGCGGACTCGCCGGAACGGATCCGGGCCTGGATGTCCCGTGGTGACAGCGAGGGCGCCGGCTCGGTGCCGGGACCGACCGCAGCCAGTGGTGCGCTGCCGGGCTCGTTGTGCAGGACGGTCGCGACCCGTTCGTCGATCGGCAGCGCGAGAAGACGGCCCACCTCGTCGGTGAGCACCATGGCCTGGCCGTCCTCGGAGAGGGCGACGAAGCGTACTGGCCGCATCGCGTTGCCTCCGTCCCGCCTCGCTGGCCCCACGCCACAGGTCAGACACCCGGGCGTCCTCGTCACACGGTACGCTGCTCCGTCACCCGTTGGGGAGAGGCGCGCCCGCATGTCGCGGGTGAGCTGCACGAATTGATCACTCGGGTCGGGCGGTCCGGCCGACCGGCCCGACCCGAGGGACGGTTCGACTCAGAGCCGGTCGACCACGTAGTCGACGCAGGTGGTCAGCGCCTCCACGTCGGCGGGCTCGACGGCCGGGAAGAGCGCGATCCGGAGCTGGTTGCGGCCGAGCTTGCGGTACGGCTCGGTGTCGACGATCCCGTTCGCCCGCAGCGCCTTGGCGATCGCGGTCGCGTCGACACCCTCGGCGAAGTCGACCGTGGCCACCACATTGGAGCGCAGTGCCGGATCGGTCACGAAGGGCGTCGTCACGGCGGAGCGCTCGGCCCAGCCGTACACGATGGCGGCACTCTCGGCGGTGCGCTTGGCCGCCCAGGCCAGCCCGCCCTGCGCGTTCATCCAGTCGGTCTGCTCGGCGGCCAGGAAGATCGTCGCCAGCGCCGGGGTGTTGTACGTCTGCTCCAGCCGCGAGTTGTCGATCGCCGTGACCAGGTCGAGGAAGGCCGGAATGTAGCGCCCCGAGGACTTGATCTCGGTCGCCCGGGCCAGCGCGGCCGGCGACATCAGGGCGAGGAAGATCCCGCCGTCGGAGCCGAAGCACTTCTGCGGGGCGAAGTAGTAGACGTCGGTCTCCCGGACGTTCACCTCCAGGCCGCCCGCCCCGGAGGTCGCGTCGACCAGCAGCAGCGCGTCGTCGTCGGCACCGGCCACCCGGCGGATCGGCACCGCGACCCCGGTCGAGGTCTCGTTGTGCGGGGTGGCGTAGACGTCGACGCCGGCCTCGGCGACCAGCGACGGCGCGGTGCCCGGGTCGGACTTGCGCACGGTGGGCTCGCCGAGGAACGGCGCATCCTTGACCGACTTGGCGAACTTGGCGCCGAACTCACCGAAGCTGGCGAACTGGGCCCGGTCCCGCACCAGCCCGAAGGTGGCCACCTCCCAGAAGGCGGTGGTGCCGCCGTTGCCGAGCACCACCTCGTAGCCCTCGGGCAGGGAGAAGAACTCGGCGATGCCCCGGCGCAGCCGGGCGACCTGGTCGCGCACGGTCTTCTGCCGGTGCGAGGTGCCGAGGTACGTCGTGGCGACGTCGGCCAGCGCGGAGACCGCCGCCGGACGCACCTTGGAGGGGCCGCAGCCGAACCGGCCGTCAGCGGGTTTGATCTCGTCGGGAATCCGAATGGTCGATACGTCAGCCACGGTTACGAAGGTCCTTCCGGTGGGCCGAGAGGCCCGTGAGCCGAGCGGTTGATCCGGCGACGCTGCCGCCATCCCATCCTCGCACCTCGGCCGCGCGGCCCGGGGGACGATCCCACCGCGGCGACTGAGGTCTGCCCCACATCCGCCACGGCGCCGGACCCGGACTGCGCCGAAGGACCCCTCCCCGGTCCGCGGCAGCGGTCGGAGTGGGGCCCTTCGCGCAGCTCAGGCGTCGTGCGGGACGGCGTCCCAGCCCTCCACCTCGGTGGGCAGGCGCTGCCCGGGGCCGGTGTACCGGGCGGCCGGCCGGACCAGCCGCTTCAGCTTCTTCTGCTCCAGGATGTGCGCGCTCCAGCCGCCCATCCGGGCACAGGTGAACATCGAGGTGAACATGTGCGCCGGTACCTCGGCGAAGTCGAGCACCACGGCCGACCAGAACTCGACGTTGGTGGCGAGTACCCGGTCCGGCTTGCGGTTGTGCAGCTCCTCCAGGGCGGCCTTCTCCAGCGCCTCGGCGATCTCGAAGCGGGGCGCGCCCAGCTCCTTGGCAGTACGCCGCAGCACCCGGGCGCGCGGGTCCTCGGCCCGGTAGATCCGGTGGCCGAAGCCCATCAGCCGCTCGCCCCGGTCGAGTACGCCCTTGACGTACCCCTCGGCGTCGCCACTGCGCTCCACCGCCTCGATCATGTGCAGTACCCGGGACGGTGCGCCGCCGTGCAGCGGGCCGGAGAGGGCGCCGATGCCCGACGAGATGCAGGCGGCGGCGTCCGCACCGGTCGAGGCGACGATCCGGGCGGTGAAGGTGGAGGCGTTCAGACCGTGCTCGGCGGCGGAGATGAAGTAGGCGTCGACGGCCTTGACGTGCCGTGGGTCGGGTTCGCCCCGCCAGCGCTTCATGAACCGCTCGACGATGGTCTCCGCCTTGTCGATCTCCTTCTGCGGTACGGCCGGCAGGCCGAGCCCGCGCGCCGACTGGGCGACGAAGGAGAGCGCGGTCACCGAGACCCGGGCCAGGTCCTCCCGGGCCTGCTCGTCGGAGATGTCGAGGAACTGCGAAAGTCCCCAGTACGGCGCCAGCATCGCCACCGCGGACTGCACGTCGACCCGGATGTCGCCGGAGTGCACCGGCACCGGGAACGGTTCGGCCGGGGGCAGGCCGGGACCGAACCGGCCGTCCACGAGCAGGGCCCAGACGTTGCCGAAGGAGACCTGACCGATCAGGTCCTCGATGTCGACCCCGCGATAGCGCAGCGCCCCTCCTTCCTTGTCAGGCTCGGCGATGGCGGTCTCGAAGGCGATCACGCCTTCCAGCCCCGGTTTGAAGTCGGACATGCGCGCTCCTGGATGGGTCGTCCGTGCATTCAGGGCCCACCCGGCGGTACCCGGCGCGAACCCTTGGCGAACTCAGCGATGTATTCGTGCCATCTTGCCTGCTGGGTAACTAACTTTGCGAGAGGTCACGGTTGTGCTACGCGCGACACGACGCGGCAAGGACGGGCCGGCCCCGGGATCGCCCGCCGGCTCGGCCGGGTCGGCGCCGGTCCTCCGCTTTCGATCGACGAACAGGGATGTGACGTGATGCGGGACACACCGCCGGCCGAGCTGCGCCGGGAATACAGGTCGGCCGACGGGCTCGCCGAGGCGGACCTGGCGCCCGACTGGTGGACACAGTTCCACCGCTGGTTCCTCGACGCGGTCGCGGCCGGGCTCCCCGAGCCGAACGCGATGGTGGTGGCCACCGCCGACGCGCAGGGCCGGCCCAGCACCCGGACCGTCCTGCTGAAGGGGTACGACGAGCGCGGGCTGGTGTTCTACACCAACTACGGGTCGCGCAAGGGCACCGAGGCGCGGGTCAACCCGTACGCCAGCCTGCTGCTGCCGTGGTATCCGATCCAGCGCCAGGTGGTGATCTGCGGCACGATCGGGCCGGTCGACCGGGCCGAGACGGAGGCGTACTTCGCCGCCCGGCCGCGCGGGTCGCAGCTCGGGGCCTGGGCGAGCCCGCAGTCGGAGGTGCTGTCCGACCGGGCCGCGCTGGATGACCGGTTCCGGGCCGCCGCACAGCGGTTTCCCGACGGCGTACCGGTGCCGGCACCGCCACACTGGGGCGGCCTGCGGGTGGTGCCGGCGACGGTGGAGTTCTGGCAGGGACGGGCCAGCAGGCTGCACGATCGACTGCGCTACCGTCTGACCGGTGCGGATGATTGGATCATCGAGCGGCTGGCGCCTTGACCGGCGTTGACCCCGACGCCGACCGGGTCGGCGGCGACCCGGCGCCGGACGGCGGGACGGCCGTCGACTCCCCCGCACCGGGGCCGGGCGAGACCGCCGAGCCGGCCGCCGTCGGGAAGGCGCAGTCCGGGGGCCGGTTCGCCCGCTGGGCGATGGACGTACGTCCGCTGCGGGTGCCGGCGTACCGGCGGCTCTGGATCGGCAACGGCGTCTCGATGTTCGGCTTCCAGCTCACCGCGGTCGCGGTACCGGTGGAGATGTTCGCGCTGACCGAGAAGTCGTTCTGGGTCGGCCTGCTGGGCATCGCCGGATTCGTCCCGTTGCTGGTCTTCGGCCTCTGGGGCGGTGCCGTCGCCGACGCGGTGGACCGGCGCAAACTGCTGCTGGCCAGCTCGGTACTGATGTGGATCTCCACCGGAGGGCTGCTGCTCCAGGCGCTGTTCCGGGTCGGCAGCCCGGTTCTGCTGCTGGTGCTGGTCGCGGTGCAGACGACCGCGTTCGCGATCAGCTCGCCGGCCCGACAGGCGATCATCGCCCGGCTGGTACCCACCTCGCTGGTGCCGGCCGCGAACACGCTCGGCTACACCACCTCCACCGCCGGTGGGGTACTCGGTCCGCTCGCCGCCGGCCTGGTCTTCTCGGCCGGACCGGTCGAGGCGGTGCTGCCGGTGGCGTACGGGGTGGACGCGGTGCTCTTCACCGTCTCGCTCTGGGCCACCTACCGGCTCCCCCCGATACCGCCGCTGGACGACGGCGGACCGCCCCGGCGGGCCGGCCTGGCCAGCGTGGTGGACGGGTTCCGTTACCTGGCCACCACCCCGGTGCTGCTGCTCTCCTTCGCCGTCGACATCATCGCGATGGTGCTGGCGATGCCCCGGGCGCTCTTCCCCGAGGTGGCGCAGGAGCGGTTCGGCGGCGGTTCGGCGGTCGGCTGGCTGTTCAGCGCGATCGCGATCGGGTCGGTGCTCGGCGGGCTCACCTCGGGCTGGATCAGCCGGGTACGCCGGCAGGGGCTGGCCCTGGTCTGTGCGGTGGTCGGCTGGGGGCTGGCGATCGCCGTCGCCGGGCTGGCCCGGCAGCTCTGGCTGGCCGTCCTGCTGCTCGCGGTGGCCGGAGCGGCCGACCTGGTCAGCGCGGTCTTCCGGCAGTCGATGTTGCAGGTCTATGCCCCGGACCGGCTGCGCGGCCGGTTGCAGGGCGTGAACATCACGGTGGTCGCGGGTGGCCCCCGGCTGGGTGACCTGCGCGCCGGAACCACCGCCGCCGCCTTCGGGGTCGGCTTCGCCTGGGTCGGCGGCGGGGTGGCCGCGGCCATCCTCGCGCTGCTGCTGGGGATCTTCTTCCCGGCGCTGGTGCGGTACCGGGCGCCGCAGCCGGGCGACGACGATGCCGAGCCGGGCTCACCCGCCGGTCCCGGGTCCGCCGCTTCCGGGCCGGCCGGTGCGGCCGCCGGCTCCGGCTCGGGCAGCGGCGCGGTGTCCGGCCAGCCGGGCGCCGCCGCCGGGTAACGGCTATCGTCCCGGCATGGACAACGTCAAGGCGGCCCGGCCGCTCTCCGGTGCACAGTGGACCATTTCGGCCGCCGGCCAGGAGGCCGTGGTGGTCGAGGTCGGTGGTGGGCTGCGGGCGTACCGGGCGAACGGCGTCGACTACCTCGACGGATACCCGGAGGACGAACTGCCGGCCGGCAGCGCGGGTCAGGTGCTCGCCCCGTGGCCGAACCGGATCCGCGACGGCCAGTACACCTTCGCCGGGCAGGAGTTGCAGCTTCCGCTGACCGAGCCGCAGCGGCACACCGCGATCCACGGCCTGGTCAACTGGCTGCCGTGGCGGCTGGTCGAGCAGCGCCCGGACGCGGTGGTGGTGGCCTGCGAGATGCCGGCCCAGGTCGGCTACCCGTGGCCGCTGTCGCTGCGCGCACAGTGGCAGGTCGGCGCCGACGGGCTGCGAGTACGCCACGAGGCGACCAACGTCGGCGGGGCGCCCTGCCCGTTCGGCTTCTCCGTGCACCCCTACCTGCGGCTGCCCGGGGTCGCCGTGGACGACCTGCGGCTGCGGGTACCGGGGCGCAGCCGACTGCTGCTGGACGGCCGGCTGCTGCCGATCGGCGCGGCCAAGGTGACCGGCGGGGAGTACGACTTCACCGAGCCGCGCCGGATCGGCCCGGCCGTCCTCGACCTGGCCTTCGGCGACCTCGACCCGGCGCTGACCCACGACTGGGGTTCCAGCGTCACGCTCTCCGGCCCGGATCCGGAGGCGGCGGTGAGCATCTGGGCCGACCCGTCGTTCGGCTGGTGGCAGGTCTTCACCGGGGACACCCTGCTCGGCGACCGCTACCGGCGGTCGGTGGCGGTCGAGCCGATGACCTGCCCGCCGGACGCGTTCCGCTCCGGCCGGGACGTGATCGTCCTCGAACCGGGACAGACCTGGCAGGGTAGCTGGGGCATCCGGCCCGGCGCCTGACGCCTGGGCGAGAGCGTGGAGGGGCGCGCGATGGAGTTCTCGACGGTCGTCCGGCGGCGGCGGATGGTGCGCAACTACGACCCGGATCGGCCGGTACCGCCGGAGTTGGTGGACCGGCTGCTGGAGCACGCCGTCCGGGCCCCGTCGGCCGGGTTCTCCCAGGGCTGGGCGTTCCTGGTGCTGACCGAGCCGGCGGACCGCGAGCTGTTCTGGACGGCGACCACCCCGGAGGGCGCCCGGCGCGACCCGGCCGCCGAGGGGCAGAGCCGGTGGCTGACCGGGATGCGGCGGGCACCGCTGATCGTCGTACCGCTGGCGGACCGCTCCGCCTACCTCGACCGGTACGCCGAGCCGGACAAGGGGTGGACGGACCGCGACGAGGCCCGCTGGCCGGTGCCGTACTGGTACGTCGACACCGGCTTCGCCGCGCTGCTGATGCTGCTGACCGCGGTGGACTCCGGGCTCGGCGCCTGCTTCTTCGGCATTCCGCCGGAGCGGATCGGCCCGTTCCGGGCGGCGTTCGGCGTGCCGGAGCGCCTCACCCCGATCGGCGCGCTCAGCATCGGCTATCCGGCGCCGGATTATCGATCGCCGTCGTTGCGACGTGGTCGCCGGCCGGTGGAGCAGGTGGTGCACCGAGGACGGTGGGGCTGACATGCTGACCACGCGGGTCAGGATGGCACCGGAGGTAGTAACGAAACTGACATCCGTGGACAAACCAAGAGCTCGTCGGAGGTCGCTAGGCTGACGGGCGTCATCGGTACGGTGCGGCTCGCGCAGGTGGCGGGCCGCCGGAGTAGCAGCAAGGGGTCGGGCCAGCACGGCCATGGGGAGGAGCGTGCCGTCGTGATCTTCAAAGCGGTTCGGGACGGGCGTCCCTACCCGGACCACGGGCTCACGTTGAAGCAGTGGGCAGAGATCCCGCCACGCCCGCTGCGCCTCGACCAGCTCATCACGACCAAGCGGGAACTCGCGCTGGACAAGCTGCTCGCCGAGGACTCCACCTTCTACGGCGACCTCTTCCCGCACGTCGTGCAGTGGGGCGGCGGTCTCTATCTGGAGGACGGACTGCACCGCGCACTGCGCGCCGCGCTCCAGCAGCGCAACCAGATCCACGCCCGGGTCCTGGTGCTGCCGGCCTCCTGACCCCGAGGACGCCCGCTGGCCGGCCGTTAGGGTGGCGGTCATGACCGAGGCTCCCAGCCGGGGCGGGACACCCCCGCTCGACCTGCTCGACCTGGACGGTTCGCTGACCGAGGAGGACCGGCAGATCCGGTCCGTGGTGGGCCAGCTCGTGGCGACCCGGGTACGCCCGCACGTCGCCGGCTGGTACGAGACCGGCCAGGCCCCGGTGCGGGACCTGGCCGTCGAGTGCGGCAAGGTCGGCCTGCTCGGCATGCACCTGACCGGGTACGGCTGCGCCGGCGCCTCGGCCGTCGCGTACGGGCTGGCCTGCCTGGAACTGGAGGCCGGCGACTCCGGAGTACGGTCCCTGGTGTCCGTGCAGGGATCGCTGGCCATGTACGCCATCTGGCGGTACGGATCCGAGGAGCAGAAGCAGCACTGGCTGCCGCGGATGGCGGCCGGCGAGCTGATCGGCTGCTTCGGGCTGACCGAGCCGGACCACGGCTCCGACCCCGCCTCGATGACGACCCGGGCCCGCCGGGACGGCTCCGACTGGGTGCTGACCGGCGGCAAGATGTGGATCACCAATGCGCCGGTCGCCGATCTCGCCGTCGTCTGGGCGCGTACCGACGAGGGGGTGCGGGGCTTCGTCGTACCCATGCAGACGCCCGGGGTGACGGCGCGGGAGATCCGGCACAAGATGTCGCTGCGCGCCTCCTCGACCGGGGAGATCGTGCTCGACGAGGTACGGTTGCCGGCCGACGCCCAACTGCCGGCCGCGGCCGGGCTGCGGGCCCCGCTGAGCTGCCTGACCGAGGCGCGGTACGGCATCGTCTGGGGTGCGCTCGGCGCCGCCCGGGACTGCCTGCACGCCGCGATCGACTACGCCACCAGCCGGGAGCAGTTCGGCCGGCCGATCGCCGGCTTCCAGCTCACCCAGGCCAAGCTGGCCGACATGGCGGTCGAGTTGCAGAAGGGCTATCTGCTGGCGCTGCACCTGGGCCGGCTGGCCGACGCCGGCCGGCTCCGGCCGGAGCAGGTCAGCGTCGGCAAGCTGAACAACGTCCGGGAGGCGATCGCCATCGCCCGGCAGTGCCGGACCATCCTTGGCGCGAACGGCATCAGCGGGGAATATCCGGTGCTCCGGCACGCCAACAACCTGGAGAGCGTGCTGACCTACGAGGGCACCTCGGAGATCCATCAGTTGGTGATCGGGCAGCGGCTCACCGGGCTGTCCGCATTCGCTGGCTGACCCAGCCCGGCTTACCGGGTTGTCGGCGTTCGGCGGCTGACCCGGCCCGCCGAATCCGCTCGTCAGGCCACCTTGCGGGCGGAGCGGAGCGCGGTGGCCAGCGTCTCCAGGGCGGCGGCACTGCCGGCGTACGAGAACCGGGGCTCGCTGTTCCAGCCGACGATCTGGTTGGCCTTCACCGCCGGGAGCTGCTGCCAGGTGGGCTTGCCGGTCAGGTCCTTGGGCTGGAGGGTGGAGCTGCGGTTGTCCAGCAGCAGCAGGTCGGCCGGGTACCTGTCGGCGTTCTCCCAGCTCAGGCTTTCGAAGTAGCCGCCGTCGTCGAGCTTGCCCGGCACCACGACGTCCACGCCGAGGGACTTGTAGTAGAGGATGTCGGAGTTGACGCCCGGGTTGGAGGCGTAGAAGAGCTCCTCGGCGGCGGAGCAGGCGAGCACCCGGATTCCCGGGTTGGCCGCGACCGCCGCCCGGATGCTGGCGGCGGCGGCCTCGAACCGGGCCTTGGCCTCGGTGACCTTCGACGCGTTCAGGTCGGCGCCGAGCGCGGCGGCGAGGTCGGCGTGCCGGCTGATCACCCTGTCCAGCGGGGCCCGCGAGGCGACCAGGGCCACGGTGGGAGCCAACGGGACGATCTTGTCCTTGCTCTCGTCCGGTACGTACCAGAGCGAGTTCTTCTCGTACTCGTGCGTGACCAGCAGTTCGGGCTTGACCGAGGCGTACGCCTCGATGTTGAACTCGCCCCAGGTGTTGCCGATGACGGTCAGCCCGGCCACCGGCAGTTCGCCGGCCTGCACGTCCGGGCTGCCGTCGCCGCGCTTCGTCGGGCCGAACACCCCGACGAGCGCTTCGGTGACGCCGAAGTCGTACAGCGCGGCGGCGGTGCCGACGAACGCGACGACCCGGTTCGGCCGGCTCGCGGCGGACGCGGTCTGGCCCCGGTCGTCGGTGAAGCTCCACCCGCCCCCGGTGCCGGTGTCCGTACCGGGGGCGTCGTCCTGGCCGCAGGCGCCGAGCAGGGCGGTGAGGCCGAGCGCGCCGGCTGCGCCGAGCAGGTTGCGGCGGGTGAACTGACGGGGGTGCGGCATGTCGTGGTGCTCCTTGGTGACCGCTGCGCAGAGCGGGTCTGTCGGTCGGTGCGGGCGATCGGTGCGCCCGGTGTAGTAGGTTAGCCTGACCTAAGTTCCTGTTGTCAAGCCGTGGGTACCCCGCCCGCCCCGGCTGACCTGCGGGATTAGAGCCGCCGCCCGGGGGTAGCCCGCTGCGTGGGGGCCGGAGGAATCGCCGAGTACGGGCTGCTGGCCGACGGGCGTAGCGCCGCGCTGGTCGACCGCTCCGGCTCGGTCAACTGGTGGTGCCCGGAGCGGTTCGACGCGCCCTCGGTCTTCTGCCGGCTGCTGGACGTCACCGGTGGGCACTGGTGGATCCGGCCGGCCGAGCGCTTCGAGGTCCGCCGGAACTACCTGCCCGACACGCTGGTGCTGCGTACGGTGTTCCGGACCGAGCACGGCGAGGTGTCGCTGACCGACGGTCTGCTGCTGGAATCCGGTGCCCGGGGGCACGATATCGGCCGTCGGTCCCCAGGCGTACTGGTCCGCGTGGTGGAGGGCCTCTCCGGGACCGTCCCGATGGAGCTGTCCTACTGCCCCCGGTTCGAGTACGGCCGGCGGACCGCGTACCTGGTGTGGCGGGACGGCGAGCTGACCGCGACCTCCGGACCGACGACGTTGGCGCTGACCGCCCCGATGCCGCTGACCGTGCAGGGAGCCGAGGCGACGGCCCGGTTCACCGTCGGTGCCGGGCAGCGGGACACCTTCGTCCTCGCCTACCGGCCGACCTTCCACGAGATGGCGCCGCACCCGGTGGACGAGACGGACGCGTTCGGCGACACGGTCGAGGGCTGGCGGTCCTGGGCGGCACACCACGACTACCAGGGCCGCTATCCGGACCTGGTCCGGCGCAACGCCCTGGTGTTGCAGGGGCTCACCTACGTGCCGAGCGGCGCGGTGGTGGCCGCCGCCACCACCTCGCTGCCGGAGGAACTCGGCGGTGACCGCAACTACGACTACCGGTACGCCTGGCTGCGCGACTTCAGCCTGACGCTGCGGGCGCTCTGGGTCGCGGCCTGCCCGACGGAGGCGAACCGGCTCTTCGGCTGGGTCGCCTCGGCGGTCGGCCGGATCGGCGGGGAGCCGGCGCCGATCATGTTCGGCGTGGAGGGGGAGCGGGACCTGACCGAGCGCCGGATCGAGACGCTGCGCGGCTACGCCGACAGCTCACCGGTCTGGGTCGGCAACGAGGCGTGGCGGCAGCACCAGCTCGACGTGCCGGGCGAGGTGCTGGACGCGGCCTGGCGGCTGCGGGACTACCTCGACCCGATGCGTGCGGAGGTCCGCGACCTGCTGCGCAGCCTCGCCGACCAGACGGTGACCAGGTGGCGGGAGCCGGACGCCGGGATGTGGGAGGCCCGGGATGCCGCCCGGCACTACGTGTCGTCCAAGGTGGGCTGCTGGGTGGCGCTGGACCGGGCGGTGCGGTTCGGCGACCGGTTGGGCGACCCCGACGACCTGGCCCGCTGGGCGGCGGCCCGGGACGAGATCCGGGAGACGGTACTTAGGGAGGGCTGGAATGCGGAGGTCGGTGCCTACACCGGTGCCTTCGGCTCGGACCAGCTCGACGCCAGCGTGCTGCTCATGCCGGTCGCCGGTTTCCTGCCCGCCACCGACGAGCGGATGCGGGCCACCATCCGGCTGATCGAGGAGCGGCTCTCCCGGGGTGGCCTGGTCCGGCGCTGGGCGGGCGACCCGGCGGCGTTCACGCTCTGCTCCTTCTGGCTGGTGCAGTGTCTGGTGCTGGCCGGCGAACGGGACCGGGCGGCGGCGATGTTCGAGAACGTGGCGGGCGTCGCCAACGACCTCGGGCTGCTCGCCGAGCAGGTCGACCCGCACACCGGGGAGCAGCTCGGGAACTTTCCGCAGGCGTTCTCGCACATCGGACTGATCGGCGCGGCCTGGGAACTCACCACCGCCTCGGACGAGGCGGTGCCGACAGGGGGAGGAAGTTGATGACTGGACGGCTCGAAGGAACGACGGCGCTGATCACCGGTTCGGATTCCGGGATCGGTCAGGCCAGCGCGATCGAGTTCGCCAAGGAGGGCGCCGACGTGGTGGTGCACTACCTGCACGACCACGACGGCGCACAGCACACCCGGCAGCAGGTGGAGCAGGCCGGCCGGCGGGCCGTGGTGGTGCGCGGCGACATCAGCGAAGAGGACCAGGTGGAGGCGATGTTCGACACCGCGCTGGCCGAGTTCGGCGAGCTGAACGTGCTGATCAACGACGCCGGGGTGGACGCCTCGGGCATCCCGGTGATCGACCTGGACACCGAGACCTGGGACCGGGCCATCCGGATCAACGTCTACGGCGCCTTCTTCTGCTCGCGGCGGTTCGCCCGGCACCGCCGGGACCAGGGCGGCAAGGGCAAGATCATCAACATCACCTCGATCCACCAGGAGGTGGCCCGGGCCGGCGGCTCGGACTACGACACCAGCAAGGGCGCGCTGCTCAACCTCGCCAAGAGCATGGCGCTGGAACTGGCGCCGATGGGGATCAACGTCAACAACATCGGGCCGGGCATGGTGCTCACCCCGTTCAACCAGCGGGCCATCGACGACCCGAAGTACCTGGAGGAGCAGGTGCAGAGCATCCCGTTCAAGCGGGCCGCGGAGCCGGTCGAGATCGGTCGGGTGGCGGTCTTCCTGGCCAGCTCCGACGCCGACTACGTCACCGGCTCGACGTACTTCGTGGACGGTGGCCTGATGCAGAACCAGGGTCAGGGGGCCTGACCAGACCTCGAATCGCGGAGGAGAAACCCGTGTCCCTCTATCCACGCGCGATCGTACCGGTCGACCACGTCGAGCCCTGCGCCCGGCGGATCCGTGGCCTGCTCAACGGCGAGTGGGTCTTCGACACCAACGACGCCCGGTACGTCTGGGAGGCGCAGCACTACCCGCACTACTACATCCCGATCCGGGACGTCCGCCAGGACCTGCTGGTCGACGAGCACGACGTGCAGCAGTACAGCGTCGGTACGGCCCGGCAGTACGGCATCCGGGTGGGCGACACCTACCACTCGGGCTGCGTCCGGGTACACACCGAGAAGTCGGTCGAAGGGCTGGCCGACATGGTGCGCTTCGAGTGGGACACCCTGGACACCTGGTTCGAAGAGGACGAGGAGGTCTTCGTGCACCCGCGTGACCCGTACGCCCGGGTGGACGCGCTGCGGTCGACCCGGCGGGTCCGGGTCGAGATCGACGGCGAGGTGCTGGCCGAGACGGGCTCGCCGGTGCTGGTCTTCGAGACCGGCGTGCCCACCCGGTACTACCTGAACCGGGCCGAGGTGGACCTCGGCCGGCTGATTCCCACCGGGACGGAGACCGCCTGCCCGTACAAGGGCCGGACCAGCAACTACTGGTCGGTCCGGGTCGGCGACACCACCCACAACGACGTGGCCTGGGCGTACGACTTCCCCACCCACCTGATACAGCCGATCGCCGGGATGGTGGCGTTCTTCAACGAGAAGGTCGACCTGTTCGTCGACGGTGAGCAGGTGCCCCGGCCGGACACCCGCTGGTCCCACCAGTAGGGGTGCCCCGGAGTGCCCGAGGAACTGCTGGCCCGCGTCGTCCAGGTGCTGGTCACCATCGTGGAGGCGGTCGGGGCGGCAGTGATCTTCGTCGGCGCGGTCTGGAGCGCCGGCCGGTTCATGGTAGCGGGGATCCGGCACCGCTCGGCCGCCGTGTTCACCCCGATCCGGCTGTCGCTGGGCCGGTTCCTCACCCTGGGGCTGGAGTTCCAGCTCGCCGCCGACATCCTGCGTACCGCGGTCTCGCCGACCTTCGGCCAGCTCGGCCGGCTGGCCGCGATCGCCACCATCCGGACGGCGCTGAACTACTTCCTCGGCCGGGAGATCCGGCAGGAGCAGCGCCAGCTCGGCACCCCGGACGGCGGTGCCCCGCCGGACCGGGCCGGGGCGGCCGGGACGGGGCGGCGGTGAGGGGACTCGGCACCCTGCTCACCGCGCTCGCCCTGGCGGTGGCGGCGGTGACCCTGCTGACCACCGGCTCGTGGCGTACGGCGCTGCGGGTGCTGCTCGACCTGCTGGTGGCGGCCAGTCTGGTCCGGCTGGCCACCCTGGAAAACTGGACCGATCTCGCCGGCGCCGCGATCGTCGTCGCGCTCCGCCAGCTCGTCTCCACGGCCCTGCTCGGCTCCGGCCGGTCCGGCTGTGGGGCCGGACCGGCCGGAGACCGGGTGGTGGTGGGGTGGCTGGTGGCGAGGTGGCCGGGAACGGGCACGGGCCGGACCCGTTCCCGACCGACCTCCTAGAAGCCGCGCCTGCTGTTCGGATCGGAGGCGACGGCGAGTACCTGCTGGAGGCCCCGGTAGGCGGCCTTCGGCTGGAGGTTCTCGTCAAGAGGGGTGGCCGAGCCCTGGCCGTCGAAGAAGCCGGGCACCCAGGAGTACTTGTCGGTGAAGCCCCACACGGTGAACATCACACAGCGCGGGGTGAGCAGGCAGGCGGTCAGCAGGGTGTTGAAGCTACCCACCTGCCCGGCCTCCTTGTAGGTGTCGACCGGCAGGAAGAACCGCACGTCGACCTCGGTGAACGCGGTCTCCAGGCCGAGCTTGTCGAAGCGTGCCAGGTTCTGCGGGGCGTCGATCGGCAGCGGGTACTGGAGGTCGAGGTGACCCTGGAAGCCCATGCCGTGCAGCGGTACCCGCTGCTTGCGGAGCTGCTTGGCCAGCTCGTAGTAGGCGGTGCTCTTCGGGTTGACGTTGTCGATCGCGTAGTCGTTGAGGAAGAGCTTGGCCCGCGGGTCGGCCGCGTGCGCCCAGCGCAGCGCGTCGGCGATGTAGTCCGGGCCGAGGTGCTGGCGGAAGATGGTGTCCCGGAGCACCGGGGCGTCGCCGTCGGTGAACGCCTCGTTGACCACGTCCCAGGCCCGTACCTTGCCCCGGAAGTGCTTCACCACCGTGGTGACGTGGTTGCGCACGATGTCGCGCAGCTCGGCGGAGTCGATCGAGCCGTCGGCGACGCCCTCGGTCAGCCAGGCCGGGGCCTGGCTGTGCCAGAGCAGGGTGTGGCCGTGCACCTTCTGCCCGTTGCGCCGGGCGAACTCGACCAGCTTGTCGGCCGGGCCCCAGTTGTACTGGCCCCGGGTCGGCTCCAGCTCCGCCCACTTCATCACGTTCTCGGCGGTCACCGCGGAGAACTCCCGGGCCGCCCGCTCCCGGTACGGGGCATCGGTCTCCAGCGCGTTCATGTCGATCGCGGTACCGATGCCGAGGCCGTGCTTCCTGGCCAGTGCCCGTAGCGGAAGGTCCGTGGCCGTCCCGCCGGGTACGTGTGCGGCGGAGCCGCCCTTGGCCTGCGCGACACCGAGCGGCGCCTGGGTCGGGGCCGCGGTGGCGGTCGACGGCCCGACCGTGTAGAGCGCGCCGGCCGCGAGGACGCCGACCAGGGCTATCCGAAGTTTTCTCATCGAGACAAGGCCTCCAGGGTGTGGTTCGACATCAGCCGCCGGCCGGAACCGGCGGGGCCGGCGCGCGGGGGACGGATGCGCGTCGATCCCTACCGGAACGCGAGCCGGACCCGGGTTTGCTGCCGGATCAACTGTCAGAGATCCGACACTTTGCGGTGGCCGGATCGTTCTTCCCGGGAGTCGCCGGAGATGCTATGTAGATCGGAGGCCGTGCTCAGCCGGCCTCCGACATCGCCGCCGCGAACTGCTCCGGAGTGAGTTCCGCCTCGAACAGCCGGCGCAGGTTGTCGAGGAGTGCCGTGGCAGCCGCCGGCGCCAACGCCTGGTCCCAGGCCAACGCGTACGACGGGGCACGGGTGACCAGTTCGTGCACCGAGGTGCCGAACCCGCCGTGCTGCGTACCACGCAGCCGGTCGGCCGCGTCGCTCACCGGCGGCACCTCGCCGTCGGCGACCAGGTCGTCCAGGTAGTCGTCCGACGCGACCGCCCGGACGAACTCCAGCGCCGCCTCCCGATACCGGCCGCCGGCCACCATCGAGAAGTAGTGGGTCGGCACCCCGACCAGGTCGGCCGGGTCCCCGGCCCCGCCGGAGACCGCCGGAAACGGCACGAAGCCGAGGTCGCCATCGGCCACGAAGTCCGGGTTCCGGGCGAGCTGGGTCGGATATTCCCAGGTCCCCATCAACTGCATGGCGGCCCGGCCACTGGCCAGCTCTCCGGAGGCGGCGCCGTCGTCGTAGCCGGTCGAGGCGAAGTCGGTACCGAAGGCGCCCCGCGCGGCGAGTGCCTGCGCCTCCCGCAGCGCCTGCACCACCGCCGGCTTCGACCAGGCACCGGGGCGGCCGGCGACGATGTCGGCGGTGGTGCCCGGGCCGCCGATCCGCTCGGCCAGATACATCACCCACATCAGCTCGGTCCACCCGTGGGCGCCGCCCAGGGCGATCGGGGTGATCCTCCGGGCCTTGAACGTCTCCACCAGGGAGAGCAGCTCGGCGTAGCTGCGCGGCGGCCGCACGCCGGCGTCGGCGAAGACGCCCTTGTGGTAGAAGAGCACCACCGGGTGGGTGCCGCTCATCGGGATGCCGTACTGCCGGCCGTCCACCACGCCGCCGGCGAGCGCGCTGGGCAGGAACCGGCCGGCGATCCGGGGCTCGTCCCGCAGCGGGGTCAGGTCGGCGAGCAGCCCGTCCCGGGCCAGCCCGGTCAGGTGCGCGCCACCCCAACTGGCGAAGACGTCCGGGCCCTCCGGCGAGCCGACCTCCCGCAGCTTCTCCTTGTACTCCTCGTTGCCGAAGGTGCTGAGATCCACGTCGACCTCGGCGCTCCGGTTGTACCGGTTCACCAGCTTCCGCAGCGCGGGCTCGGCGCCCGGCTGGGTGATCGCCCAGACCCGGATCGTCCCCCGCGCCCCCTCGCCGACCGGTGGCACCGACGGGACTCCCCGGGTCAGTTCCGCCCCGGTCAGGGTCACCGCCAGCACCAGGACCGCCACCGCCAGGCTGGCCAGCCCGGCCCGCTGCCGCCGTTTCCGCCGGTAGCGCCGGCGGATCGCGGCGACCGCCCCGGGAGCGGCCGCAGGCAGGGCGTCCCGTGCCTGGGTCAGGGTGGCGGCCAGCTCCTGGGCGAGCCGGTCGTCCACCGGACCTTCCTCGTCAACCACGTCCGCTCCGAATCGTCGACTGTGCGGGGGCCAGGTGTGCCCGCAGCGCACGCTTGGCTCTCGCGTACCGGCTGGAAACCGTGCCCGGAGGCTCGTCGCAGATCCCGGCGATTTCGCTGAACGTGTACCGGTACAGCACGTGCAGCACCACGACCGTCCGTTCCGCCTTGCCGAGCTGCTGCAACGCCTGCCACAGCGCGCCGTTGCCCACCGCGGTCGCGGCCGGATCGTCCGGCCGGTGCTCGACGTCGTCGGTCAGCACCTCCCGGCGCCGCCGCCGCCACCGGCTCACGTTGCGGGTCACGATCACCTGCCGGGCGTACGCCTCGGGGTTCTGGCCGGCCTTCGGCCACCGCTGCCAGACCTCGACCACCGCGATCTGGGCCAGGTCGTCCGCCTCGGCCGCGCTGCCGCTGATCAGGTACGCGAACCGCCGCAAAGCGTCCAGCCGCGCTCGAGCGAACTCCTCGGCGTCGCTGAACGCACCGTGGGCCACAGGGTCCTCCTCCGGGCTCCTAAACGCCGGCCGCCGTCGATTCGCTGCACCGCGAACCTATCGGTCGAGGTGTTCCGGGTCACCCGTCGCAGCGGTGGACTGCCGCTCGGCCAGTTCGACGGCGTTGCGGAACAGCATCGCCACGGTGGTCGGGCCGACCCCGCCGACCCGGGGCGTGATCGCCCCGGCGACCGACGCGCACGACTCGTCGAGGTCGGGCAGCAGCCGCCGTCCCTGGTAGCGGACCCCGCCGCCGATCGCGACCGCGCCGGGCCGCAGGTGCTCCGGCCGCACGATTCCGGGTACGCCCACCGCGGCGACCACGATGTCGGCCCGCCGGGTGTGCCGCGCCCAGTCGGGTACCCCGGAGTGCAGCACGGTCACCGCCGCGTCGGCGGTGGG
Organism: Plantactinospora sp. KLBMP9567; assembly: GCF_033446045.1. Taxonomy (NCBI): domain Bacteria; kingdom Bacillati; phylum Actinomycetota; class Actinomycetes; order Micromonosporales; family Micromonosporaceae; genus Plantactinospora; species Plantactinospora sp. KLBMP9567. Next base: position 78,208 of record NZ_JAWQRR010000038.1, on the reverse strand, counting down.
TCGCTTCTGGCCGAGCAGCAGCGACAGCGGGCGGCCCAGGGTCGTACCGCGGCCGAGGATCACCACGTCACGGCCGGCGACCGGAATCTGGTGGAAGGCGAGCAGCGCCTCGATCCCGGCCGGGGTGCACGGCACCGGGCCGGGCAGCCCGGCGGCGAGCCGGCCCAGGCTCTCCGGGTGCAGCCCGTCGACGTCCTTGGCCGGGTCGATCGCGAGGATCGCCGCCGGGTAGTCCAGGTGGGCAATGGGGTGCTGCACCAGGATGGCGTGCACCTGTGGGTCCTCGTTGAACTCACGGATCGCCCGGACCAGGTCGGCCTGGCCGGCGGTGCCGGGCAGGTGGGTGTGCGGCGACGCGAAGCCGAGGTCGGTGGCGCGCCGCTGCTTCATCCGGATGTAGCCGGCGCTGGCAGAGTCGTCGCCGACCAGGATCGTCGCCAGGCTCGGCACGACACCGGCCCGGCGCAGCGCGGTGACCCGGGCGGTGACCTCGGCTAAGACCGCCTCGGCGACGGGACCACCGGGCAGCAGTCGGGCGGTGTGGACCTCGGAGGTGCGGGTCTCGGACACGGGCACGGGGCTTTTCCTCTCGACGTGGAAAGCCCCGGCGCCCAGGCGTACGGCGACGGAGTCGAGCCCGGCGCCCGCTTCCCGGTGGTGCTCCACCCGACGCCAGTCACGACCGCCACGGCGAGCCTACCTCCGGCTGTCCCACCACTGCCGGTGATGCCGTCCTGAGCTGGGCAAACGCGAGACTGACCCGGGCCGGTCGGGCTCGACTCGCGGGTGTCGTACCCGGGCCGTACCGTTTCCCTAGGTGCTCTTTGGACAAGGACGGTGAGGGCGGATGTCCCCAGAAGGCGATGTCAACCAGCCCACGCGTGAGTTCCCCGGCTATGCGAAAGGGCAGGCCACCCCGCCCGGCCCGGCCGACCCCTGGTCCGACGGCACGGCGGACGGCAGCCGGCCGTTCGACGCCGACGAGGCCCGGCCGGACCGGTCCGAACTGGAGCCGACCGGCGGGGGCCGGTGGGGTCGTGGCCTGTTCGTCCTGGTCGGCATCATCGGCGTGGTCGCCGTGCTGGTGCTCGGCGTGCAGGTCAGCGGGATCCTGCCGGACTGGCGCAATCCGTTCGCCAAGGAGGAGACCGACCGCAGCCAACCGCCGTTGCTGAAGTCGATCCAGGACCTCAGCCGATACGTCGCGGCCGAGGGCAACTTCGAGGTCGTCGTCGACCTGGAGCAGAACCGCAAATACGTCCCGGAGTTCCTGCTCGGCGAGCGCACCCTCTTCGTCGGGGCCGGCACCGTCGACGCGTACGTCGACTTCGGAGCGCTCCGCGACGACGCGGTGGTGGTCTCCGCCGACCGGAAGTCGGTGGAGATCAAGCTGCCGGCACCGCAGCTCGGCCAGGTCAACCTCGACCTGGAGCGCAGCTACGTCTTCGCCGAGAAGCGCGGCATCCTCAACCAGCTCGGCGAGGTCTTCGGCAGCGACCCGAACCGGCAGCGCGAGGTCTACCTCAGGGCCGAGCAGAAGATCGCCGACTCGGCCCGGAGCAGCGGGCTCGACGAGCGTGCCCAGGAGAACACCCGGAAGATGCTGGACCAGATGCTCCGGTCGCTCGGCTACGAGCAGGTCACCATCACCTACGTCCAGCCGTGACCGGCGCGGCCCTGAGCGTGCTGGCGGCACCGTCGGCGGACGAGCCACCACTGCTGTTCGGGGCCGCGATCTGGTCCATCCTGGTCATGGTGGTGGTCCTCGTCGCCAACCTGGTCGTACACCTGCTGCGGAGCTGGTTCGGTCCGCTCGACCGGCTGGTCGAGGGGGCCCGGCAGGACGTCTACCTCACCCACGTCCGGGGCCCGGCCGCCGCCGTGATCGTCGCGGCCACCAGCGGGTACGGCATCAACATCGTCACCGGGGACGGTGACTCCCTGCTGGCGTACCTGGGCCTGCTGATGGCGCTGCCGCTGCCGCTGGCCATGGTCATCTGGGCCGGTGTCCGGGCGGTACGCCAGGCCGATTTCGCGCAGGTGTGGCCGCCGGAGTCGATACCGGTCGACGACCGGGTGAAGGTCCGCCACGTGCTCCGGCGGGTGCGCGCCGAGGCGGAAAGGCTCGCCGGGATGCCGGCCGGGGAACGGGACCGGCTCGGCGCGCTGTTGACGAAACTCACCGACGAGACGGTGCCGGCGCTGCACGCCCGACGCGACCGCGGGCTGCGGCGATGGCTGCGCGACCATCTGGTGATCTCTGTCGGACTCGGCGTGTGGAGCGTGCTCACCGTCGTCGCCGTCGCGGTCGCCCTGGCATCCGACCACGACGGACCGGGGCGGATCGCCGCGGTCGTCGCCGGGTTCGCGGTCGTGGTCGTCGGCATCCAGGCCGGGCTGTTGGCCGTGCTACGCCGGCGGAGCCGATACCGGTCCGCCCTGCTCGCCGACGAGGTCGAGGCGACCGCCGGTGGCATCCGGCGACGCATCACGGAACAGCGCCTCGGCCTGGGCAGCGGTCCGGCCGACTTGCCCGGGCAGCGTCGACGGGGCTGACCGCCCGGCCGGCAGCATCGGCGCCGCCGAGCCGGGCCGTTGTGGTCGGGTCAGTGCGCCGCGACGTAGTGGCGGTCCTCGTTCGGCATGATGATCCAGAGCGCCAGGTAGACCACCACCTGCGTGCCGGGCAGCAGCAGCGAGAGGATGAAGAGCAGCCGCATCATTCCGGCGGACATGCCGAAGCGGCGGGCCAGGCCGGCGCAGACACCGGCGATCATGCGGTTGTCCCGGGGGCGGGTGAGCTTGCGGCTCATCGACGTCTCCTCTGATAACAGTGGAACGGGCGGCTGATTCCACGGTAGGAACGGGTGGCTGCGCCGCCCTCGGCCTCCAGACGGATCCGGACACCACGTACCCGTAGGTACTTACCCGGGCGGGGCCGGGCGGACACCCGGGTCCGGTGCCGGCGGCCGGGGCGGGAGTGTTCCGCCGGCCGTCCCGCCCGCCGGCCCCGGGTGACCCACGCGGCCCGGGCCGGCGCCGGGTAGGCTCGCGGACCGGCAGCTCAGGGGCATGCTTGGGGGAACAGCGGCGACCGCCCGGCGGCCGGGGGCCGGCAACGGGGCCGGCCCGGGAGGAGTTTCGATGATCAGCGCTTTCGACCTGTTCACGGTCGGGATCGGGCCGTCCAGTTCGCACACCGTCGGTCCGATGCGGGCCGCCCGGACCTTCGCGGCCGGGCTCAAGGCCGACGGGCTGCTCGCGGAGACCGCCCGGGTACGCGCCGAACTCTTCGGCTCGCTCGGCGCCACCGGGCACGGGCACGGCAGTGGGCCGGCCGTACTGCTGGGGCTGCTCGGGGAGGCGCCGGAGACGGTCGACCCGGACCGGGTCGCCGAGACCGTTGCCGGGATCCGAGCCAGCGGCCGGCTGGGCGTACTCGGCGCGCACGAGGTGGACTTCGACGCCGACCGGGACCTGGTGCTGCACCGCCGCCGGTCGTTGCCGTTCCATCCGAACGGGATGACCTTCACCGCGTACGACCCGGCGGGTGGACCGCTGCGGGCCCGGACCTACTACTCGGTGGGCGGCGGGTTCGTGGTGGACGAGACCGCGACCGGCGCGGACCGGATCAAGCCGGACAGCACCCGGGTCCGGCACCCCTTCGGTACCGGGGCCGAGCTGCTGGCCCTGACCGCCGAGACCGGGCTGCCGATCAGCGGGATCATGCTCGCCAACGAGCGGTCGTGGCGGAGCGAGTCGGAGATCCGCGCCGGCCTGCTGGAGATCTGGCGGGTGATGCGGGAGTGCGTCGACCGGGGCAGCCGGCGGGACGGGACGCTGCCAGGCGGGCTGCGGGTCCGGCGCCGCGCCGCCGAGCTGCGGCGGAGTCTGGAGGCGGACCCCGGGTCGGCCGACCCGCTGCGGGTGATGGACTGGGTGACGCTGTTCGCGCTCGCGGTCAACGAGGAGAACGCGGCCGGCGGCCGGGTGGTGACCGCCCCGACGAACGGCGCGGCCGGGATCATCCCGGCGGTGCTGCACTACTACACCCGGTTCGTGCCGGGGGCGTCCGAGGAGGGCGTACTGCGTTTCCTGCTCGCCGCCGCCGCGATCGGCGTGCTGTTCAAGGAGAACGCCTCGATCTCCGGTGCCGAGGTCGGCTGCCAGGGCGAGGTCGGGTCCGCCTGCTCGATGGCGGCCGCCGGGCTGGCCGAGGCGCTGGGCGGTACGCCGGCCCAGGTGGAGAACGCCGCCGAGATCGGCATGGAGCACAACCTGGGGCTGACCTGCGATCCGGTCGGTGGCCTGGTGCAGATCCCCTGCATCGAGCGGAACGCGGTGGCCAGCATCAAGGCGATCACGGCGGCTCGGCTGGCGCTGCGCGGCGACGGGAAGCACGCCGTCTCGCTGGACAAGGTGATCAAGACGATGCGGGAGACCGGCGCCGACATGAAGGTCAAGTACAAGGAGACCGCCCGGGGCGGGCTCGCGGTCAACGTCATCGAGTGCTGAGCCACCGGCTGACCGGCTTTCGGGTGACTGATCGGCCGTCGGGCTGGTAGCCGGCCGTCCGGTGTACGGCGGGCGTCTCCGAGGTGGCGTGCGGACGGCCGTCGGGTAGCGTTGGCACGTTGTCCGGGGCGATGCCGTGGCCCGGTCGATCCTTATTTGGGTGATTTTCCCGACTGCTACCCTATGTCGGGCTCGACTGGTCGGACCGTGACGCGGGAGGCGGCTGTGACGTCTGGCGTGGTGGCGGTGTGGTCGCACCGCAACACGCTGCGGCTGCTCGTCCGGCGGGACCTGGCGGTGAAATACCAGCAGTCGGTGCTGGGCTACCTCTGGTCGCTGATCGAGCCGCTCGGCATGGGCGTCATCTACTTCTTCGTCTTCGGCGTGCTCTACCGGTCGGCCACCGACCGGCACCTCGGCGACGCCGCCGACTCGTACCCGCTCTTCCTGATCACCGGAATCTTCGCCTGGATGTGGACCAGTTCGGCGATCAGCGAGGCGACCGCCGCGCTCACCGGGCAGGCCCGGTTGATCACCACGATGAACCTGCCCCGGGAGGTCTTCCCGATCGGCCGGGTCGCCGGTCGGTTCGCCGAATACCTCGCCGGACTGCCGATCCTGGTCGGCGTCGCGATCGTCTACGCCTCGCTCGACAGGATCGAGTTCGGCTGGTCGCTGCTGGCGCTGCCGCTGGCGGTGCTGATCCAGGCGACCCTGCTGGTCGGGATCGCGCTGCTGCTCTCCTCGCTCAACGTGCTGATGCGGGACATCGAGCGGCTGATGCGGCTGGTCACCCGGGTGCTCTTCTACGCCACCCCGATCATCTATCCGCTGACCCTGGTCCGGGACTCCTCGCTGCCGGACTGGGTCAAGATCGTGTACGAGCTGAACCCGCTGGTCGGGATCTTCCAGCTCCACCACGCGGTCTGGTACCCGGACGAGTTCCCCGACGCCCGGCTGCTCGGCGTGGCGGTCGGCGGCAGCCTGCTCGTGCTGCTCGCCGGCTGGTGGGTGTTCCGCCGGCTCGAACCCGCCGTCCTGAAGGAGCTGTAGTGGCCGGGGCGATGGTGCAGGCGGAGGAGCTGGGGATCCGGTTCGTCCGCAACCGGCGGCGCAACCTGCGGCTGCGGGAGATGTTCATCCACCGGGGCGGCCGGCAGCCCGCCTCCGGGGTCTTCTGGCCGCTGCGCAACGTCTCGTTCTCGGTCGCCGCCGGCGATACCGTCGGGATCATCGGCCGCAACGGCACCGGCAAGAGCACCCTGCTCCGGCTGATCGCCGGGGTGCTGATCCCGGACGAGGGCCGGATCCGGGTGGGCGGGGCGGTCGCACCGCTGCTGGAACTCTCCGCCGGCTTCTCCAACGACCTGACCGGGCGGGAGAACGTGCACCTGGTCGGCTCGCTGCACGGACTCAGCCCGCGCTTCCTGCGCCGGCACTTCGACGAGATCATCGAATTCTCCGGCGAGCAGATCGCCAAGGCCATCGACACCCCGGTCCGGCACTACTCGTCCGGGATGAAGGTGCGGCTCGGCTTCTCGGTGATCGCCCAGCTCCAGCACCCGGTGCTGCTGATGGACGAGGTGACGGCGGTCGGCGACGCCGACTTCCGGAAGAAGTGCTACGACACCATCGACCGGCTGATCGCCGAGGGCCGTACCGTGATGCTGGTCTCGCACAACGAAAACGATCTCACCCGGTTCTGTAGCCGGGGACTCTACTTCGACGGAGGACGATTGCGGGTGGACGGCACCATACGCGAGGCTCTTGACGCATACCACGACGTGGTCAGGCCGTGATGCTGGCGATCCTGCTCACCCCCACCCGGCCGGGCGCGCCGCTGACCCGCCCCGACGGGATGCCGCTGGCCGCCGCACTCCGGGAGCAGTTGCGCGCGGCCGGCGCCCGGGACGTTGTCAGCACCGACGATCCGGGCGAGGTCGCCGTGCTGGCCGGCACCGCCCGGGAGCCGGTACTGCTCTGCTCCGGCGACCTGGTCGCGCACACCGCCGTACTCCGGCACCTGGCCAGCAGTCCGATGCCCGGCACGGCCGCCCTGGTGCTGCCCGAGCCGGGCGCCGGCCCGGTCGGCGTGGTCGAGGACCGTAACCAGGTGGTCGCCGCCGGCCCGGCCGGCGAGGCCGGCACCGCCGGGACGCTGACCGCCGCGCCGACCGGTGCCTCCGGCGGAGCGGTACGCGTCGGCGTGTCCGACCTGCCCGCCCTGGTCGCCGCGGCCCGGGCCGTCGCCGAGGCACCCGCCGCACCCGCCGATCCGGTACCGCTGCTGGACCGGCTACTCGCCGCGCTGACCCGCCCCGGACCGGCATCCGGCACCGGCATCACGATCTTCGCCCACCGGGTACGCCTGCTCGTCGCCCGCCGGGTCGCCGATCCGGCGGCGCTGGCCGAGGCCGAGGCGGCGGTGGCGGCGGTCGACTCCGACCGGGCCGAGTTGCGGCTCTCGGTCAAGGAGAAGGACGACTTCTTCACCACGTACTTCGTCAGCACCTGGTCGCCGTGGGTGACCAAGCTCTGCGCCCGGCTCCGGCTCACCCCGACCGGGGTCACCGCGATTTCGGTCGCCTTCGCGCTGGCGGCGGCGGTGCTCTTCGCCGTCGGTGGCCGGCCGGCCCTGGTCGGCGGGGCGATCCTGCTCTACCTCGGCTTCGTGCTCGACTGCGTGGACGGGCAGTTGGCCCGGTACACCCGGCACTTCAGCCCGTGGGGCGGCTGGCTGGACACCATCGCCGACCGGGCCAAGGAATACCTGGTCTACGCCGGCCTCGGCATCGGGGTCGAACGGGCCGGCGGCCCCGGCTGGGCGCTGGCGATCGCCGCGATCACCCTGCAGACCGTCCGGCACATGACCGACACCTGGTACGGCGCGCTGCACGACGAGGCGGCCAAGCGCCCCAAGCCGGCCGGGCAGCCGGCTGCCGGCGGGCTCGGCGACCGGCTCAGCCAGGCGTCGAACCGGGTGCAGGCCGACACCGGCTCGCTGACGTACTGGGCGAAGCGCACCGTGGTCTTTCCGATCGGCGAGCGGTGGGCTCTGATCGCGCTGACCGTGGCGATCTTCAATCCGCTGGTCAGCCTGGTCGCGGTACTGGTCTGGGGCGGGCTGGCGGCGGCGTACACGCTGGTGCTGCGTACCCTGCGGGCCCGGTCGATGCGGGTGGCGGTGCTGACCGGGGTCGACACCACGCTGCACCGCGACGACGGCCCGGCGGTCCGCTGGCTCGCCGCGCTCGGTCGTGGTGCCGGGCTGCCCGGGCCGCTGCCGCTGGCCCTGCTCGGGGTGCTGGCCGGGCTGGCCCTGCTCGGTGCCGGTCTGGCCGGGCTCGGCACCGGGCCGGCGCGCTGGCTGGTGCCGCTCGCGGTGCTGGTGGTGCTGATCGCCGGGCTGCCGGCGGCGACACCGCACGGCGGCGCGCTGGACTGGCTGGTGCCGGCCGCGCTGCGGGCCGCCGAATACCTGCTGGTGATCGGGACCGGACTGCTGGTCGACGCGGACGGTGCGGTGATCTTCGCGCTGCTCTTCGTGCTGGCCCTGCGGCACTACGACCTCACCGCCCGGCTGGAGAAGCGGGAGCGGGCGCCGCTGATGCACGCGCTCGGCCTGGGCTGGGACGGCCGGCTGCTCCTGCTCGCCGTCGCCGTACTCGCCGGCCCGGTCGCCGGCCGGGTGGCGCTGCTGGTGCTCACCGGCTATCTATCGGCGATTTTCGTAGTGAACGCGCTCCGTGGCTGGGTATCCAGGGACATTCCCGCGCCACGACAGCCGGCCGACGCCGCCGTCGGGTCCGGTGGCCATCCCGCCGCCTCCGACGCGTTCGCGACCGCCGGGGCGGGGGAGGGCCACGCCGCGACCCCGGGGCGACCGGACCGGACCGGGACGCCCGAGCGGCGGGAGTGGGACGGGTGACGCCGCCGGCGGGATGACCGGGCACCTGCACGGGCGGCGCGGCGGAAAGGGACGGATGACGCTGCCAGCGGGGGTACGGCGCCGATGGCGCTGATCAGTTTTGTCGTACCGGTCTACCGGGTGCAGGGCTACCTGCGGGAGTGCCTCGACTCGATCCTGGGCCAGCCGGTGGCCGACGTCGAGGTGGTGGTGGTCGACGACTGCTCGCCGGACAGTTGCGGCGAGATCATCGCCGAGTACGCCGCCCGGGACGACCGGATCCGGGTGGTGACCCTGGACCGGAACGTCGGGCTGGGCGAGGCCCGCAACATCGGCCTCGACCTGGCCACCGGCGAGTACGTCTGGTTCCTGGACAGCGACGACTGGCTGGTCGACGGCTGCCTGCCGGCGGTGGCGGAACGGCTGCGCCGAATCGGGCCGGAGGTGCTGCTCGTCGACCACGTCCGGGCGTACTGGGACCACCGGACGCTCGGCAGCGGCCTGGACCGGACGGTGCCGGACTCCGGCGCCGAGGTCTTCGCCGTCCGGGACCGGCCGGAGGTGCTCGGCCTGCTGCACACCGCCTGGAACAAGGTGGTACGCCGCCGCTTCCTGGTCGACTCCGACCTGCGGTTCGGCCCGGGCTGGTACGAGGACGTGTCGTTCAGCTATCCGGTGCTGCTCGCCGCCGGCCGGATCAGCGTGCTGGACGCGGTCTGCGTCAACTACCGGCAGCGGCGTTCCGGCGCCATCACCCGAACCCGGGACGACCGGCACTTCGAGGTGTTCCCGCACTGGCACCGGGTCTTCGAGCTGATGGCGCGTTGGGGCCCGGAGTACGACGACCTCCGACCGCTGATCTTCGAGCGGATGGTCTGGCACTACCTGATCGTGCTGGGCAACGGACGGCGGCTCTCCCCGGAACTGCGCCGCAGCTTCTTCGACCAGGTGGTGGCGGACTACCGGCGCTGGCTGCCGCCGGGCGGCTACCGGGTGCCGGGTGGGGTCGACGGGCTGAAGCACCGGCTGGTGGCCGGCGGCCACTGGCGGACGTACGCCGTGCTGCGCGCGCTGCACCACTCCCGGCGGGGCGGGGTCCGGCGACTGGCCCACCGGTCGCTGCCGGCGCTGCCGTCGTCGCGCTCGCGCCGCCCGGCGTCCCCGGCCGCGTTGGCCCGGCTGCCGGCCGTGCTGTCCGGGGTCGCCCGGCTGCCCCGGGACGGGCTGCTCCGGGCGTACTACCACGCGCAGTTGCGCCGTCCACTCGATCCGGCGCTGGCGCTCTACGCCGCGTACTGGTACCGCGGCTACGCCTGCAATCCGGCGGCGGTCTACGAGAAGGCCCGCGAGCTGACCCCGTGGATCCGGGGCGTCTGGGTGGTACGCCGGGACCTGGTCTCCCGCCTGCCGCCCGGGGTGCCGTACGTGGTGGCCGGCACCCGGCCGTACTTCCGGGCGCTGGCCCGGGCGAGGTGGCTGGTCAACAACGTGAACTTTCCGGACTACGTGGTCAAGCGGCCCGGCTCCGTGCACCTGCAGACCCATCACGGCACCCCGGTGAAGGTGATGGGGCTGGACCAGCAGCGCTATCCGCGCGGCGCGGCCGGGCTGGACTTCCCCGGACTGCTGCGCCGGATCGACCGCTGGGACTACAGCCTCAGCGCCAACACCTTCTCCACGCAGATGTGGGAACGGGCCTATCCGGCGGAGTACCGGACGCTGGAGGTCGGCTATCCGCGCAACGACCGGCTGGTGAACGCCGGGCCCGCCGAGGTCGAGGCCGTCCGGCGCCTGCTCGGCATCGACCCCGGCGAGCGGGTGGTGCTGTACGCGCCGACCCACCGGGAGCACCGGCCCGGGTACTCGCCACCGTTCGACCCCGGTGCGCTGCTTGAGGTACTCGGTCCGGCGGGCCGGCTGCTGGTCCGGGGCCACTATCTCGACCCGGACGCCCGCCCCGCCCCGGAGTCTCCGGCCGCCGTCGGCGAAGCTTGTAGACCAGCATCCGTCGGCGCCCTGACCGGTGCGGCGGCATTCCCGACCGGCGGCCCCGCGACGCCAGCCGGTCCGGACCGGGTACGGGACGTCACGGGCCATCCCTCGGTGGAGGACCTCTACCTCGCCGCCGACGTACTGGTCACCGACTACTCGTCCGCGATGTTCGACTACGCCGCGCTGGACCGGCCGATCGTGGTCTACGCACCGGACTGGGCCGAGTACCGGGGCGAGCGCGGGGTCTATCTCGACGTGCTCGCCGAGGCGCCGGGGGTGGCGGTGACGGGGTTTCCGGAGCTGCTGACGGCGTTCCGGGCGGGTGCGGTGGACGGCGTGCCGGCCACCCTGGCCCGGGAACGTTTCCGGCGCCGCTTCTGCGCGCTGGACGACGGCCGGGCGGCCGAGCGGGTGGTCCGGCGGGTCTTCCTCGGCGAGCCCGACTGAGCTGGCCGAGGCGAGGCTAGGACTTCTCGTCGCCGGGCAGGTGCTCGGTGGCCCAGCGGGAGATCTGCTCCAGGGCGGGCATCAGCGCCTGACCCCGCTCGGTCAACTGGTAGGAGACCGCGATCGGCGGCCCCTCCTGGACGGTCCGGACGATCAGGCCGTGTTCGGTCAGTTCGGCCAGCCGGTCGGAGAGCACCGAGTCGCTGACCTTGCCGACGGCCCGGGAGACCTCGCGGAAGCCGGCCGGGCCGGCGCGCAGGCTGCCGAGCACCGGGGCGGTCCACCGCTTGCCGAGCACCGCGAAGGCCCTGGCCAGCGACGCGTCCGCCCGGGCGCAGCCATCCGGGCCGGGGACCTCGGGGGTCGGCCTGGTCAGCGGCATACCGGAATACTATCGCTTCCGATGCCGCTAGCATTTCAGAAGCAGCTAGCATAAGCCGTGCAACTTCTAACTCTTGCTGGGAGCACAATGAGCGAGCAGACCGACCCGCGGCCGAGCGTGCTGGTGGTGGGTGGCGGATATGGCGGGATCAACGCGGCGAAGGCGCTGGACGACGTCGCCGAGGTGACCCTGGTCGACCCGACCGAGGCGTTCACGCACAACGTGGCGGCCTGGCGGGCGCTGGTCGAGCCGGAATGGCTGGACCGGATCTTCTTTCCCTACGAGCACCTGCTCAAGCGCGGGCGCTTCGTCCGGGACCGGGTGGTGACGGCCGACGGCCGGGAGGTCACCCTCGGCTCCGGCGAGCGCCTCACCCCGGACTACCTGGTGCTGGCGACCGGATCGTCGTACCCGTTCCCGGCGAAGGTGGACGAGCCCGACCTGGCCACCACGCGGGACCGGATCCGGAACGCGCACGCCGTGCTGCGCGACGCCGAGCGGGTGCTGCTGGTCGGTGCCGGCCCGTCCGGGCTGGAGCTGGCCGGCGAGATCAAGGCGTACTTCCCGGAGAAGCACGTGATTGTCGCGGACGTCGCCCCCGACATCCTGCCCGGCCCGTACGAGCCGGAACTCCGCGAGGAGCTGCACCGGCAGCTCGACAAACTCGGCGTCGAGCTGCGGCTCGGCAGCCCGCTGGACCTGCCGACCGCCGAACCGGCCACCCGGGCCGCGATCTCGGTCCGCACCGGGGACGGCGACGAGCTGACCGCCGACGTCTGGTACCGCTGCTTCGGGGTCAGCCCGGCCACCGGCTACCTGCGCGGGGCGCTCGCCCAGGCTCGCGACGAGCGGGGCTACCTCCGGGTCGACGGCCAGTTGCGGGTCGACGGCCAGGACCGGGTCTTCGCGATCGGCGACATGGCCGACGCCGACCTCAACATGGCCGGTCGGGCGGGCATGCAGGGCAAGCTGATCGGGGCGAACATCCGCGCCATGATCACCGGGGAGGGCGAGCCCGCCGACTACCAGCCGATGCCGCCGGTGATCGTGGTGCCGCTCGGCCCCGAGGGTGGCGCCGGGCAGATGCCCGACGGCGTCAAGGGCCCGGAGGCGGCCGCCGGGATCAAGGGCCGGAGCATGCTGGTCGAGATGTACTCGGCGCTCTTCGACGCCGCTCCCGCACAGGGCTGAGCGGACCGCCGGCAGTCGTACACATGTTCTGTCCACGACCTGTGGATAGAACATGTGTACGACGGAGGATCATCGGTCGACCGGAGCGGACGGGCGGCGTACCCGCTGCCGGACCCGGTCGGCGGCGAGTCCGGCGTACCGGCCGGCGACGAACCGGGTGGCGGAGGCGAGTGACCGGATGCCGCCGACCGGGATCGTCTCCACCCCGGCCAGGGCCGCCTGCCGGGCCCGCTTGTCCGGCCGGACCACCAGTCGGGGCCGGGGCGAGGACCACTTGTTCTCCGGCAGCAGCCGCAGGTCGATCACCCCGAAGTCGTCGCCGCTGACCCAGCGCCGCCCGGCCACCTCGGCGACCGCCTCGTCGAGGGCCTCGTCGGGCCGGCGTACCCGGAAGGCGCGGCTGAGCGCGGAGGTACGCCAGAGCGACACCCCGTCGTCCGGTGCCGTCGCCCCGATCGGCAGCAGCCGGACCAGACCGACCTGCCACTGGTCGGCGACCGCCACCAGCCGGCGTACGGTGTCGGCGTCCACCCCCAGGTGTGACCCGAGTTCCAGCAGGTACGGCGCCGGGTACGCGGTCGTCGGCGGTTGCCCGGCCAACTCCACCCGGGGCTCCGAGCGGTACGTCGCGGCGAGCAGCCGCAGGTCCAGCAGTGGATCGGCCAGTACCGAGCGCCGGTCGTCGGTCAGTTCGGCCCAGTCCGCCACCAGCACCACCCGCAGGTCGGTCTGGTCGCCGGCGAGCAGCCGGTCGACGCAGGTGCGGACCATCTCGTACGGCCCGTCGGCCCGGACCGCCGCCACCACCAGCGGTACGGCCCAGCTCCGGTGCGCGGCGGAGCGCAGGTAGCGGGGCTGCGGCATCAGGTCGGCCAGGAACGGCCGGTTGTACCGGCGCAGCGCCTCGCCCCGGGCCATCATGTGTGACCGCCCGAGGTGCCAGCTCCGGGCCCGCGGCTCGGGCACGAACACCGCACCCGCCTGGGCCAGCCGGTAGCCGAACTCGGTGTCCTCGCCGAGCCGCAGTTCGGGGTTGAGCCCGCCGGTCTCGGCGTAGAGGCTGCGGGCCAGTGCGGCGGTGGCGCCGACGTGCGCCCGGAAGTTCAGGTGGTCGCCGCCGCGGAGCTGGTCGGTGTCGTCGATGAGGCGTTCGACGTACTCGTGCGGCTCGGAGTCGTCGAGCCGGAAGAGCCGGTCGGTGGTGCCGGCCGAGCAGCTCTCGGCGACCTGTTCCGGGGTGGGCCAGTCGGCGTCGACGAAACGTTTGTAGCCGAGGGTGACCACCTCGTCGCTGACGTGCTGCCAGCGGGCCTGCGCCGCCACATGCTCGGGAAAGACGACCATGTCGGCGTCGAGCCAGTGCAGGATCTCGCCCTCGCTCTGCTCCGCGCCGACGTGCAGCGCGGTCGACCGGCCCCAGCCGCCCGCGTGGTCGGCGACCCGGAGCAGCCGGCAGTTGTCGGGGCGGATCCGGGGCAGGACCAGCGGCGGGTCGCTGCCGTCGTCGACCACCACCGCCTCCAGCAACCCCGACGGGTACGTCTGGGCGTGCAACGCGGCGAGGGTGAGGTCGAGGGAGGGTTGGCAGTCGTGGGCCGGGATGATCAGCGAAACCGACCGGGTCGGCTGCCAGCCGCCCAGCTCGGGTGGGGTGAGTCGACTCCAGTCGTTCCGGAACAACCGGACCGGGGAGTGGGCCGTGGTGGCCCGGGAAGGGCTGGACACGCGGCACAGTGTAACTACCCGGTTGCCGAGAGCTGATATTCGCGCGCCGCGTGGCGGGTGTCGGTCGAAATCAGCCGGTCGGTCGACTACTGTAAGTGCCTTCGCGATAGCGCCACGTAGGTTGGCGTCGGTGGTCGGCCGACGAAGGGATCGGCGTGCCAGGCAGGGACGACCCGGAGAAGTACCTCCGCTGGCGGGTTGCCGTCGGCGAACCCGACGGCCGGCGACGGTGGCCGCTGGTCACGCTCGGCTCCCGACTGACCGAGATACCCGGCCCGCCCGGGCCGAACCGGGTGCCCCGGCAGGGCCCGGCGGCGGACCGGGCGGTCGGTGCCGGACCGGCCTGGCACCGGATGTTCGTCGGCCGGATGGCCGTCGCCGCCCGGTCCGTGAACTGGCTGCGGTACCTGCTCGACCACCCGGTCGGGTTGACCCGGGTACGCCGGGTCAGCGTCGTCGTGCAGGAGTGGGAAATCCCGCAGCGCGGCTGGTCCGGCCGGCTGGGGCCGGTGCCGCACCTGCTCGCCCAGCGGATCACGCTGCCCCGGCACGACCGGGGCCGGGCGGCGGCCGAGATCGAGCTGCGCTGGTCCGTACCGTTCCGTTCGGTGCTGGCCGCCGTGCTGCCGCTGCTCACCCCGATCCGTCCACTGCCGACTCCGGGCAGCCCGGAGGTGACCGCCCAGGATGTCTTCCCCGGCTGGTTGGGCGCCGGACCCAACCTCGCCGTCGCCGCGGGGGAACTGCCCGGCAACCCGGCCGTCCGGCCGTACGACCTGGTGCTCCGACCGGACGGCGCCAGCCCGTCGGTGGCCGGGGACGCGGCCGGTACGGCGTACCGGTCCCGGCTGACCGTCGACCGGTTGGGCGTGCCGGACACCGAGGACGGCGGCCGGACCGGGCCGGTACTGCTCGACGCCGAACACGCCGTCCCGGTCGGCCGGTACGGGCCGTTCGGGCCGGACGCGCCCCGGGCCGAGCTGAGCTTCTCCCCTGGCCCGGACGGCGGGAGCTGGCGGATCCGGGGACCGGACGGGCTGGACTGTCAGGGTCGGCTCGACCGGCCGTGGCTGACCGAGCGGACCTGGGCGGCGCTGGCCGGGATCGGGCTGCTCGACTGCGCGGTGCCCGGGCTGCGGCCCCGGGCCGAGGCCGCACTGCTGCTGCACCTCGCGCTGACCGGCGTACTGGTGCGGGCACCCGGCCTGCCGGTCTCCTGCCGGGCGCAGTTGGCCGACGAGGTGGTCGAACTGTTCCGTGCCCCGCTGCCCGCCCGACCGACCGGTCGGCCCGACCCGGAGACCAAGCTGGAGTGGGAGGCCCGGGCGGTACGCCAGCGCCGGGCGGTGCTGCGCCGGCACGCCCGGGGCTTCGCGCTGCCCCGGCTGGCGGCGGCCACCTTTCCCGGCCTCGGCGCGTTGCCGCCGGTCTCGGTGCTGCTGGTGACCCGTCGGCTGGAGCACGTCCTCGACGCGGTCGCGACGGTCGCGGCGCAGAGCTATCCGGACCTGGAGATCGTGCTCTGCCTGCACGGCGTGGGGCTGCCGGTCGGGCTGCGCCAGCGGCTGGCCGACTGCGGGCGGCCGGTCGAGGTCGTCGAGGTGCCGGCCGGGCAGAGCTTCGGCGAGGCGCTGGTCGCGGCCACCGCCCGGGCCCGGGGCACCCTGGTGACGAAGTTCGACGACGACGACACGTACGGGCCCGAGCACGTCTGGGATCTCGTCCTCGCCCGGCACCACTCCGGTGCGACGATGGTCGGCAAGGCGGCCGAGTTCGTCTATCTCGGTGCGCTGGACACCACCGTACGGCGGGACGCGGGGGCGCCGGAGAGCTTCGCCCCGGTCGTCGCCGGCGGCACGATTCTGATCGGCCGAGGCGACCTGGCCGAGGTCGGTGGTTGGCGCCCGGTGCCGAGTTCGGTCGACCGGGGGCTGCTCGACCGGGTCCGCCGGGCCGGCGGGCTGGTCTACCGGACACATCCGCTCGGCTACGTCTATCGGCGCCGGCCAGCCGGACACACCTGGGACCCCGGACTGGAGTACTTCCTGCGGGACAGCGGCGTGCAGTGGACCGGGCTGCCCCGGCACGGTGAATTCGGCACCTCCGGCACCGAGCCGGTGCCGCCGAACGGCCGGTGGAAGTTGCATCAACAGAGGTCAAATCGAGTCTGGTAACCGTCATGTCACAACGTGAACATGGCACGTTTACCCGATGGGCTTCTGTGATGATCCTCGTCACAGTCATTCCGGGGCCGGCCATAACGCTGCGGGGAGGTGACGGTGACTACCGTCGCGCTCAAAGACGTCACGAAGGTATTCCCGGACGGGACAGTGGCGGTCGACAACGTCAGTCTCGACGTCAACGACGGCGAGTTCATGGTGTTGCTCGGGCCTTCAGGCTGCGGAAAGTCCACCGTGCTCAGGATGGTTGCCGGTTTGGAGGACCCGAGCACCGGCGCCGTGTTGCTCGACGGCGAGCTGGCGAACGACCTGCCGCCGCGGGAACGCGGAATTGCCATGGTCTTCCAGGATTTCGCGCTGTATCCGCATATGTCGGTAGGAGCGAACATTGCCTTCCCGCTCCGGCTCTCCGGCGTGGAGGAAGGACCGCGCGGTGAGCGGGTGGCCGACGTGGCGAGTGCGCTCGGCATCGCCGACGTACTCGGCCGCAAGCCCAGCCAACTCTCCGGCGGGCAGCGGCAGCGGGTGGCGATGGGCCGGGCCATCGTCCGGCGTCCCGGGCTGTTCCTGATGGACGAGCCGCTCTCCAACCTGGACAGCGGCCTGCGGGCCGAGCTGCGGGCCGAGATCTCCGGACTGGTTCGCGAACTCGGGGTGAGCACCATCTACGTCACCCACGACCAGGCCGAGGCGCTGACCATGGCCGACCGGGTGGCGATCATGCGCAAGGGGGTCCTCCAGGACGTCGGGACCCCGACCCAGGTCTACGGCCGGCCGGCCACCCTCTACGTCGCCGCGTTCCTGGGCAGCCCCCGGATGAACCTGCTGGAGGCGACCGTCTACGTGCACCTCGACCGGTACGTCACGCTCAACCTCGGCGAGCAGGCGCTCTATCTGCCCTGGGACGACATCCGGGCCCGGGCGGTGGCGCACTACCACGGCGAGCGGATCGTGGTCGGGATGCGGGCCGAGGCGCTGACCCCGGTGGCTCCGGATTCTCCCGGCGACGTGTTGCAGGGGCGGATCCGATACCTGGAGCACCACGGGCACGAGTCGCTGGCGTTTCTCGACATCGGGGCGACCGCGATCGTCGTCGACGACCTGGGCGGCCCGGTGACCGACGAGCGTCCGGCCGGAGGGGGCCGGGGGCTCCGGCGGCTCGGCCAGGTGATGCAGCGGCTGACCGGGCGCGCCGTCGGGTCGGGTCAGCCGGCCCCGGAGGCCCGGGGCACCCGGGACAGCGTGCTGGACCCGGGTCGGCACCACCGCCGCCCCGCCGAGCTGGCGGTACGGCTGGCGCCGTACCCGGCGGTCACCTCGGGTCACCCGATGGCCGTCTCGGTACGCATGGACGCGGTGCACTTCTTCGACGAGCGCGGCGACCGGATCGACGTGGGGTGGCGCTGACCACTCCCCGTCCCTTAGCGTCTGTCGATTCCTCCATCCGTGGTGGTCCCGTTAGGAGAGCCGCTCGTGTCACAGGAACGACCCAACCTGCTCGTGATCGAGCGGATCCTCCGTGACCGGCACAGCGTCTGGCAGCAGATCGTCGAAGAGCGCGACCTGGGCGCGCTCACCGGCCAGATGCTGGCCAGTTCGGCGATCGCGCTGGCCTGCTACGGCGCCGTGCTCGGTGCCTTCCACAGCGTGCTGATGGCGCTGACCTCGGCGGTGAAGCTGCCGCTGCTGTTCCTGGTCACGCTGGCCATCTGCCTGCCGACGCTGTACCTGTTCAACCTGGTCTTCGGGGCCCGGCTGTCGGTGCGGCAGGCCATCTCGATGGTGATGGTGGCGATCACGGTCATCTCGATGCTGGCGGTGGCGTTCGCGCCGATCAGCCTCTTCTTCCTGATCACCGCACCGGACTACGCCTTCTTCAAGCTGCTCAACGTGGCGATCCTGACCCTGTCTGCCCTGGTCGGGCTGCGCTTCCTGACCGGTGGCATGCAGGTGCTCAACGCACACGGCCTGCTCACCCCTACTGCCGCCGCGACCGCGGTCGGCCAGCCGGCCGCCGCCATGAGCGCCGGCCAGCCGGCGGTGGCCGTTCCCGCCCAGGGCAGCGTCTGGGCGGCGCCCCAGCAGGTGACGGTCGCGGTCGGCGCCGTGAACGGCGAGACGCCGGCCCCGGCGACCACGGCCAACGGGGACGGGCCGGCCACGCCCGCCCAGCCGGCCCCGGCCACGCCCGCCCAGCCGGCCCCGGCCACGCCCGCCCAGCCGGCCCCGGCCACGCCCGCCCAGCCGGCGGTCGCCACGACGGCTCCGGTGCAGATGGTGCCCGCTCCGGCCCAGCCGGTCCCGGGACAGTTTCCGGCGCAGTACGGCTACCGCGCGGCGAACCCGTATCCGATCGGCGGGCCGGGTGCGCCGCAGCCCCCGTCCGGCGGCCCTCGCCCGGCGAGCATGACCCTGCTCTACATCTGGATCCTGCTCTTCGGGTTCGTCGGCACCCAGTTGGCGTGGACGCTGCGGCCGTTCTTCGGCGACCCGGAGCAGCCGTTCGCGTTCTTCCGCAGCATCGACGGCAACTTCTACGCGGAGATCCTGCGTAGCCTGGGCAGCCTCTTCTGAGGCCGCCCGGGGCCTTGCCGGCACAAGTTACCAACGAGTAGCGTACGGCCATGTCTCCCGACGTACGGCAGATCGCCGCCGGCCTGCTCGAGGCCGTACCGTTCGCCCGGACTCTCGGCTTCGAGCTGGTCGAGGTGACGCCGGACGGGGATGGCGGGATCCGTGCCGTCGTCCGGCTGCCCGACTCGCCGCCGACGCACAACCACGTCGGCGGCCCGCACGCCGGTGCGCTGTTCACGCTCGGCGAGACCGCCTCCGGTGCGGTGGTGCTCGCCGCCTTCGGCCAGCTCTTCGAGCGGGCGGTGCCGCTGGCCACCCAGGCGGAGATCCGCTACCGGCGGCTGGCGATGGGCGCGGTCCGGGCGACCGCGCGGCTGGGCCGCCCGGTCGCCGAGGTGGTGGCCGAGTTCGAGGTCGGCACCCGGCCGGAGTTTCCGGTGTCGGTCGTGGTAAGCACCGAGGACGGCGTGCCGACCACCGAGATGACCGTGCACTGGACGCTCAAGCCGCGCTGACCGCGCGCCTCCCGTCGAGGCAGGTTGACCTGGTCCCGACAGCCGATCTGTCGCTCCGTCCGGCCAGGTCCCGGCTCCCCGAGGGATCCGTCCGGGTCTCCCTGAACCGTCCCTGACTTCTGGTGCCCGGCATGGACGACGCCCCGATATGAAGGAAGGCTACATGTAGTCAACTGAGATATTGGGAGGTGTCGCAATGGCCGGCAGGGGATCGCGGCGGTGGCGCCGGGTACTGCTCGGAGTCTTCTCGGTCGTACTGCTGCTCTGCGGAATCGGCACGGCGGTCGGCACCTGGGTCTGGACCCGGGGCGTCGTCGACACCCGGGGAGAGGTGGACTTCGTCAACCGGCTCGCCGTACCGCCGCTGGCGCAGTCGCGGATCGACGGCCAGGGGCGCCGGGTCTTCGACCTGCGGGCCCAACCCGGCCAGCGCGACTTCGGCCAGGGCGGTCCGACCGCCACCTGGGGCTTCAACGGCGACTACCTCGGCCCGACCCTGCGAGCCAAGCGCGGCGAGCAGGTGGTGGTCAACGTGGTCAACGGGATCGGCCGGCCGACCAGCGTGCACTGGCACGGCATGCACCTGCCGGCGGTGATGGACGGCGGCCCGCACCAGATGGTCCGGCCCGGCGCGACCTGGTCGCCGCAGTGGAAGGTCGACCAGCCCGCCGCCACGCTCTGGTACCACCCGCACCCGCACGGCGAGACCGCCGAGCAGGTCTACCGGGGACTGTCCGGGATGTTCATCCTGGACGACGAGCCGTCGGCCGCGCTGGGGCTGCCCCGCCGGTACGGCGTCGACGACATCCCGGTGATCGTGCAGGACCGCAGGTTCACCTCCGACGGGCGGCTCGACGAGGGGAACTCCAGCCTCGGCGGGATCGGCATCCTCGGCGACACCCTGCTGGTCAACGGGACGGTCGGGCCGTACCTGGACGTCAGCACCGAACGCGTCCGGCTGCGGCTGCTCAACGGCTCCAACGCCCGGACGTACGACTTCGGGTTCGCCGACAACCGCGCCTTCGACCTGATCGGCACCGACGGCGGCCTGCTGGAACGCCCCCACCGGACCGGCCGGATCCGGCTCTCGCCCGGCGAGCGGGCCGAGGTGGCGGTGTCGATGCGGCCGGCGGAGCGGGTGGTGCTGCGCAGCTACCCGCCGAACCACGGCGTCGAGTTCTTCGGCGGCCGCTTCACCGGTGGTGACGACACCTTCGACGTACTCGAACTGCGGGCCGCCGGCAGCCTCGCGGCGACACCTGAGGTGCCGGACCGGCTGGTACCGGTCGAGCGGCTCGACCCGGCCTCGGCCGCGCAGACCCGCCGGTTCCGGTTGAACGGACGCGAGATCAACGGTCGGGACATGGACCTGGACCGGATCGACTTCGCGGTCACCCGGGGCAGCACCGAGATCTGGGACATCGAGAAGCAGGACGCCACGCCGCACAGCTTCCACGTGCACGACGTGCAGTTCCAGGTGCTCTCGGTGGACGGTCGGGAACCACCGCCGGAGCTGGCCGGCTGGAAGGACACCGTGCTGGTCAGCACCGTCGACTCGCTACGGATCATCGCCCGGTTCGCCGACTACGCCGACCCGGACATGCCGTACATGTTCCACTGCCACCTGCTCTATCACGAGGACCAGGGCATGATGGGGCAGTTCGTGGTGGTCGAGCCGGGCCAGCGACCGGGGCGACCACCGGGTGGGCACGGGCACGCCCAGCACCGCTGAGCGATCGGGCTCCCCCGGATGGCGCGAGTCGCCGGGCGGAGCCCTTCGGCCCGGCATCCTCGCCGGGCGGAGCCCCTCGGCGCATCGGCGTGGCCGAACCGGAAACCGTGCCGCGCGATGCCTTCCCGGTTAGGTTGTTAGGCGTGTTGGGCCTACCCGCGCACGTGACCGCCTGTCTCTTCGACCTCGACGGGGTGCTGACCCAGACCGCCCGGGTGCACAACGCGGCCTGGGCGGAGACCTTCGACGAGTTCCTCCGGCGGTGGTCCGAGGCCACCGGCGAGCCGTTCCGGCCGTACGACCCCGGCGACGACTACAACCGGTACGTCGACGGCCGTCCCCGGGCCGACGGGGTACGGACGTTCCTCGCCTCCCGGCAGATCACCCTGCCGGAGGGCGAGCCGGGCGACCCACCGACCGTCGACACTGTCAACGGGGTCGGCAACCGCAAGAATGTCGTCCTGCTCCAGCGGATCCACGAGGACGGTGTGCTGGCGTACCAGGGATCCGTGGACTACCTGCACGCCGCGCGGGCCGCCGGGCTGCGCCGCGCCGTCGTCTCGGCCAGTGCCAACGCCGGGGACGTGGTCGCGGCGGCCGGCCTCGAACCGCTGATCGAGGCCCGGGTGGACGGCGTCGTCGCCCGGCAGCACGGGCTGCGCGGCAAGCCCCATCCGGACACCTTCCTGGCCGGCGCCGAACTGCTCGGGGTCCGCCCCGACGAGGCTGCGGTCTTCGAGGACGCGCTGGCCGGGGTGGCGGCGGGCCGGGCCGGCAACTTCGGCCTGGTGGTCGGGGTCGACCGGGTCGGCCAGGCCGACGCGTTACGCGAACACGGCGCCGACATCGTGGTGCGCGACCTCTCCGAACTACTTCCCGGCGGACAGACCCGGCCGGGACGGGCCGATCCGACGGACGCCGGCCTCGGCGGTGCCGGAACGGCGGACGCCGGGCCAGAGGTGGTCCGGTGACTGCGAGGAGGCGCCGATGATCCGGGAACGGGCCTATCCCGTCGAGCCGTGGCACGTCCGGGAGACCCGGCTCGACCTGGACGTGCTGGCCCAGTCCGAGTCGGTGTTCGCGCTCTCGAACGGGCACATCGGGCTGCGCGGCAACCTGGACGAGGGCGAGCCGCACGGCCTGCCGGGGACGTACCTGAACTCCTTCTACGAGCTGCGGCCGCTGCCGTACGCGGAGGCGGGCTACGGCTTCCCCGAGTCCGGCCAGACGATCGTCAACGTCACCAACGGCAAGCCGATCCGGCTGCTCGTCGACGACGAGCCCTTCGACGTCCGGTACGGCGAACTGCTCAGCCACGAGCGGGTGCTCGACCTGCGCGGCGGCACCCTGCAACGGTCGGTCGAGTGGCGCTCCCCGGCCGGGCGTACGGTGCGGATCTGCTCGACCCGGCTGGTCTCGTTCACCCAGCGCTCGGTGGCGGCGATCGAATACCGGGTGGAGCCGGTCGACGGCCCGATGCGGCTGATCATCCAGTCCGAACTGGTCGCCAACGAGCAGTTGCCGGCGCAGAGCCGGGATCCCCGGGTGGCGGCGGTGCTGGAGTCGCCGCTGCAGTCCGAGGAGCAGTTGGTGCACGGCGACGGGGCGCTGCTGATCCACCGCACCAAGGCGAGCGGGCTGCGGGTGGCCGTCTCGATGAGCCACGAGGTGCACGGACCGGAACGCAAGCTGGTCGGCACCGAGGCGTACGAGGACTGGGCCCGGACCACCGTCACCTCGGTGATCAAGCCGGGTGAGCAGCTCCGGCTGGTCAAGTTCGTCGCGTACGGCTGGTCGAGCCGCCGGTCCCGCCCGGCACTGCGCGACCAGGTGGCGGCGGCGCTGGCCGGCGCGAAGTTCTCCGGCTGGGACGGGCTCTGCACCGAGCAGCGCGGCTATCTCGACACCTTCTGGGACGACTCCGACGTGCGGGTCGAGGGCGACCCGGAGGTACAGCAGGCGGTCCGGTTCGGACTCTTCCACGTGCTCCAGGCCGGCGCCCGGGCCGAACTGCGGCCGATCGCCGCCAAGGGGCTGACCGGGCCGGGCTACGACGGGCACGCGTTCTGGGACACCGAGACCTTCGTGCTGCCGGTGCTGACCTACACCCTGCCGTCGGCGGTCGCCTCCGCGCTGCGCTGGCGGCACTCCACCCTGCACCTGGCCCAGGAGCGGGCCCGGACGCTGGGGCTGCATGGCGCCGCGTTCCCGTGGCGGACCATCCGGGGCCAGGAGACCTCGGCGTACTGGCCGGCCGGCACCGCCGGGTTCCACATCGCGGCCGACATCGCGGACGCGGTACGCCGGTACGTGCAGGCGACCGACGACGAGCAGTTCGAGCGCGAGATCGGGCTGGAACTGCTGGTGGAGACCGCCCGGCTCTGGCGCTCGCTCGGGCACCACGACCGGGACGGCCGGTTCCACCTGGACGGGGTGACCGGGCCGGACGAGTACACGGCGGTGAAGAACGACAACGTCTACACCAACCTGATGGCCCAGCGGAACCTGCTGGCCGCCGCCGACGCTGCCGCCCGGCACGGCGAGGAGGCCTGGAAGCTGGGCGTCGACGACGAGGAGACGGCGGCCTGGCGGGACGCCGCGCACGACATGCACATCCCGTACGACCCGGAGCTGGGCGTGCATCCGCAGGTGGAGGGCTTCACCCGCCACCAGGAGTGGGACTTCGCGAACACGCCGCCGGAGCAGTACCCGCTGCTGCTCAACTATCCCTACTTCGACCTGTACCGGAAGCAGGTGATCAAGCAGGCCGACCTGGTGCTGGCGATGCACTGGCGCGGCGACGCGTTCAGCGACGAGGAGAAGGCGGCCAACTTCGCCTACTACGAGCGGCGTACGGTCCGCGACTCGTCGCTGTCGGCCTGCACCCAGGCGGTGCTGGCCGCCGAGACCGGGCACCTCGAACTCGCGCACGACTATCTGGGCGAGGCGGCCCTGATGGACCTGCACGACCTCAACCAGAACACCCGGGACGGCGTGCACGTCGCCTCGCTGGCCGGGGCCTGGATCGCCCTGGTGGCCGGGTTCGGGGGGATGCGCGACCACACCGCGACGCTCTCCTTCACACCCCGGCTGCCGAGCCGGATCGACCGGTTGGAGTTCTCGCTCCGCTATCGGGGCGTGCATCTGCGGGTCGACGTCCGGCCGCGCGAGGCGACGTACGCGCTGCGTGACGGCGAGCCGGACGACGCACTGGAGCTGCTGCACCATGGCGAGAAGGTCCGGATCACCTGCCTGGAGTCGGTGACCCGGCCGATCCCGCCGGCCCGCCCGGTGGGCCCGCAACCGGCCCAGCCGGCCGGTCGGGCCCCCGCCCGTCGTGCCCCCGAAGGCGAGCCGACCTGACCACCGGCCGGCAAGCCGGAGATCTTGACGACTTCTTGCCGCCCCCACCGCAAGAAGTCGTCAAGATCTGATCGGCACCCCTAGACCAGCGACAGGTGTACGTGGTTGGTGTGGTCGCTGGACGGGTCGCCGTGCGCACCGCTGTACGACTTCCAACCGGTCGTCGGCAACCAGATCTGCCGGTACCAGATCACGTACAGCACACCGATCCGGTCGGCGTTGCGGACGAAGAACGCGGCGAGGTTGTTGCCGTAGGTCCGGTTGGCGCCCGTGGCGGCACCCCGGAAGCCGCCCGCCTCGGCGGAGAAGTCGCAGGCCCGGCCCTTCGGGTGCTCGTAGGGGCCGCCGGAGCGGTAGCACCCGGTGAACCGGGTGAAGCCGGCCCGGCGCGCCTCGTTGAAGGCGTGCAGGGTGCGCGGGGTGACGCAGCCCGTGGTGGTCGGGTCGGGCCGGCTGCACGACTGCGGCGGCCAGGAGCCGTCGGCAGCACGTGGCGCGGACCGGGCCACCGGTGAGCGGGCATTGACGAAGCCTCCGGTGGAGGCGCCGCCGACCTGGGCCAGCGCCCGCTCGGCGGCCTGCTTCTGCCGCAGCATGATGGCGAGCTGCCGGCGCTCCTCGACCACCTCGGCGTCCAGTGCCTGTTTCGCCCGGGTGGCCCGCTCCCGGGCCTGACCCAGCGCACGCAGCGCGTCGTTGTCCCGCAGGGCCACCACCTCCAGGCCGCGGGCGCGCTCCAGGAGTTCCTCCGCCGAGCCGCTGTGCAGCAGCACCAGCACCGGGCCGATCCGGCCGGTCTGGTACGCCGTCCGGGCCACCTGCTCCACCCGGGGGCGCAGCTCGGCGATCCGTCCCTCCACCCGGCCTAGCTCGGCGGCGATCTTCGCCTGCCGAGCCTGGGTGTTGGCCAGCGCGTTCTTGGCCTGTAGGTAACCTCGGCCGGTCGATTCGAGCACGTCGCGCAGGAGCGGCGTGTCGCCTTCGTCGCCGAGAACGGCGGGGCTGTTCGCCTCCGCAACGCCGGGCCGGAGTGCTGCTCCGGCGAGCGCGCCGAACGTGGCGAGCAGGGCCAGGGCCAGCGGTAACCGCCGACGTGTGGATCCCGTCATGCATGTCCCTCCGTCGCCCGCCTACCGAGTTAGCTGACGGGTTCGGGACGGAACAAGTCCCTACCGCGGTTGCGGACTCACCCCACCTACCTGGGTCCCCGGCTCACCTCGTTGGTGATTCGGCGGCGGTCACGCCGGCGCGGAGGGGTGCGCCACCGGGCGAAACCGGGGTCAGCCTACCGGACCAACCGGGCCGACCTCGGGAATTCCGGGATGATCCGCCGTGGAAAATTCACCCCGGCCACCGATCATGAGTCGCGCCGGTACGACCTCCTAGCGGTCGCGTGGATCCTCCGAGTACCGCTCACCGCTGGACGGCATGCCCACCGCGTCACGCGGCGGCGTGCGGCGCGGATCGTCGAGCGACCTCGCCTTGGCAGCCTCGTCTGCCCATTCGCTCCGGTCGGGATTC
This sequence comes from Plantactinospora sp. KLBMP9567, assembly GCF_033446045.1. Lineage (NCBI taxonomy): Bacteria > Bacillati > Actinomycetota > Actinomycetes > Micromonosporales > Micromonosporaceae > Plantactinospora > Plantactinospora sp. KLBMP9567. The sequence goes on along the minus strand of NZ_JAWQRR010000038.1, from coordinate 52,164 downwards.
TGCTGCCCCGGCTCGTCGGTGCGGGCCGAGCCGGACTTCGCCTTGCCGGATTTCTGGCGGGCCATAGCGTCCCTCACGTTCGTCTGCCGGTCGGCACGTCGGCCGTCCCGGTGCCTGGTCGGACGTTCCGGCCTTCCCCGACTGCGTACCGGCAAACCCGGGCCCCGGGCGGCTGGCGGCGTGTGGTTGAGCCCGGCGCCGCCGGGTAAGACCGACAGGACGGCGGTCGGCGCCACACCCGCGACTCTCCGCCGGGAAGAGGCATGGGAGGCAGTCGAATGGACACCCGGACCACCGAGACCACGATTCCGGCCGGAGACGTACGACTGACCGGCGACCTGGTCGTCCCCGCCGACGCACGCGGGATCGTCCTGTTCGCACACGGCAGCGGCAGTTCCCGGCACAGCCCGCGCAACCGGATGGTGGCCGAGGCGCTGAACCGTCGCGCCCTGGCCACCGTGCTGGTCGACCTGCTGACCCGGGACGAGGAGGCGCTCGACGACCGGACCGGGGAGTTGCGTTTCGACATCGGCCTGCTCACCGGCCGGCTCATCGGCATCGTCGACTGGCTGGCGACCGGCGAACCGGCCGGGCGGCTCCCGATCGGACTCTTCGGGGCCAGCACCGGCGCCGCCGCCGCGCTCTCGGCCGCCGCGCAGCGCCCCGACCGGGTGTACGCGGTCGTCTCCCGCGGCGGTCGCCCGGACCTGGCCGGCGCCGACCTGCCCCGGGTACGCGCCGAGACGCTTCTGCTGGTCGGTGGGCTCGACGACGAGGTGCTGCGGCTCAACGACCAGGCGCTGGCCGACCTCGACGCCGGGGCGGAGCTGCGGGTGGTGCCCGGCGCCACCCACCTGTTCGAGGAGCCCGGCGCCCTGGACCAGGTGGCCCGGGAGGCGGCGGAGTGGTTCACCGGCCACCTGCCCGGCTGACCGCCCCGCCCGGCCGTGGCTCGACCGGACAGCCCGGGACGGACGTGCGCGGGTTCTCCATACTCTAAGGATGACGGCGTTGTCCCGCGACTTGAGCACGACGGACCTCGGCTATCTCACCGGTGGCGCCTGGGGTGCCGTCCAGACCGCACTGGTGATGCTGCACGGCCGGGGCGGTGTGACGGCCGCCCGACCCGGCGGACTCAGCCGGACCGGCAGCATGCCGGCGTACGCGGAACCGCTGGAACGTGCCCTGTTCGGTGCGCTGTACGGCTCGATGTCACCCCGTGAGGTGGCCAACCAGCGGCTTGTCCGGCAGGCCCTGGCCGAGCAGCGGGAGGGCCTGATCGGGCTGGGACTGCTCCGCCCGGCCTGGCGCCGGTTGCTGTTGCCGGCCATGCTGGTGCTCGTGCTGCCGATGGTGGTCGCCCGGCTGGTCGCGGTCGACCTGCTCGGCGTCGGAGCCGGCCTGCTGGTGGTGTTGGCGTTCGTCGGGACGGCCGGCTGGTTCCTGCCCCGCCGTACCCTCTCCGGCGGACGTACGCTGCGCGACGCCCGGCGCCGGCATCCCCTTCCGGTCGGCCCGGACGGCGTTCCGGCCGCGCACCCCGCCGGACTCGAACCGGGGCTGGCGATGGCGCTGTACGGCACCGCAGGGCTGCTGCCGGCGGTGCGCCGGTTCGTCCGGGACGGCGGACTGCTCGACGGCGGCACCTGGTCCCGTTTCCTCGGCAACTCCCCGCTGGACAGTTCCTCGATGCCGGCGGGCGGGGCCACCGGGCACGTCTGAGCCGCGGCCGGTCAGCCCAGCCGGGGTGCGGGCTGGCCGGGCAGCTCGGAGCGGGTCGTGGCGGGCCGCTGGGCCGGCTCGGTGGGCAGCACCGGGAACCCGTCGGTGCGGTAGCACAGCTCGTCGGAGGTGACGATGCCGACCTCGTGGTCCGGCAGGTCGGCCAGCCAGCGCAGCCCGGCCTGCCCCATCGCCACCCCGGCGGTCGCGTAGGCGTCGGTGCGGCCGAGGTCGGTGCCGACCACGGTGACCGAGGTCAGGTCGGTGGCCGGGGCACCCCGGTACGGGTCGATCACGTGGAAACCGCGCTCGTACGTGCCGGAGGTGGCGATCGCGAAGTCGTCGCCGCCGAGCACCCAGCAGATCTTGTCCTGCTGCCACGGGTGCCGGATGCCGATCCGCCACTGCTCGCCGGGTCGCGGCCCGCCCCGGGCTCGGATGTCCCCGCCCGCGTTGATCCAGTGTGAACGGCAGCCGGCCGCCAGCAGCCGGTCCGAGGCCACCTGCACCGACCAGCCCTTGACGTAGCCGGACGGGTCGAACCGGCCGGTCGCGTACGCGTCGAAGTAGCCGTCGGTCTCCCGCCACAGGTCGGCGCAGGCCTCGACCACCAGCCGCAGGTCAGCAGAACAGTCCTGGACAGACAGTTCGCCCCGGTCGAACCGGTTGACCTCGCTCTGCTCCTTGTAGGTGCTGAACCGCTCGTCCACCTCGCGGAACCAGTCGAACGTCTGCTCGGCCAGCGCCGCCAGGCGCTGGGGCGGCAGCGGGTCGGTGAGCTGCACACTGATCGGCGTACCCATGATCTGCTCGACCCGGCGCAGCCCCGCGGTACCCATCGGACTCAGGCCTTCGCCTTGTCGAGCGCGGACTGGAGCGACGCCTTGTACGCCGCGCTGGTGAGGCTCGCCCCGGAGACCGTGTTCACCTTGCTGGCGCTGGTGGCGGCGAGCGTCTGCTGGCGCAGCTTCGGGATCGCGTTCTCGTTGATCCCGGCGCTGGTCGGGTCCTCGTCGGGATAGGTCGCGTCGGCGTCGGTGACCTTGCCGCCGGCGACCGTGATGGTCACCTTGATGGCGCCGTAGTCGTAGTTGGCGGTCGCACCGACGAAGGTACCGTCCTTCAGCCCGCCCGCCGGGGCCTTGGCCGGGGGCTTCCTGGCCGGCGGCGCGGTGGTCTTCTTCCCGGCCGGAGCCTTGCCGGACGGCGTCGGGCTCGCGGCCGCGTCGCCGGTCTCCTCCTCCAGCGCCACCTGGGTGCCGGGGTCGTCGGTCGAGGTGCCGAGCTTGGCACCGATCAGCAGGCTGGCGCCGATGGCGGTACCGAGGACGGCGAAGGCGGCGCGACGCACGGGATGTACCTCCGTAGGGGGTGGTGTGCGGGGGATCAGAATTCGAACGGGTCGAGGTGGATCTGCCGGCGCGGCACCCGGAGCTTGCGCATCGTCCGCATCGAGACGTCGACCAGCCCGGGCGGCCCGCAGAGGTAGACGTCCCGGCGCCGTACGTCCGGCACCAGCTCGCGCATGCCCTTGGCGGTGAACAGGTGTCGGGGTGCCGGGTCCTCGCGGGAACCGATGACGTACCAGACCTGGGCGTTGCGGGACCGGGCCAGGAAGTCCAGCTCGTCGCGGAAGAGCAGCTCCTCCTCGCTGCGGGAGCGGTAGATCACCACCGTCTGCTCGGGCAGGTCCTCCAGCAGCGCCCGGATCGGCGCGATGCCGCTGCCACCGGCGATCAGCAGGGCCCGGGGCCGGATCGCCCGGTCGGCGGTGAAGACCCCGGACGGTCCCTCGGCGAAGATCCGGGTACCCGGCTCCAGGTATTGCAGTGACTCGGTGTGGTCACCGACCACCTTGACGGTCAGCCGCAGCCACTGCTCGTTCGGCGCGGCCGAGAGCGAGAACGGGTGCGCCTGCCACCAGCAGCCCTTGGTGAGGAACCGCCACCGGAAGTACTGCCCGGCCCGGGCGTCCAGCTCGTCGAGGCGGTTGCCGGAAATGTAGATCGACACCATCTCGAACGCCTCCGGCACCACGTCCTCGACCCGCAGCCGGTGCCGCAGGTTGAACGCGATCGGGGAGATGATCCGTCCCCAGAGGACACAGGCGACGACGAAGACGTAGAGCCCGGCCCAGAAGTACTGCCCGAAGCCGGGCTTGGACAGCTCCTGGCCGGTGGCGAACTGGTGGCCGTAGCTGAACAGCAGCACCAGGTAGGTGCTCAGGTGCAGGTAGTACCAGAGTTCGTAGTTCATCATCCGGCGGATCGCCCGGATGGCGAGCAGCGCGATGCCGACCAGGATGCCGGTGGCCACCGTCGCGCTGATCATGTCCTCGTACGTGCTCAGCAGTGTCCAGGTGCCCTCGACGATCGGGGTGTTGGTGAGCTTGCTGTAGCCGACCGCGATCAGTCCGGCGTGCGCCAGGATGGCGAGCAGCAGGAAGGCGCCCAGCTCCCGGTGCCAGATCAGCAGCGAGTGCGCGCCGATCCAGCGTTCCAGCCAGCGCACCCGGCTCATCAGCAGCACCTGGGCGAGCAGCAGGAACCCGCCGACCATGCCGGTGAGCCGGCCACCGGCGATCAGGATGTCGGCGGTGGTCCGGATCGACCCGGCCGGGGTGTTCAGCCACCACAGCTCGACGCTGGTGGCCAGCGCCGACCAGAAGACGATGTGGAAGAAAAGCCGGCCACTGCGGTCGTAGGGCTCGACCTCGGCGGTCTCCCGGTGCCGGGCCGCCTCCGCCGCTCCGCTGATCGGGTTGGGCCGGTGCGCGGGTGCCTCCTCGGCGTACGACCAGGGCTCGCGGCCACGCGCCGGAGCCGGCTCGCGGCCACGTGACGGGTTCGACCAGCCACCCTCCGCACGCGTCGGCTCGGCCGGGGCGTAGCGCTCGAACTCGTCGTACGGTTCGCGCTCCCGCCCCCGGGGTGGCCGGTCGTAGGGGTCCTCGGACGGCACCCGGGGTAGCAGGCCGGTCACCCATTCGGTGAGCGGCTCGGCCGTTTCGACATCCCGACGACGAGTCACGAAGAATATGTACCGGTTGGCGGTGTCGGAAACCAGTCCGGACGGCCCGCTTAGTTCAGTCTTAAGAATCGCTTGGTTGGGGGCTAAGGAAGCGACCGTGGGGGGGGGCGGGGCGGCGCCCCCCCCCCCCCCCCCCCCCCCCCCCCGGGGGCGGGCCCCCCCCCCCCCCCCCCCCCACCCCCCGTTGGTCGACTTTCGTCGATCCACCGCCCCGGGCGGCCGACCGCAGCCGCTCACCCCTGCCGGCCCGCCCCCTCACGGGCCGCGAGGGGGCGGCTCACGCGTGGCGTCGCCGTCAGCGGGCCGGACCGACGCACAGGATGAAGTCCTGGAGCGTGCCGATCGTGCCGTCCTGGTAGAGGTACTGCGTGTAGTCGGTGGACTCGCAGGCGGACTCGCTGATGGTGCCGTCCTTGCGCAGCAGCACCTTGAGCGCGCCCCTGGCGCCGCAACTCGCCTCCTCGACCTCGTCGGTCGCCTCGTCGATGGTGAGGCAGTCGCCCTTCTTGAACTGGTCGAGGTTGCCCTCGATCGACTCCTCCTCAGGAGTCGGCGAGGCCTTGCCCCTCGGCGGCGTCGTCTTCGTGCTCGGCTTCGGGCTCGGGGTCTCGTCGCTGGCGGCGACGTTCGACGGGTCGGCCCCGTCGTCGCCGGCCCAGAGGTACGCCGCGGTACTGCCGCCGCAGCAGAGCAGCACGACGCCGAGGACGATGCCGACGACCAGCGGCGCCTTGCTCTTCTTCGGCGGGACCGGCGTACCGAACTGCGGAGCCGGTCCGGCCGGCGAGGAGGGTGCCGACGGGTCCGCGCCCGACGACGGGTACCCGGACGCCTGCGGGTACGACTCCGGCGCCTGCGGGTACGGGCCGGACGACGCGGGCGGCGGGTAGGAACCCGAGGAGGGCGGTGGGTAGGAACCCGAGGAGGGCGGTGGGTAGCCGGAACCGCCGCCCGCCGGACCGCCGTACCCGCCGGGCTGGCCGGAGTATCGCGGGTCGTGGGACGGCTCACCAGGACCGTAGCCCGGTGGTGGATATGTGGACATGGTTGCCTCTCGAAGAAGACTGCGTGGTCGCGGCCGGCCGAGGCCGGTGGCCGGGCACCGAAGGCGCTCCGTAGGACCAGCGGCGGGGACGGCCCGACCGTCACGGGCCGAACCGGCGCCGGGTGGGCACGGGACACATCGGATGGTCGGGTGCCCGGCGCTCGATCCGGTGTCAGGGACATTTCCCCGCACCCGAGTCCCCCCGAACGCCGACCCCCGTGACCGGCCCGCCCCCCGCGGGCCTCTAGCAGCTTGGGGATGCTCGCCACACAACTGCCACACGATTGCCACACGCCACGCGGGCACCGCCCCGGTACACCGCCACATCCTGGGCAGACACCGTAGTACGGTTTCATGTCCGTGATTTGCCTGCGGTTCTCAGGAGACGGCGAGTGAAGTTCGGGGTGCTCGGGCCGCTGCGAGTCTGCACGGACTCCGGCGCCGAGGTGGTGCTGCGTAGCCGGCACCAGCGCACCGTGCTGGGCGCGCTGCTGGTCGGCGCCGGCCAACTCGTCACCGTCGACCGGCTGGTGGAGACGCTCTGGGGTGACCGCCCACCGGCCTCGTACGCCTCCAACCTGCAAACCTACGTCTCGCGCCTGCGGGAGCGGCTGCCCGGCCTGAGCATCGAGCACCGCAGCGACGGCTACCTGCTGCGGGTGGAGACCGACGACGTCGACGTACTGGTGTTCCGGCGGGAGGTCGCCACCGGCCGGGCGGCACTGGCCGCGGGCGATCCGGTGCTGGCGGCCGACCGGTTCCGGCGCGGGCTGCGGCAGTGGCGGGGGCGCCCCCTGGCCGACCTGACGGTGCCGACGCTGGAGCCCGAACTCGCACAGTGGGAACTCGAACGGGTCGGCGCGCAGGAGGACTGCGTCGACGCCGACCTCGGCGCCGACGGCGACCTCGCCACCGTCCTCGCCGAACTGCACCGGCTGGTGACCGAGCATCCGATGCGGGAGCGGCCGTACGGCCAGTTGATGGTGGCGCTCTACCGCGCTGGGCGCCGGGCTGACGCGCTGGCCGCGTACCAGCGGGCCCGGGAGACCTTCGTCACCGAGCTGGGCGTCGAGCCCGGTCCCGAACTGCGCCGGCTGCACCAGGCGATCCTGCGCGGCGAGGAGCCGTCGGTGGGCCGGTTCGGCAACCGGCCGGAGGTTGCGCCCCGGTCGCCGTTCCCGGTCTGCCAGCTTCCGCCGGCCCTGCCGGGATTCGTCGGCCGGGCCGGCAGCATCGACCGGATCGAGCGGATGCTGGACTCGGCGGCCGGCGGGGTGCCGGTGGTGGCGGTCTCCGGCCAGCCGGGCGTGGGCAAGAGCGCGCTGGCGGTGACGGTGGCACATCGGATCCGCGACCGGTTTCCGGACGGGCAGCTCTTCGTACACCTGGCCGGTGCCTCGGCCGCACCCCGCGATCCGGCCGCGGTCCTGGCCGACCTGCTCCGGGTGCTGGGCGTGCCCGGCTCGGCGTTGCCGCAGAACCTCTCCGCGCTGGCCGCCGCCTACCGGGCCCGGCTCGCGGACCGGCGGGTGCTGGTCGTGCTCGACGACGCCGCCACCGCCGCCCAGGTCCGGCCGCTGCTTCCGGGTACCCCCGGCAGCGCCGTGCTGACCACCAGCCGGCGCCGGCTCAGCGGGCTGATCGACGCCCGGCATCTGCCGGTCGGTCCGCTCACCGACGACGAGGCCCGGGCGCTGCTGGCCGACGTGGTGGGCCCGGAGCGGGTGGCGGAGGAGCCCGGCCAGGCGGCCCGGATCGCCGCCGCCTGCGGCAACCTGCCGCTGGCGGTCAGGATCGCGGGTACCCGGCTCGCCACCCGGTCGTGGCCACTGGCGATCCTCGCCGACCGGCTCGACGACGAGCGGCAGCGCCTCGACGAACTGGCCGCCGGAGATCTCCAGGTCCGGGCCAGCCTGGCGCTGAGCGTGCAGGCGCTCTCCCCGCCGACCCGGGAGGCGTTCGGCCTGCTCGGCTCGCTCGGCCCGGTCAGCTTCGCGGCGTGGGCGGTGGCCGAGCTGCTGGACAGCGCCGACGCCGACCGGGTACTCGACGAGCTGGTCGAGGCGAGCCTGCTGGAGGTGACCCGGCCGGCCGACGGCGGCGAACCGCGCTACCGCCTGCACGACCTGCTCCGGGTCTACGCCGAGGAACTCGCGGCCGCCACCAGCCGTCCACTTCCGACAGCGGGGAGCGCCGGCGGGGTGGGCGCCCCGACGAGTTCCCCCGCCGCCCCGGCTGGGCAGCCGGGGCGGCGGGCGGAGGCGCAGCGCCGGCTGGTGGCGGCCGCCGCCGCGCTCGCCGGCAGCGCCGCTCGCCGGCTGCCCCGGACCCTGACCTGGGCCCGCCTGGCGGAACCGGCCGATCGGGTACGCCCGCCGCGCGCCACCGAGCGGATCGCCGCCGATCCGCTGGGCTGGTTCAGCGCCGAACTCGACTTCCTCACCGGCCTGCTCGGACTCGCCATGGAGTGCGGCGCCGAGCGGGCCGCGATCGACCTCGCCGAGCGGCTCGCCCCGTTCTGCTGGGTGCACGGGCACTGGACGGAACTCCAGGCGGTGCAACGGCTGGCCGGGCAGGCCGCCGAGCGGATCGGCGACGACCGGACGATCGCCCGCACCGACTTCGTCATCGGCCTGCTCCAACTGGCCCGGGGTGACCTGGCGGGCGCGGCCGAGCGGCTGCGCGACGGTCGGGACCGGTACGAGCGGCTCGCCGACCGGCACGGCCTGGCCTGCCTGCTCAGCGACGAGGCGGTGCTCTACGACTACCAGAACCGCGCCGAGGACGCCGCGTCGACCGCCGAGCGGGCGGTGGCGCTGTTCCGGGCCGAGGAGGACCCGCTGGGAGCCCTGCTGGCCGCGCCGGTGCTCTCCGCCGCGTACCGGGGGCTGGGGCGGCTGGACGAGGCGCTGGCGGTGGACGAGGCGGCGGTGGCCGAGGCCGACGAGCTGGGTGCCGCCGAGATCGTCACCGCCCGGTGCCTGAACGCGCTCGCGGTGACCCGGTTGCTCCGCGACGAGCCGGCGCTGGCGTACGCCGCCGCCCAGCGGGCCGTGGCGCTGCTGCGTACGGTCAACGACCGGTACGTGCTGCTGGCCGCCCTGCGGCACCTCGCCTCGGCGGCGGTCTGCCTCGGCCGCCGGGACGAGGCGGTGCACCGGCTCCAGCAGAGCCACGACCTGGCGGTGCAGTTGGGTGACCGGCCCTGGGCCACTGGCCTGGCCCGGGACCTGGCGGTGAGCTGGATCGGCGAGGGGCGGGCCGGCGCGGCGGTCGGGGTACTGCGCCGCTGCGCCCGGACGTTCGAGGAGATGAGCATGCCCTCGGCCCAGGCGGCCACGCTGAACATGCTGGCCCGGGCGTACGACGAGACCGGCGACCGGGACGCGGCCCGGGACGCGCGGTTCTGGGCCGGCATCCTCAGCGATCCCCGGGACACCCGCACTCCGGCGCTGGCCGGCATCGTACTGCGGTTGGCCGACGCGCCCGGGCTGGTGACCAGCGGCCCCTGACCCGCCGCCCAGGTCGGTGAGCGGCGGCTCCTGACCGGCCCGGCCGGTGCGCGAGCCGCCGGAAACGTCGTACCGGACCGGTAGTTTTGGCAGGTGAACCGTACCGATCGGCTTTATGCCCTGGTGGAGGAGTTGCGCGCGGTCGCACCCCGACCGCGCAGCGCACGCTGGCTCGCCGACCGATTCGAGGTCGACGCGCGCACGATCAGGCGGGACATCGGCGCCCTACAGGAGTCCGGCGTGCCCATCTACCCCGAGTTGGGCCGGGGCGGCGGCTACGTGCTGGACCGGGCCTACACCCTGCCGCCGGTGAACATCACCCCGCGCGAGGCGATCGCCGCCGCCGTCGCGCTGGAGACGATGGCCGACACCCCGTTCCTCGACGCGGCGCGCTCGGTGCTGCACAAGATCCTTGCGGTGATGCCACCCTCCGGTGTGGAGGCGGTGGCCGAGCTGGCCGGCCGGATCAGGCTGGCGGAGCTGGAGCCGGCGGGGGTGCCCGCCCGCCAGGTGCTCCGGACCGCCGGTGACGCGTTGCTCAGCCGCACCGTGCTGGCGATCGAATACGTGGACCGCAACGGTGCCACCTCGCACCGGCTGATCGAGCCGGTGGAGCTGCTCGGCGCCGGCCGGCAGTGGTATCTGGTCGGTTGGTGCCGGCTGCGGCAGGAGGTGCGCGGGTTCCGGCTGGACCGGATGCGCCGCGCGGCGCCGACCAACGAGACCGCGCCGCCCCGGTCGATCGAGCCCGCCTGGCAGGGTGGGCTGGACGTGCCGGCGACCCGGCTGCAACTGCCCGGACGAGCGGATTCGTCGAGAAAAGCGGACAGGATGCTGTCCTGACCAGCGCCGAGAATGGTGGGTGACGAGGCCGGCGCGGTGCCGCCGACGCGATCGGCGGACCGGGCCGGATCACCGCCCACGGGAGGACTCTCGCGATGACCATCAACACCAACCACAGCTCGGCCGCGGTCCCCGTCGACTCCCGGCCGATGCTCTGGCAGAACTGGATGGCGCTGCGCAACGGCGACCGGTCGCTCGTCGAGGAGATCCTCGCGCCCACGGTTCTCGCCCACCTGCCGGTGCCCGGCGGGTCGCCGGAGCAGGTCCGGGGCCGCCAGGCGCTGCTGGCCTGGGTCTCCGGCCGGCACGCCGGCTGCCCGGACGCGCGGCTCACCGTCGAGGTCGGCCCGATCATCGGGCCTGACCTGATCGCCGGTCGCTGGCAGCTCACCCGGGCCGGCGACGACCCGGGCGGCCTCTGTCCGCACCGGATCATCGTGGCCTGCTCCGGCGTCGACATCCTGCGGGTCGACGGCGACCGGATCGTCGAGTACTGGAGCCACGACGACAGCGTCCAGTTGGACCGCTGCCTGACCTACAGCGCCGCGTAGTAACGGCCCGGTGGCGGGGCGGGACGGTTTATCCCTGGCCCGCCGCCGGCCCTCCCCCAACTCCGACCTCGGCTTGATCGTCATCTGCCCCCTCCCTCGGGCGGCCTGGCCGGCCCATGCCCGCCGGTCCGGGCGCGGGAACGGGCGTTTGCCGGGTGGCCGGTCGGGTAGCCCCGCCCAGGCGGTGGAAGGGGGAGGACCGTGCGGATCGGCATCGTGGGCACCGGGCACGTCGGTGGCACCCTGGCCCGGTTGTTCACCAAGGCGGGCCACGAGCTGGCGGTGGCCAACTCACGCGGGCCCGACACGCTCCGTGGGCTCGCCGACGAGCTGGGCGAGCGGGTGCATCCGGCGACCGTGGCAGAGGCGGCCCGGTTCGGCGACCTGGTGGTGGTCTCGGTACCCGTCGGCCGGTACGCCGAACTGCCCGCCGAGCCGATGAGCGGCAAGACGGTGATCGACACCGGAAACTACTACCCGGAGCGGGACGGCCACCTGCCCGAGCTCGACCAGGACCGGACCACCTCCAGCGAGCTGCTCCAGCGGCACCTGTCGGACGCGCACGTGGTGAAGGCGTTCAACACGATGCGCTGGGACCACCTGCGCGAGTACGGGCGGCAGTCGTCGGCGCAGCGCCGTTACGGCATTCCGGTCTCCGGCGACGACGTCGGCGCGAAACGGCAGGTCTCCGACTTGATCGAGCAGGTCGGGTACGAGCCGGTGGACGCCGGCCGGCTGGCCGAGGGGCGCCGGCACCAGCCCGGTACCCCGGTCTATCTCGCCGACCTGGACGGCGCCGAACTGCACAGCCGGCTCGGCGCGCCGTAACCGCGCGGCACGACGTCGGGTCTGTCCGACTGTCCGGGCAAGGACAACCGGCTGCGCACACTGTCGAGCTGCCCCGCCTGTGCGCCCACTCGCCGTCGAGCTGCCCCGCCCGCCGATCGGTGCCCCTCGTCGAGCTGCCCCGCTTGCCGATCGGTGCCCCTCGTCGAGCTGCCCCGCCCGCCGATCGGTGCCCCGTCGGGTTGTCGTTCCCGGCCGTCGAGCTGCGCCGCCCGCCGGTCGGCGAGCCGGGACCGTGTCCCGGCTGTGCACCCAGCTCGACAGTCTCCGCACCGGGATCTCCCGACCGGGACCGCCCGGCCGCCCCGCCCCAGCCAGGACCATCTGCGGCGAAGGAATCGGATCAGCTCTCCGACCGGTCCCGGCCAGCGTCACCGGGCGTCGAGCCCGTCGAGCCTGCCGCGTCCTCCTCGTCACCCGACGCGTCCGGGTCGTCGCCCTCACTTCGGTCGTTGTTGCCGGCCCGGGCCCGCCGGTCCGTCGCCACGGTGTTGACCACGTTGTAGAGCACGGCGGCGATCGGCACCGCGACGAAGGCGCCGACGATGCCGCCGAGCAGTGTGCCGGCGGTGACCACCAGCAGCACCACCACCGGATGCAGTCGTACCTGCCGCTTCATGATCAGCGGTTCGAGCAGGTTCCCCTCCGTCTGCTGTACGGCGATCACCGCCGCCAGCACCAGTAGCGCGGTGGTCGGCCCCTTCGCGGCCAGCGCGACGAGTACCGCGACGCTCCCGGCGACGGTGGCGCCGATGATCGGTACGAAGCCGCCGAGGAACGTGATCACCGCCAGCGGCAGCGCCAGCGGAACGCGGAGGATCACCAGGGCGGTCCCGATGCCGATCGCGTCGATCGCGGCGATCATCATCGTGCCCCGGGTGTACGCGCCCAACGTGTGCCAGCCGGCCCGACCGGCCGCGGCCGTCCGGGCCCGGGACCGCTCGGCTACCCGGTCCAGCATCCACCGCCACATCGCGCGGCCATCCTTCAACAGGAAGAACAGCAGCACCAGGACCAACAGCAGGCCGCCGACCGCCTCGGCCACGGTGGCCGCACCGCTGACCGGGTCGGGCGCCGACTTCTGGATCCCGGTCATGGCCTGCCGGGTCCACTTGTCGAGCTGCTGCTCGCTGATCGGCAACGCGCCGGTGAGGAAGTTCCGGGTACGCTCCAGCCCCTGGTCGAGCTGCTTGGCCAGGTCGGAGAACTGGTCGGCGGTCAGCCGCCAGATCAGCAGTACGGCGCCGCCGAGCAGCCCCAGCAGCAGCAGTACGGCGGTCAGCGCGGCCAGCGCGGGCGGGAAGCGGTGCCGCCGCAGCCGGCTCGCCACCGGATCGAGCAACGCGGCCAGGAACAGGGTGGCCGCGAGTGCGATGCTCAGCGGTGCGAGTCGGGTGGCGATCTGCGCCAGGACGTACGCCCCGGCGGTGATGACGAGCAGGCAGGCGCTGGCCAGCACCGCCCAGCGCACCAACCAGGGGAGACGGTCCAGTAGCTGGCTGGGGCGCCCACCGTACCCGTTCGACCGGTCGGCCGCGTTGCCCATGTCCGCCTCCTGTCGACCTCGGCGTCACGGGTACCCGCCCGATGCCCGGGCGACACCTGCCGCTGTGGGTCGATCTGTTCGGTTGCGGGGGCGTTGGGCCGCCCGACCGGTCCGGTCAGGAGGCGGAGCCCGGCTGCCGTTCCGACCAGCGGGCCGGCGGGACCCCGGGCAACCGGCCCGGTGCCCCCGAGTTCCGGCCCGACAGCGGCAGGTTCCGACCGGGCGCCGGCGAACCCGCGCCCGGTGTCGACGAGTTTCCGGTCGGCGGGGCGGAACTCCGGCTCGGCGCCGGCGCGTTCCGGCGGCGCAGCGAGCGACGGTAGTAGTCGTCCCGGTGCGCGAACTCGACCGGCAGCGAGCCGGGCAGGTCGACGCCGCGCCGGGGATCGGCGAGGGCGTCGGCGTGCAGCGCCAGCCCGGCGCGGGCGAGCAGCGCGTCCCACTCCGGCGGAGCCAGTTCCACCATGGCCGGGTTGGCGAGCCGGAACCTGGCCACCGCCCGCCGGATCACGGTGGCCAACCGCCGTACGCTCTGCGGCGAGTCGAGCGGGCCGCCGGAGAGGGCGAGCGCCGGCCGGCCGCTCGCACGTACCGCGTCGCAGACCACGAGCAGGCGCTCGGTGATGGCGTCCGGATCGGCGTCCAGACCGGTGCCGGAGGAGAGGATACGGAGCCCGGCAGGCCACTGCCAGCGGATCTGCCCGGTCACCACCCGACTGCTGAGCGGTCCGGTCCGGCGCCGGTGCCGCGGATCGGCCTGGAACCCGGGCGCCGGTCCAATATGGCAGTCCACGCAGACGTACGTCAGCCGCCGGTCGGTGACGGTCACCTCGGCCGGCCGGGGCAGCGACCAGGCCAGCTCGTCCGGCCCGGTGCCGGGGGCGAGCAGGTATCCGGCGACCTCGACCCGGTCGCGCCACAACACCCGCTCGTCGGTGTCCAGCACCAGCCGGCGGTGCCAGTCGAGCCGGGGGAAGTAGGTGTCGTCCTGGTCCGGATCGTCGAAGCGGTGCGGCCGGATGAAGAACGGGGACGCGTTCTCGGTCATGGGGGAGGGCCTCCCGGGTACGGGACGTCGTACCTCCTAGGCTGGCGGACTTCCGATCCGCTGTCACGACGGTTGTTGGGGGGTCGGACGCTCGGCTGACCCGTGCACGGCCGTTGGGCGGCGGACATTGGATCTACGGCCCCTGCGGCGGCCGGAGAATCAGGGCGGGGAGCCGGAAACTGCCGCTCCAGTGCGGCGAGCGGTCGGGGCGGCCAGGGTGCGGCGAGCGGTCGGGGCGGCCAGGGTGCGGCGAGCGGACCCGGCCGGTCAGTTGCCGATCTCGTCGGCCCGGACGAGGCCGTCCTCGATGGCCCGGGCCAGCAGTGCGGCCTTGGTCGCGGCCGGCCGGCCCGCCCGGGCGTACTTGATCCGAGCCCGGTCCACGTACTGCTTGACGGTGTGCTCGCTGATGTTCATCCGGCGCGCCACCGACGCCTTCGACATCGACTGGAACCAGAGCAGCAGCGCCTCGCGTTCCTTGTCGGACAGCACGGGCCGGCCGGTACGCCGGTCACCGACGATCGCACCGGCCAGCGCCGGCGGCACGTACGGCCGGTCGCTCGCCGCCGCCAGCACGGTGTCCACACAGTGCTCCCGGCCCTCCTGCTTGGCCAGGAAGGCGACCGCGCCGGCGTCCAGTACGGCCAGGATGGTGTCGGAGTCGCTGTGTTCGGAGTAGACCACCACCCGGCGGCCGGCGCCGCTCAACTCGGCCACCTTGTCGATCGCCATCCGGCCGCGCAGCCGCAGGTCGAGCAGGATCACGTCGGCCGGCGGCTGGTCGGCGGCGAGTACCCGGTCCGGGTCCTCACCGGTCGCCACCACCGCCAACCGTGGCTCGGCGGCCAGCCACGAGCGGATCCCCTCGATGACCACCGGGTGGTCGTCGACGATCGCGACCGTGATCCGCGATCCTTCCGGGGTCACGCCGCCCGCCACCGGGTCTGCACCCATACCAGTTCCTCGTTCTCCTCGTAGACGTACTCGACCTCGCCGCCGGGGAGGTCGTCGCCGGCCCTCCCGATGGTGTCACCGGGGCCGGCTGGCTCAGATGTGATCATCGACGTGCCGGGTGTGGTCAGGCTCACCACGACCTCGTCGGGCTGGCCGACCACGGTCAGCCGGGCCCACCGGGTCGCGGCGGCCAGGGTCGTGGTCAGCGGTTCGGCGAGCTGCCGGCGGATCTCCACCGGCAGCGGTGGCAGCGTGCCGACGGCCACGAAGTCGACCGGCAGGCCGTTGCGTTCCACCACGTCGACACAGGCGCGCAACTCGTGCAGCAGCGGATCCGGCACGTCGTCCGACTCGGCGATCAGCCGGCGCAGCCGGGACGCCTCAAGGGCGCAGCGGCGCTGCACGGCCGGATCCGCCGGATCGGCCCGCCCCTGGGCGAGGTCGGTCAGGATGGCCCCGGCGGTCCGGTCCAGCGCGGCGAGCCGGTCCCGGCGGGTCTGGTGCATCCGGCCGGCGACGGCCCGCTCGGTCTCGATCGCCGTCCGGGCCGCCGCGGCCCGGGCGGTGCTGCCGGCAAGGGTGCCGAGCAGGTTGACCGCGATCATCATCGCGATCGGCAGCGTCGCGTTGCCGTAGACGGCCATCGCGTACCGGCTCAGGTCCGCGGCGCCGCCGCCGCGCAGCGCGAGTACCCCGGCCAGGGCGATCGCCGCGCCGACCGCCAGCACCGCGACCAGGGCCGGGATCCGCCGACCCCAGAGCAGGAGTACGACGAACCAGCCCAGGGTCGCCCAGCCGAAGTTGGCGGAGTCGAAGACCAGTGACCCCGGTACGCAGGCGAAGACAGCCACGTCGACCAGGAGCAGTACCCCGACCAGCGGCCGGGTCGGCGAGGGCGCGCCGCGCAGCAGGTTGACCGCGGCGATCACACCCACCGTGCTGAAGACCAGCCAGCCGGCGCCGACGACCCAGGGCAGCCGGTATTGCTGCCAACTGCCGAGCACCGCCGGCAGGTTGATGGCGAGGTGCCAGCCGAACGCGATCACCACCGCCGCGATCCGGGGACCCCGCTCGACGGTGGCGGTGACGGTGCCCGCCGCACCGCCGGCCAGGTCAGTGGACATCCGACCACTCCAGCCGGATCCGGGTACCCCGACCGGGCGCGGACGAGATCTCGGCCCGGCCACCGACCGTCGCCATCCGGCCGTGCACGGACTCCCGCAGGCCGTACCGGTGCCGGGGGACCGCGTCCGGGTCGAAGCCGGGGCCGTCGTCGACCACCTCGACCGCGACGGTGTCGCCGCTGCGGCACAGCCGCACCGAGGCGCTGGCCCCGGGAGCGTGCCGGAGCACATTGGACAGTGCCTCGCCGGTGCTGTGGGTGACCGCCTCGGCGACCGGGGCCGGCACCGCGCACGGCTCCAGCGCCGCGCTGGCCCGCAACTCCGGCAGCCGGCCGAGCAGCGTGCGCAGCCGCTCGTCGAGGGCGATCAGCCGGACCTCGCCGGCCGGCTCCATGCCGGCCGCCGGAGGGCCGCCGGCCAGGCCGGCCAGGGTACGCAGGTCGGCGGCGGCCCGCTCGCGCAGCAGCGGCGACCGCTCGGTGACCGCGCCGAGGCCGACCACGGTGAGGGTGGAGAGCACGGTGTCGTGCAGGTCGCGGTTCTGTTGCCGCTCCGCGGCCCGGGCGGCCCGGGCGGTCAGGGCGGCCCGGGCGGTCTCCTGGTAGGCCGCGAAGGCGGCGTCGGCGAGCCGGCTGCTGCGCCGGGCCACCCCGGCGAGGGCGGCCGCGGAGCCGGTCTGCACGGCGAGGGTGATGGTGTGCCCGATTGCCTCGGTGTCGTCGCCGGCCAGGTGCGCGCCGATCCCGTACGCGGCGGCCACCAGCAGCCCGGCCGGGACCGAGCGGGTGGCCGGCAGGATGAACTGGGCGACGATCACCGAGGTGCTGGCCTGGATCGCCACCCAGCTCACCTCGCCGGGCAGTACCTCG
Source organism: Plantactinospora sp. KLBMP9567 (assembly GCF_033446045.1). Lineage (NCBI taxonomy): Bacteria > Bacillati > Actinomycetota > Actinomycetes > Micromonosporales > Micromonosporaceae > Plantactinospora > Plantactinospora sp. KLBMP9567. The sequence goes on along the minus strand of NZ_JAWQRR010000038.1, from coordinate 35,074 downwards.
GCGGCGACCAGGTCCCGGATCAGCAGGCAGGTGCCGACGGTGAGCAGGATGTCGCCGGCCATCGCGGGCGCCGACCGGTGCCACCGGACCACCAGGGCCGCGAAGAGCACCGACCAGACGGTCAGCAGGCTCACCACCACGACGAGCAGCGGGGTGGAGACCGGCGGGGTACGCACCGCGAGTGCCGGCACCGCACAGGCGATCCCGCAGGTGAGCCGGAGCAGGGCCGGAAAGAGCGTGTAGACCCAGCTCAGCGCGCTGGCCGCCGGCATCTCGGTGACGGTCGGCGCCGGGTCGACCGGACCGGTGGGTCCGACCGGGGAGGAGCCGGCGGTGGCGGGGGAGACAGACATGTGTGCCCGACCTCCCGTCGCTCCGCCGCCGCGGCAGCGCGTCCGAACCGGACCGCACCCCTACGTATCGAAGGCGAACAATAGCAGAGGCATAACGGCTGGTTTGTCCCAGATCGCAGGTGGGTTACCGGCCGCCTCCACCCGAGGGGCCGTCGGACCGCCCGGCACGACCCGACCACCGAACGGGGGTCACGGTGACGGCCGGACGGGGGTCAGTGTGACAGCCGTACGGGGGTCAGCGCGACCCGTACCGGGGGCCGGGCCCGCCGTACGGGTCGCGGGATCAGGCGTGGTCGTTCGCGGGTGGTACCGCGTCGACCGGCATCCGGTAGATCCACACCGGGTAGTCGACGCTGGAGGTGCCACCGGCAAGTCCCGGAGTGCGGTTGAGCTGAGCCGCCGGGATCCAGAGCTGGCCGGTGCCGTCGAGCCAGAGCGCGTCGCCCCAGATCAGCCGGGGATCGGCGACCAGGGTCTCGATCCGGCGATCGAGGTCGATCGCCAGGATGCGTCGCCGGTCCACGTCGCTCAGATAGATCACCCCGGCCGCGTCGATCGCGGTGCCGCCGGTGGTCGGGGTGTCCACCCACGGCTCGACCTGACGGGCGACGACCTCCGGCGGGATTCCCGGGTCGTCGAGGCAGCGCGTCTCGATCCGGTGCAGCGGCCCGGAGGCGGGCTGGTAGTAGAGGTAGCGCCCGTCCGGCGAGACCTCCAACTGGTCGGCGTGGATCCGCAGTTCCCGGCCGTGCGCGTCGCGGAGCATCTCCCCGTCGGCCCGTAGCGGGCGGCGCGCGACGGTGCTGGCGTGCCCGTCGAGTACCCGGCGGCACGCTCCGGTCGCCAGGTCCAGCACGATCAGCCCGGGGGCGCCGGCGTCGGTCAGGTAGCCCATCCGGCCGTTGAACCGGACGTCGTCGACGTAGCTGTTCGGTCGCAGCGCCGGGCCGAGGTCGTAGCTCCGGACCACCGTCGCGGAGTCCAACTCCACGACTATCAGCCGTGGACCTCCGGGTACGGCCGGCAGGCCGGGGCCGGGGCTGCCGGAGTCGACGATCCAGAGGTTGCCGTCCGGCCCGATCCGCAGCCCGTTCACGTGTACGAAGGCGCCCTCGGGATCGAGGTCGTCGCGTACCTCGTTCCAGGTCGCGTCGGGATAGGGGATGATCCGGCCGTCCGAGACCACCTCGCCGACCTGGATCCCGGGTCCGTCGGCGGACGGGAAGCTCACGAAGACCCGGCCGTCGCCGGTGGTGGTCACGCCGGTCCAGACCCGGTCGGTGGCGGCCACCGGGCGCAGCCGGGGATTCTCCTGGATGGTGGGGCGCACGCCGCCGAGCCTATCGCCGGACAAGCCCCGGAAAGTCCCTTTCGTTGCAGCTCAATGCAGCCCGGCGATGCCGGCTGCCCGAGGGGCCCCGGGTCGTGGCAGTCGGGAGTCGGCCTCGCTAGTCGGGGTATTTGCGGCGTTTCGGGTCATCTCCTCGGGCACGATGGCCGGGTGGAGTTCGCCCCGGCCGAAACGCCCGCCCGCCGCCGGCCCATCGGTGCGGTGGGGTGCGGGGTACTCCGCCACCTGCCCGGCGGCGACCGAAGCCGTGACGCCGGCCGGTCGGCTGCCGGTACCGGCTGACGGGCGGCCCGGGGTGGACAGCGTCATCGACACCCTCAGCGCACTCTCCGGCTGGGCGGCGCTGTTGGTGGTCGGTGGGCTCGCCTTCGGCGAGTCCGCCGCCTTCGTCGGGCTGTTCCTGCCCGGCGAGACCGCGCTGCTGCTGGGGGGAGCGCTCGCCGCGACCGGCCGGGTGAGCCTGCCGGCGATGGTCGTGGTCTCCACCGTCGCCGCCATCGCCGGAGACAGCGTCGGATACGAGATCGGTCGCTGGACCGGCCCGCCGCTGCGGCGCAGCCGTCCCGGGCGCTGGGTCGGCGAGGAGCGCTGGAGCCGCGCCGAGCGGTTCGTGGCCCGGCACGGACCGCTGGCCGTGCTGCTGGGACGGTGGGTAGGCGTGCTCCGGACCCTGGTGCCGGCGCTGGCCGGAATGAACCGGATGCCGTACCGCCGATTCCTGCTCTTCAACGCCCTCGGCGGCGCGGCCTGGGCGACCGCCGTGGTGATGGTCGGCTATCTGGCCGGCGCCTCCTGGCGGCGGATCGAGAACCACCTCGGCGAGGCCGGTGCCGGCCTCGCCGCGCTGGTGGTGCTCTGCCTCGGGGCGTGGTGGCTGATCCGGCGACGGCGCCGCGCGCGGCGCGGGGCCCGACCGTGACCGGGCGGGCGTCGCCGCGGTCAGCGGGCCCCGACGGGTACGTCGATGATGCTGGCCAGCAACTCCTGGGCCCGGCGGGCCCGGTCCATGTCCTCCCGCTGAATGCGGTCGATGAACTGCCGGATGTCGTCGTGTCCCTCGGCGTCGCTCTTGTACTGCTCGTAGACCTGACCGCCCTTGAGGGCGTGGTACTGGATCGACACGAGGTCGTAGACGATGTTGTCGGCGTGACCGTGCACCTTACCCATTGCGGTCTCCCTCCCTCGGTTGCCGTTGTCGGCTACCCGGTCACCGGCCATTGATTCCACCGACCGGTACCTCCCCGGCGGGCGGGTCAGTCGGCGTGCGGCCAGGGCGACGCGGCCACCACGGCGCCGTAGAGCAGGTGGTCGGCGAGCAGCGCCCACCGCTCCCGGCCACCGTGCCGGCGCTCGTCGATGCCGAGCAGCGGAGCGAGGCCCGCCTCGAAGACGGCCCAGAAGGCGAAGCCGTACGCCGGGCCGGCCCAGCCCTGCCGTCGCACCGATCGGGGCAGCAGTCCGAAGAGCATCCCGCCGCCGGCACCGTAGGCCCAGTGGACCAACTCGATCAGGGCCTGCCGGCGGTCCACCGGAATCCGCCGGAACAGGCTGGGCTCGGTCTGCCGCAGCACCTCCTCGGGCGGGGTACGCCGGACCAGCCCGAGGCCGGTGGTCACCTGCCGGACGCCGGACATCGCCATCGCGGCGAACGCTCCCCGGATGGCGCCCCGGATCGCCGCCGCCTGGGCCGCGTGCGACCGGTGTGGATCTGTCACCTGGGCTCCTCTCCGTGCCGGGCGAGCCGTACACTGCCTCGCTGCTACCCGGGCGCGGCTCCGGGAAACCCGAAACCACGGTCGGAACTTCACGGACGGCCGCTCACCGCTCGACGGCGAGCCGTACCCCGAGGCCGATGAAGATGCCGCCGGTCGCGGCGTCGATCCGGCGGCGTACGGTGGCCCGCCGGCGCAGCCAGCCGCCGATCCGTCCGGCGAACACCCCGACGGCGCCGTCGACCAGGAACTCCAGGCCGATCAGGATGGCGCCGAGGATCGCGAACTGCAGCCAGACCCGCCCCAGCTCCGGATTGACGAACTGGGGGAGGAACGCGATCGTGAAGGTGACCATCTTCGGGTTGAGCAGGTTCGTCAGCAGCCCACTCAGGTACGCCTTCCGGCCAGACAGCCCGCCGCCGGTCGGCAGCTCGGCCCGGGCGTCCCGGCGCCGCCGGATCAACTGCACCCCGAGATAGATCAGGTAGCCGGCGCCGATGATCCGGACCACCGCGAACGCGGTCGGCGCCGCCGCGAAGAGGGCGACGAGCCCGGCCGCTGCCACGGCCACGTGCACCGCCTCGCTGGTCGCCACCCCGGCGGTGGCGAGCAGTCCGGCGCGGGACCCGCCGCGCATTCCGCAGCCCAGCACGAAGAGCATGTCCGGCCCGGGCGTGACCATGGCGACGATCGTGGTCAGGGTGAACGCCAGCAGCAGGTGTTGATCGATCGGCATCCGGTGATCGTCGCAGCCGTGCCACGGCGACGTCGCAGGGTTTTCGCCGCTGTGCCCTCCGGACCGGCGACAACACCGGAGTCGACGGCGCGGCGCCCTGCGTCCGGCGCGCGTCCCGCCCGCCCTTCAACAATCAGTGGATCGGTAACGGCAGCACGAGTAGATCCATGGCGGGGCCCCAGGGCAGATGTGAGGTGTCGACCTTCCGCCAGCCGGCCCGTTCGTAGAGGCGTCGGGCAACGGAGCGTGGGTCGGATGCGAGGGTTGCCCAGGTCTCGGGGCGGTCAGCGAGGAGTCGACGCATCAGCTCGGCCCCGATGCCCTGCCGGCGGCGGTCGGGGTGGACGATCCATTCCATGACCGCAAGCTTGGCCGCCGCCAGCACCTCCGGAGCTGCGGCGTCGGCACGCGACCACCACACGCCGGCCGGCATAGTCAGCCATAGGCGGCACGATCAGATCCGGACCGTCCTCGGCGGCAACCAGGGCGAAGCCGGGCCGCGCGGACTCCTCAGGAAGCTTTGCCGCGAATCCGGCCACCTCGTCCGGTCCCTCCTCGTACGGCGGCTCCGCGTACACGACGCCGTACAGCTCGACGAGGTCCGGGAACAACGGCATAGCGGACGGGCCGTCGAGACGGCGGTAGGTGACCACCGTCGAAGGCTACGTCCGGATGGTCGGGATGCGGGCTTCCAGTTCGGCGACATCCGAGCGGGCGGTCCCCGGCGGCACCACGGCGACCACCTGGTGGGCAACCTCGTGCAGCAGTTCGTTGTGTTGATCGGCGGGCAGGGCATCGAGCAGCTCGGCGGCGTGTCGTAGCCCGTCGGAGACGTGCCCGGACTGGATCAGGCATGAGGCGCGTCGCGATTCACTGGGTGTGAGGCCGCGCATCACTAGGCGAAGGTCAAGACAGTCCGTTCGGCGCTGAGGACCCGTGACCGGCCACCGATGGTAACGATCAGGACGGGTACGCCCTCGGGAATGTCGAGGGAGGCTCGCTCCTCCGGGCTCGGCATCCGGGCGACGACCTGCGATCCACGTTGCACCCGGACCGGCTCCCGTTCGACCTGCTCGCGTACCTGCGTGCCGTGTCCCGGCGCGGCGTCGATGAGGCCCTCCCGACGGAGTTCTGCCACCGCGCGGCGGACGGTGCCTCTTTCGACTCCGTATTCGTGGCTGAGCCTGGCCTCGGGCGGAAGCAGCGTCCCGGGCAACCACTCGCCGGACGTGATCCGTGCTCGCAGCTCGGCAGCGAGCTGGCGATGGCGCGGAACGCCGGAGTGGGGATCGAGCACAGACCGGACGCTACGAGCAACGGAACGAACATCCGCTGGTGCGGTTAATCGAATGTACGAACAATAGTTCTTGACGTTGGCGGACGAGGAGTGGTGCGGGCCCTTGCCCCCTCGACACCCTCGCGGAATCTTCGCGGTAGCAGCGACCGACGACACGGCGTACCGTCGATTTCACCGGTCCGATCCGGTGCGGGAACGCCGCCGCACCCTTTGTAGGAGGGGCACCGTGGGACGTGACTACATCGGTCTACGCATCGCACGCTGGCGCGACATCGCACCCTGACGCAGCAGGAACTGGCCGACACTGTGGGCATCAGCCGCGAGCACCTTTCGCGCGTGGAGAACGGGCACAAGCCGGTCACCGATCGGCGACTGCTCTACGCGTTCGCGACCGCGCTCGGCGTCTCTGTCACGGACCTCACCGGCCAGCCCACCCAGCCGCAGACCCGAGACGATCTTGTCATCTATTCTGCCGTCCCAGCGCTGCGCGGTGCTCTCGACGACGACCCCGAGGACACCTCACCAATCACGCCGAAGGTCCTGGCCGCCGAGGTCGATCGGGCCATGGCCGCCCGGATGGCATGTGACTACCAGACCCTCGCCGCACTCCTGCCGCCCCTGGTCATGGACGCTCGGCGGCTGGCCAGCGTCAGCGGCGACGACGGCCGGACCGGTCTCGATCTGCTGGTGCGGGCTACGGTCTGCGCGTCGCTGACCGTCAAACCGTTCGGTCACATCGACCTCGCCGCGAGGCTCGTCGAACGCGCCCAGGCCGCCGCTGACCAGTTGGACGAACCGGCTCTTACCGCAGCGGCGGCCTTCGCCTCGTCGCAAACCGCGTTGACGAGTGGCACTGTCGGCGGCCGACGCCGGTCCCTCGCCATCGCCGCCCGAGCCGCTGACCAGGTTGGTGACGTCGGCGGTGACGAGGCGGTGTCCTGGTACGGGATGCTGCACCTCCAAGCGGCGCTCTCCGCCGCCACGCTCGGCCAAACCGACGCGGCCAGCGCCCATCACGGCGAGGCGGAGCAAGCTGCCGGCCGGGCCGGTGCCGACCCGTGGCGGATGGAACTGACGCCGGCCAACGTCGGCGTGTGGCGCGTAGCCGAGGCACTGGAGGACGAGCCCGGTCGTGCGCCGGAGTACGCCCGACGGGTCGACCGGACAGGGCTGCGGACTCGTCAACGGCTCGCCCACCTGTATATCTCCTGCGGACGAGGCTGGTATCAGGCTGGCCACCCGGACAAGGCAGTGGCTCAGTTTCTCGCGGCTGACGAGGTGTCCCCGGCCGAGCTGCGGTCGCGGCCGAGCGTGCGGGAGATCGTCGGCCAAATTGTCAGGGATGCCCGCCGGCAGGGCGGCGTCGAGTTGCGGGAGCTGGCGGTTCGAGTGGGTGTTGACCCGTTGGACCCGGATGCCGACGCCGGGTCCATGTAGAGGACCGCAAGATCGGCGATCTTGAGAACGGTGTGACCATGTGGTCACACCGTTCGTGTTTCTGCCCACTTACGGTCCGTCATGGACGCGGCGGACACCGATCTCCGTCAGCACTCTCCGGTCCGGTTGCGCGCCGCGTCCGCCCGCCCCCAGTAGCCCCGGGCGGCGCCCACCAGGCGGGTGTGGCGGTCGGTGCCGGGGAGGGCCCGGCCGTCACCCCTCAGGGCACGAGGGAGGCCCAGATTGTTCAGGTGGTGGACGCGGTGGCATGGCCGGCGGGCGGAACGCCGCGCCGCCCCGCAGATCTTGGCCGCCGCCCGACTTGACGACGCGGCCGAGCAGCGGGCGGCCCGAGAACGGGTTTTGAGGCTGGTCAGTGCCTACTACGACGAGCGCGGCCAGGCTGTCCGTGAACGGGCCCGAGCTGCCTGGGCTACTGAGACCCGTTGGGACGGACAGCCCATCATCACGACGGGTCAGCGACGGCAGTACCGGCGGTTGCCGTGAACGTCGTTTTCCGGCTTGTCGACCTCGTCCTCGACGTCCTAGCGTGGCTGGTCGAGCAGTTGCACGGGTGCGCGACTACCGGCGGGAGGACGGTCGCTGGCGCCGAGTGGACGGGCCGGACCGGTGAGCGGCGGGATCGCTGGGGACTGGAGCCCGGCCTTGGCGTACGCCACCGCGGACCGTGCGTCAGGTGCACGGTCGGGGCGGCCGTTGCCTGAACTGCACCCGGCGGGGCTGCCCGGTCGACATCTGGGCGGCTGAGGTGCTGCGACGCGGGGTAGTGGTCCGGATTCTGCTCTCCGGTCTGCTGCCGGATGACGCGACGATCGACGACATCCGGGCCGCCTTGGAGCACATCGGATGACCGCCGACCTGATGGTGGACCCCTCGGCGGTCTGTATGCCGTGCTGGCTCGCGGCCCGGCCGCCGGTGACCGTCGGCCCGCATGGCTGCCCCGGCTCTGTGATTGTCGCCTACGGCGGCGTGCCGTCCGTGAAGCCGTGTACCTGCCTGGTGTGCTGGCCCGACGGGCCGCCGCCGGCACCCGAGACACCCTTCCGGTTAGCCTTTCCGGGAGGGTGGGGTGCCGCCGTTGCAGCGGCGCCCCCGGTCCGGACGGCAATCCGGGCCGGGGCGACTGCAACATCTCCGCCGTTACAACGACGAAACTCTCGCGTGGGCGGAGCCGAACGAGAGACGGCCGGACGCGCCGGTACGGAGCACCGGGAGGTCCTCCGTACCGGCGGTGTCGTACCGGGCCGGTTAGCTGGCGCTACAGGTGGGTGACATTCCTGAGCCGCTGCCTGACCCCTGGAAGCCGAACTCGGTCGACTGTCCGGCGGCTATCCGGCCGTTGTAGCTCACGTTGGTGAACGTGACCGCGCCGCTGCTGCCACTTCGGTTCGCGTTCCAGGCGTTGGTGACACTCGCGCCGGACGGCAGGTTCACCCCTACCGACCAGCCGTTGGTGCCCGACGATCCGGCGGTGACCCGTACCGTTGCCACGAAGCCACCGGTCCAGGAGTTCAGCGACACCGTCGCGGAACAGCCGCCCGGTCCCTGCGTCGGCGGGGTCGTCGGCGGGTTGGTCGGGTTGCCGGTCGGCGGGGTCGTGGGCGGGTTGGTCGGGGTGACGCCGTTGTTCAGCGCGCTGAGCGTCGCGTCGTACGCCGGCTTCTTGTTGCCGTTGCAGTCGAACAGCAGCGGGGTGCCACCGCTACGCCACGAGTCGCAGTCCCGCACGCCCCAGACGGTGATGCCCGTGCACCGGGCGACGGCGAGGCAGTCGTTCACCACGTTGCGGTAGGTGTTCGCCTGGGTGGTGCCGGAACCCTCGATGTCCAGCTCGGTGATCTGGACGTCGACGCCGAGCGCCGCGAAGCTGGAGAGCGTGGTGCGGTAGTTGCTCGGGTACGGCGAACCGCTGTTGAAGTGCGACTGGAGGCCGACGCAGTCGATCGGTACGCCGCGCTGCTTGAAGTCCTGCACCATCCGGTACACCGCCTGGGTCTTGTCCCAGGTCCAGTTGTCGGTGTTGTAGTCGTTGTAGCAGAGCTTGGCGTTCGGGTCCGCGGCCCGGGCGGCTCGGAAGGCGGCCTCGATCCAGTCGTTGCCGGTGCGCTGGAGGTTGGAGTCGCGGCGGGCGCCGCCGTTGCCGTCGGCGAACGCCTCGTTCACCACGTCCCAGGAGTCGATCTTGCCGGCGTAGTAGCTGGCGACCTGGGTGACGTGGTTCAGCATCGCCTGCCGCAGCGCGCTGCCGGACATGTTCTGCATCCAGCCGGGCTGCTGCTGGTGCCAGGCCAGGGTGTGGCCCCGGACCTTCCAGCCCCGGCTGATCGCGTGGTTGACGATCCGGTCCGCGTTGGTGAAGGTGAACTGGTTCTGCTGCGGCTCGGTTGCGTCGATCTTCATTTCGTTCTCGGGCGTGGCCTGGTTGAACTCGCGGTTCAGCACCGTGCTGTAGGTGCTGTCGCTGAGTTTGTTCGCTGCCACGGCCGCGCCGAAGTAGCGGCCGCCCCGCTCCGCCGCCGACGCGCCGAGCGTCGTCGCGGCGTTGGCGGAGCCGGCGAAGGTGAGGGCCGCACCGGCGGCGAGGACGCCGACGGCGAGTGAGACCAGTGCGGCGCGCGGGCCGGGTCTCGCCATCAGGCGTCTGGGGTCAGGGACGGTCTTGTCGCTCATGGCTTGTTGCCTCTCGGGTCCGGAAGGGGATGGTGTGGGTGTGTCGCCGACGCACCCGTCCGCTGCGGTGCCGGCTCGACGGACGGTGTCGTGGGGATGAGCGACCCCGGGCGCCCGTGCCCGGACGACCTCGGCGAGCCCGGCGCAGAGATCGGCGTGCTGACTCGTGCGGTGGTCGGCGAGCGATGACCACGGCACTCGGCGCCAGCGGGGCACTAGCCCGTCTCACGGGCATGGGACTCCGTTCAGGGGGCGGTCAACCTTACGCTGTATCGACGGGACTCGATTTCAGGAGGTTAACGGAAAGATTCCGAAACTTCAATCGGCCCCACTCTAATCGCATTGGCGCAGGTAAGGATATGGATAGCTTCCACTGGTCTTTCGAAGGTCGCCAGATCCAGGTCTAATCCCTGGTCAAGAGTGACTGGCCGGGCGACGCCTTGTGGGATTTGGTCGAGGACCGGACGACCGAAACTTTTCGAGACGGGTGCATCGCCGGCATCGTCCGCAGTGAGTGGTATTCGCCGATAGCGATGGATGGTGCCGGATCGTGTTGTTCTCACCGGCCTGGATGGCGGCGGTACTCGCGGACCGGCCGGAGCCGTGGCGACAGCGGCCCACCGACCGGCCGTGGCGACAGCGGCCCACCGGCCGGCCGGGGGGGCGGGTCAGCGCCGGAGTTCGTTGGCGAGCGCCGCGTAGACGTACTCGCTGCCCCAGCGTCCCGCGTAGAAGTCGTTCTCCACCAGGTGCGCCTCGCGGCGCATCCCCAGGCGCTCGCAGACCCGGACCGATCCGGTGTTCTCGGTGTCGAGCCGGGCGAAGAGCCGGTGTACGCCCAGCCGCGCGAAGGCCACCGCCGCCAGGCACCGGGCCGCCTCGGTGGCGTAGCCCCGCCCCTCGTGTGCCGGATGCAGGATCCAGCCGATCTCGGCCTGCGCCGCACCCGGATTGTCGAGGGTGAGGACCACCTCGCCGACGATGCCCGGTGACCCGCGCCGGCACACCGCCAGGACGATCCGGTCGCCTTTCCGTTCCCACCGGGTGGCGTCGGCGACCTGGGCGATGACCCGGGCGCACTGCTTCCGGTCGCGCGGCGGCCGGTAGAGGTAGCGCGCCACGCTCGGCAGCCCCTGGTAGGCGTACATCTCGTCCACGTCGTCCGGGGTGAACAACCGCAGTACGAGGCGGTCCGTGCGCAGCGGCAGCGGTTCGAGCGGCATGGGTACTCCGGACGGCGGGACGGCGGAGGTCCGACCCTACGTCACCGCCGGTCCGGCTCGTCGGAGTTTTCCGGGTCGGAGTCCCCGAGGCCCTCGCCGGCGACCTCCGCGAGCCGCCGCCGCAGGAACGCCCGCTCCGGCTCGTTGCCGACCAGCTCCAGCGCCCGACGGTACGCCGTCGCGGCCTCCCCGGTGCGACCCAGTCGACGCAGCAGGTCCGCCCGGGCGGCGGGCAGCAGGTGGTAGCCGGCCAGCCGCCCGTCCGCGTCGAGCGCGTCGAGCAGCGACAACCCGGCGGCCGGACCGTCCCGCAGCGCGACCGCCACCGCCCGGTTCAGTTCCACCAGCGGCGACGGCGCCACCCGGGCCAGTACGTCGTAGAGCGCGACCACCTGCGGCCAGTCCGTACCGGCCACGTCTGGTGCCTCGCCGTGCAGCGCGGCGATCGCGGCCTGCACCGCGTACGGCCCGGGGCGGCGGGTCAGCGCCCCGGGCACGAGTCGACGACCCTCCGCGATCCGGTCGTGGTCCCAAAGCGTGCGGTCCTGCTCGTCGAGGAGGACCAGGTCGCCCCCGGCGGTGCACCGGGCGGCCCGGCGCGCGTCGACCAGGAGCAGCAGGGCGAGCAGCCCGGTGACCTCCGGTTCCCGGGGCAGCAGCCGGTGCAGGATCCGAGCCAGCCGGATCGCCTCGTCCGCCAGGTCGGCCCGGACGAGCTGGGGACCGCTGCTCGCCGCGTACCCCTCGGTGAAGATCAGGTAGACCACCCGGAGTACCCCGGGGAGCCGGGCCGGCAGCTCGGCGACATCCGGTACCCGGAACGGGATCCGGGCGGCCCGGATCTTCTTCTTCGCCCGGCCGATCCGCTGGGCCATCGTCGTTACCGGCACCAGGAACGTCCGGGCCACCTCGGCCGTGCTGAGCCCGGCCAGGCAGCGCAGGGTCAACGCGATCTGCGCCTCGGCGGGTAGCGCGGGATGGCAGCAGGTGAAGAAGAGCCGCAGCCGATCGTCCGGCAGGTCACCGTCGCCGTTCGGGGCGGGCGCGGCAGGCTCGTCCCGGACGGCCTCGGCCTGGAGTACGGCCAGCCGGGCCGCGTAGGCGCGGTCCCGGCGGAGCCGGTCGACGGCCCGGTGCCGGGCGGTGGTGAGCAGCCAGGCCGCCGGACGGGTCGGTACACCCTGCACCGGCCAGTGCAGCAGGGCCGCCTCGATCGCGTCCGAGGCGACCTCCTCGGCCAGGTCCAGGTCGCCGAAGTGTCGGACCAGACTGGCGAGCAGCCGGCCGTGCTCCTCCCGGAACACCCGCTCCACGGTGTCGACGGTCGGCTGCTCACCACCGGACACGGCTATTCGCCCCCGGTCACCTTCGCCAGGGTCCCGGCTGGTCGCCGCCCCCCGTTCACGGCTGCTCGAACTCCATGATGGGCCGAATCTCGATCTTGCCGCGCAGCGCGCCGGGGCAGCGGGCGGCCCAGCCGATGGCGGCGTCCAGGTCCGGCAGGTCGACCAGGTAGTAGCCGCCGAGAATCTCCCGGGTCTCCGCGAACGGCCCGTCCGTGGCGGTGTGCCCGCCGTCCCCGCCGACCTGCACCGTCGTGGCGGTCTCGGTGCCCTGCAACGCCTGGCTGTCGAGCAGGGCGCCCGCGTCGGCGAGCAGTTTGTCGTACCCCCAGTACGCGTCGATCTCCGCCTGGATCGCCTCCGGCTCGGTCGGGTCCCGGGTCGGGTCGCCGTAGATCAGGAACAGGTACTTCACGCCGATCTCCTCCGTCTTTTCTGCCGGCGTCCGGCTGCGGGTGTCGCCGGCTTCCTCCGGATCGTCGCGCGGCGCACTGCCGCACAGCATGACGACGAACGGCCCCGGCCGGGAACGACAGCCGGCGCCAACTTTTCTCCGACCTGCTTCGGGGCGTACTCCGGCGGAGAATGGCGGGATGCGCATTGCGGTGACCGGCGGCGCCGGTACGGTCGGGCGGTCGGTGGTCGGCCACGCGCTGGCCGAGGGCCACACGGTGGTGGAGATCGACCGGCCGTCGGCCCCGGCTGCCGGCACCGACCGCCCGGCCGGGCCGGTACGCCGACCGGCCGACGTGACCGACTATCCGGCACTGCTCCGGGCGCTGGACGGCTGCGAGGCGCTGGTGCACCTGGCGGCGTATCCGAAGCCGTGGGACGAGCCCGACCACGTGGTGCACAACCACAACGTCACCGCCAGCTACAACGCGCTGCGGGCCGCCGCCGAACTCGAAATCGCCCGGGTGTGCCTCGCCTCCAGCGTCAACGCCATCGGCGGCGGTTACAGCCGGAAGCCGCGCTTCGACTACTTCCCACTGGACGAGCGGCACCCGAGCTACAACGAGGACCCGTACAGCCTGTCGAAGTGGCTCGGCGAGGTCCAGGCGGACAGCTTCGCCCGCCGGTACGGGAAGCTGAGCATCGCCAGCCTGCGGCTGCACGCGGTGACGCCGGCCCGGCCGGCCGGCCGGGCCGAGTGGCGGGACTCGGACCTCGCCGTGCGGGACCTGTGGGGGTACACCCTGGCCCGGCCGGCGGCCCGGGCCTGCCTGCTGGCTCTCACCGCCGACTTCGCGGGCCACCAGGTCTGCTACGTGGTCGCCCCGAAGACCACCTCCGGCATCCCCAGCGAGGAGCTGCGCCGCGAGTACTACCCGGAGGTGCCGGTCCGCGGCGAGCTGCGCGGCAACCAGGGGTTCTTCGACTGCACAAAGGCGGAGCGGCTGCTCGGCTGGCGCCACGACGAGTAGCGCTCGCGTGGACCTACCTCCGGGCGGTCCGGCGAGGCATCTGCCGACAGCTCGGTTTTTCTTGACAAGAAGAGTTGTCGGTGGCAGGCTTGCCGCATGTTCGACATCGCAGTGATCGAGGATCCGGCGGCGGCCGAGGCGTCGCTCGACCCGATCCGGGCGCGCCTGCTGGCCGAGCTGGCCGAGCCGGCGTCCGCCACGATGCTCGCGGCCCGGGTCGGCCTGGCCCGGCAGAAGGTCAACTACCACCTCCGGGCGCTCGAGCAGCACGGGCTGATCGAGCTGGTCGAGGAACGCCGCAAGGGCAACGTCACCGAACGGGTGATGCGGGCGACCGCGGCGTCCTACGTGATCTCTCCCTTGGCGCTCTCCGCCGTGCGGCCGAACCCGCGCCAGTCCCCGGACCGGCTGTCGGCGCGGTGGCTGCTGGCGGTTGCCGCCCGGCTCGTCCAGGACGTGGGTGCGCTGATCACCGGCGCGGACCGGGCCGACAGGCGGGTCGCGACGTTCGCGATCGACGCCCAGGTGCGGTTCGCATCGGCGGCCGACCGGGCCGCGTTCGCCGAGGAGCTGGCCGGTGCGGTCAGCAGGCTGGTCGGCAGGTACCACGACGAGTCCGCGCCCGGCGGCCGTGACCACCGCGTGGTGGTCGCGCTGCACCCGCACGTCCCGCCGGACCAGGAGCGCACCGGCACGACGGACTAGGACGCACGTCAGCGAATTGGAGAGTTCTACCGTGGGACACGAATTCGAGCTGCGCAAGGAGATCGAACTGGCCGCGACGCCGGAGCAGGTCTGGGCGGCGATCGCCACCGGCCCCGGCATCGACTCATGGTTCATGGGCCACACCGAGGTGGACCCCCGCGAGGGCGGGCGGAACACCTTCACCATGGCCGGACAGACCGAGGAGTCGACGGTGACGGCCTGGGAACCCGGCAAGCGGTTCGGGTACGGCACCGAGCCCGGCCCGGACGGCACCTTCATGGCGATCGAATACCTGATCGAGGGGCGCGACCAGGGCAGCACGGTGCTGCACCTGGTGCAGAGCGGCGTGCTCGGCGACAACTGGGAGAGCGAGTACGAGGCGATGCAGGCCGGCTGGGACATGTACCTGGGCACCCTGGCCGCGTACGTGCGGCACTTCCCGGGCCGGCACGGCAGCACGGTCGCCGCGTTCCGGCCCGGTGCCGGCGAGCCGGACCAGGTCTGGGCGGCCGTGGCGGGGGCGTTCGGCATCTCCGGCCAGATCACCGAGGGCGCGCCGGTCCGGCTCACCCTCGACGGCCTGCCGCCGGTCGAGGGCGTCGTCGACCTCACCGGCCTGCCCACCTGTTTCGGGGTACGCACCGACGACGCCCTCTACCGGTTCCTGCACTCCGGCACCGACCGGGGCAGCGTGCTGGTCCTCGGCCATCACCTCTTCGGCGCCGACGTGGACCAGTCCCGGGCCGAGCGGGCCTGGCAGGACTGGGTCGCCCAGCTTCCCGTCGGCTGACCGGGTCGGCAGGGGTGCCCACACCGGGGCCCCTGCCGGCACCCCGGTCCCCGACGCCGGGTCGGGGTCGTACACCGGGTGGAGTACGGATTTCGACTCCGCTCGGCAGACGCCCGCCGGTACCCCGGCTACCTAGCGTCGGGGCATGGCTGAACGACGTCTGCTCTGGGTCGGCTTGGTGGTGGCCCTGGTCGGGCTCACCTTCAATCTCGGCTGGTTCTTCGTCCCGCCGCACGTCTGGTTCGACGACCCCGGTCTGGTACCGATGCCCGAGGCGCTGCTCGGCTGGTGGGTGATGGTCATCGGGGTCGTACTCGTGCTCTGGAGCCTGCGGCCCCGGAGCCGGCGGTGATCACCCGGCGCAGGCTGCTCGGCTGGCTCGGCGCCGGCACCGGCCTGCTCGTCGCCCCGGCCGCCGGATTCGCCGGCTACCTCTGGGCGGAGTCCGGGCGGAGCAACGTCGGCACCCTGTCGTTCCGCAACCGGCTGCCCATCCCGCCGCTGCTGTCGCCCAGTGTCGACGCCGACCGGCGCAAGCGGTTCCGCCTCACCCTCGGGCAGGGCCGCACCGAACTGCTCCCCGGGACCAGCACCACCACCTGGGGCGCGAACGGGCCGATCCTCGGGCCGACGCTGCGGGCCCGGCCCGGTGACCGGGTGGCGGTCGACGTGACCAACAACCTGCCCGAGACCACCTCGCTGCACTGGCACGGCATGCACCTGCCGGCGGTGATGGACGGCGGCCCGCACCAGCCGATCGCGCCGGGCCGGACCTGGCAGCCGTACTGGACGGTCGAGCAGCGGGCGGCGACCCTCTGGTACCACCCGCACCTGCACCGGCGCACCGCGGCGCACGTCTATCGCGGGGTGGCCGGCCTGTTCCTGGTCGACGACGACGAGGCCGACGCGCTGCCACTGCCCCGCCGGTACGGCGTGGACGACATCCCGCTGATCCTCCAGGACCGCAAGCTGGACGACGACGGCGTGCTCGACGAGTCCGGCCTGGAGTTCGGCGGGTTCTCCGTCACCGGCCTGCTCGGCGACCGGATCCTGGTCAACGGCGGCTACGACCCGCACCTGGAGGTCGGCGACGAACTGGTCCGGTTCCGGCTGCTGAACGGCGCGAACGCCCGGGTCTTCTCCATCGGGTTCGCCGACGACCGGGAGTTCTCGCTGGTGGCCACCGACCTGGGGCTGCGGGACGCGCCGCTGCCGCTGCGCCGGCTGATGCTCTCGCCGGGCGAACGCGCCGAGATCGTCGTGCGGTTCCGGCCCGGCGAGCAGGTGCTGCTGCGTGGCTTCCCGGCACCGATGGGCGGCAACGTGCTGATCCGGCGACTGGCCGGCGGCGCCGACACCTTCGACCTGGTGAAGATCGTCGCGGCGCCGGTGCTGCGGCCGTCGCCCGCGTTGCCGTCCCGGCTGGCCGCCGCGCCACCGGTGCCCGGGCCGACCGGGGGCGAGCCGTACCGGATGACGATGGGGGACTTCCGGTTCGACGAGCGGGCGCACGATCCGATCCGGATCGACCGGGTGGTCCGGGCCGGCTCGGTGGAGACCTGGGAGATCGGCAACACCGGAGGGATCCCGCACAACTTCCACCTGCACGGCGCGGCGTTCCACCTGCTCGACGTGGACGGGCGGCCGCCGGCACCGCACCTGGCAGGCGAGAAGGACACCGTGTACGTGCCGCCGGGCGGCCGGGTCCGGCTCGCCGTACGGTTCCTGGCGCACTCGGACGTGCGGGCACCGTACATGTTCCACTGCCACCTGCTCGCCCACGAGGACGCCGGCATGATGGGACAATTCATTGCCGTCTCGGCCCGGGACGAACCCCGGGTGCCGGCCGACCTCGCCGGCGCGCATCCGGGGCACGGGAAGTGAGGTCCGATGCGCCGGTTGGA
Organism: Plantactinospora sp. KLBMP9567; assembly: GCF_033446045.1. Lineage (NCBI taxonomy): Bacteria > Bacillati > Actinomycetota > Actinomycetes > Micromonosporales > Micromonosporaceae > Plantactinospora > Plantactinospora sp. KLBMP9567. The sequence goes on along the minus strand of NZ_JAWQRR010000038.1, from coordinate 18,108 downwards.
CGTGCTACTCGCACTGGTCAGCGCGGTCGCCATCACGGTGGCGACCGAGGTGGCCGGCGAGCCGTCGAGCCGGGACTCCACCGTCGCCGCGGCCGCCCTCGGCGTGGTGACCGGCACCCTGCTGCTGTTCCGGCGCCGGCACCCGGTGCTGGTACTGGTGCTGTCGCTGGTCGCCATCATGGGCTACAACCTGACCGACTTTCCCAGCGTCTCGCCGATCTGGCCGCTGCTGGTCCCGCTCTACACGGTCGCCCGGGCGGGTCAGCCGCTGATCGCGGCGGCGGTCGGTGCCTCGACCCTGCTGGTCTCCACCGGCTGGGTGCGCAACGCCGGCGTCGAACCGCTCCGGATGCTCGACGGGGCGCTCCGCGAGGCCGCGATGCTGGCCCTGGCCCTGGTGGCAGGCACCGCCTTCCGCACCGCCGAGCTGTACGCCAGGGAAGCCGAGGCCCGGTTTGCCGCCGAGCAGGCGGAGCAGGCCCGGGAGTCCGCCCGGCTGGTCCTCGCCGAACGGATCCGGATCGCCCGCGAACTGCACGACGTCACCGCGCACACCGTCGCGGTGGTGGGGATCCAGCTCAACCTGGCCCGGGAGCTCGTCGGGCGGGACCCGGACGCCGCACGGGAGCTGCTGGACGGCGCCCGGCAGGTCAACGTGGACGCGATCGACGAGCTGAGCCGAGCGGTACGCCTGCTGCGCGAGCCCGGCGCCGCGACCGGGCCGGAGCTGTGCTCCCTGCCGGACGAGACGCACCTCGGCACGCTGCTCGACCGGGCGGCCGAGGCCGGCCTGAGGACGAGGTTCGACCTCGAGGGCGAGCCCCGGCCGCTGCCGCCCACCGTCGGGCTGACCCTGTACCGGATCGCGCAGGAGTCCGTCACCAACGTGCTGCGGCACGCGCACGCCCGGTCGATCACGTTGACCCTTCGGTACGCCCCGGACGGCGTCGGCCTCGACGTCCGCGATGACGGCACGGGCGGCGGTTCCGGGCCGGCGGCCGGCGGCCACGGCCTGACCGGGATGCGGGAACGGGCCACCGGACTCGGCGGAACGCTGCACGCCGGCCCGCTGTCCGGCGGCGGGTACGCCGTCGGCGCCTGGCTGCCCCGCACGGTCGACGGCGCAGGTCGGCCCGTGTCGGGCGATGCGGTGGAGACGGTCGACGGCGCGGGTGGGCCCGTGTCGGGCGATGCGGTGGAGACGGTCGACGTGGCTGGCGGGACCGTGCCAGCCGATGGGATCGACCGGAGGCGGACGGTCGACGGCGACCGGGTCGCGGAGGCGAGCACCGAGCCGGGCGGGGGAGGCCGATGACCATCCGGGTGCTGCTCGCCGACGACCAGCCGCTCGTCCGGGCCGGGCTGCGTGGCCTGCTGGGGCTGGACGGCGACATCGAGGTAGTGGCGGAGGCGGCCGACGGCGCGGAGGCGCTACGGCTGGTTCGGCAGGTCCGGACCGACGTCGCACTGCTGGACATCCGCATGCCGGGGCTGGACGGCCTGACGGCCACCGAACGGATCACCACCGATCCGGCCACCGCCGGGGTACGGATCATCGTGCTGACCACGTACGAGATCGACGAGTACATCTTCGCGGCGTTGTTGGCCGGGGCGAGCGGCTTCCTGGCCAAGACCGTCAGCCGGGAGGAGCTGTGTCACGCGGTCCGGGTCGTCGCGGCCGGCGACGCGCTGCTCAGCCCGGGCGTGACCCGGCGGGTGATCGAGGAGTTCGGCCGGCGTCCCGGGCCGGCGCAGGGCTCGGTGGAGCGGCTCGCCGGGCTGACCGCCCGGGAACGCGAGGTGCTGGCACTGGTGGCGGGCGGGCTGAGCAACGCCGAGATCGGCCGGGCATTGCGGATGAGCCCGCTGACCGCGAAGACCCACGTCAGCCGGATCATCACCAAACTCGGTGTCCGGGACCGTGCCCAGTTGGTGATGCTGGCGTACGAGACGGGGTTGGTCACGCCCGGCGGGTCCGCCTGCTGACTGCCGTCACCGGGTTGGCCGGGCGCCGCCCGGGCGGCCTGGTCACCGGCCTTCCTCGGCCTCCGGGTTAGGGTCGGTGCCGGGCCCGGTCGACGGGGTGCTCCAGAGCCGGTCCGCGGTGCCCTGCCGGACGGCTTCCTCGTAGGCGGTGACCTTGCTGCTGATCAGGTCGAGGCAGTCGTGGAGTTCGGCGATCCGGTCCAGCACCCGCTGCCGGTGCGCCCGGAGCAGTTCGAGACGTTCGGCCTCGTTGCCCGGACCCTCGCCGACCAGTTCGGCGAGTCGGCGGATCGTGGCCAGCGGCATCCCGGAGGCCCGGAACTTCGTGCAGTTGCCGAGCCACTGCACGTCCCACTCGCCGTAGACGCGACGGCCCCCGCTGCTGCGGCGCAGCCGGCCGGTCAGCAGCCCTTCCCGTTCGTACAGCCGCAGGGTGTGCACGCTCAGGCCGGTGCGTTCGGCCACCTGCCCGATGCTGAATTCCGCCGGGGTGTCGAGCATGGCCGGAGCATACGCGCGTTGACCTAGAGCGCGGTCTAGCACCTAGCTTCGCCCGCATGGCAGTGACAGCAGATAATTCGGGTACCGGATCCGACGTGCCCCGGACAGCCGGCTCCGGCACCGGAGAGCCGGGCGTTTTCGGCGCGTGGAGTACCGCCGACGAGGTGTTGCGGGGAATCGATCTCTCCGGCCGGCTCGCGCTCGTCACCGGCGGATACTCCGGACTCGGCCGGGAGGCGACAGTGGCGCTCGCCCGGGCCGGCGCCCGGGTGGTCGTACCCGCCCGGCGACCGGCGGTGGCCCGCACCGCGCTGACCGGGATCGACGGGGTCGAGGTGGACGAACTCGACCTGGCCGACCTGGACAGCGTACGGGCCTTCGCGGACCGGTTCCTGGCCTCGGGCAGGGGCATCGACATCATGATGAACAACGCCGGCGTCATGGCGTGCCCGCAGACCCGGGTCGGCCCGGGCTGGGAGGCGCAGTTCGGCGTCAACCACCTCGGGCACTACGCGCTGGTCAACCTCCTGTGGCCGGCGATCAGGCGGGGCGGGGGAGCCCGGGTCGTGGTGCTCACCTCCCGCGCCCAGCACGCGGCGGCGATCCGCTGGTCCGATCCGCACTTCTCGCAGGGGTACGACAAGTGGCAGGCGTACGCCCAGGCGAAGCGGGCGAACGTGCTGTTCGCCGAGCGGCTCGACGTACTCGGCCGGGCGGTGGGGGTGCGGGCGTTCTCGGTGCACCCCGGTTACATCCTCACCCCGCTCCAGCGGCACCTCAGCCGGGACGAGATGGTGGCCGCCGGGTGGGTGGACGCGGACGGCAACCTGGTGAACGCCGAGTTCAAGACCCCGCAGCAGGGAGCGGCGACCCAGGTCTGGGCGGCCGCCTCGCCCCGGCTCGCCGGGCTGGGCGGCCGGTACTGCGAGGACTGCGCCGTCGTCGACCAGGCGACGGACCCGGACGGGGCGGCGCGGCTGTGGGCGCTGTCGGCCGAGCTGACCGGGGTCGACGCATTCGCCGGGCCCGCCTGACCCGGACCCCTGCCGCCCGGGTGCCCCGGCCCGCCGTTCCACCCGGCCGGCCGGTCTATCAGCGATTCGTCGTGAGCGCCCTGCTCGCTTCTATTGGCATGTGCGCGGTTTCGCTATGACCAGGCCCGGCCCGACCGGCGACGACCCGGCCCGCGGCGCCAGTTGCCCGGCCGTCGAATCGTCCGTCCCCGCCGCCGATTAGTCCCTACTCCACTCCAATGGGGAACCTTCCTGGGAGTCCTGTCCCGGGAAGCTCCCCATCGACGGTTGACGGTCCCGGACAGCGGCAGGATCGGCGTCCCCGGTCAGTCCGGCCGGTGCTCGAAGGCGACACCGCCGATCAGCACCGTGCCACGGGCGGGCAGGCTGTTCGTGTGGGTGCGGTCCAGCTGTCGGTACCTGATGCGGTACTCCACCCCGTCCGCGTTGTCGAACCCTCGTGGGACCCGGCGGGCCACGATCAGCCCCTCGCCCGGCAGGTGTTGGCCGGCCACCCGCGTCGTACGGCCGCGCAGCCGGAACGCGGCCGACTCCTCGCCGGTGATCGGCGACACCGCCACGAGCGTTCCGGACTGGACGGCCCGGCGCCGCAGGTAGGTCATGACGATGACGAAACCGAGCAGCAGGAGGGCGACCACCGTGACGCCAACCTGGGCCCGCCAGGTGCCGACCCGCGAGGTGGTGACGACTGCGGGGCCACCGGCCGGCAGAGCGCCGGGGGTGGCGAGGGCGATGTCCGGGGCGAGCGCCGACGCCCAGGGCGAGGACACCACCCCGGTGACCGTGGGCCGGTCGGTCACCGTGACGGAGTCGTGGAACGGGATGACCCACGCCGCACGGTGCCAGGGCAGCCGGAGTGAAAACGACAGGGTCTCGCCGGGCTTGAGCTCGACGCGGTCGGGCAGGTCTCCGACGAGGGTCGGCCCACCGTCGAATCCGGCCGCCCGCAGTCCGGTAACCGTCAGCGGCGTCCGGCTTGTCTCGGCGCGAAGGGTGAGCCGTACGGGTACGTCGGCCGTGCTGAGATCCGCCCCGGGCCGGCATGTCCCAGTTCACCGTCACGCCTTTGCCGATGTCGCCGGCCAGGGCGATCCTGGCCTTCTCGAGCCGGGCGGCCGCCTTGCTACGACCGAGGTACGCGCCGAGTTGAGCCACCGTCGACGGGTCCAGCGTCTCGGTCTGCCGGATGACAGACCTGAGCAGCCCGGCTCCGGTCGCACCGTCCCGCAGCGGTAGCGCGTAGCCGCTGACCGACTTCGCCGGCAGTCGGCGAGCCCGGTCGGCGAGGACCTGCCAACGAGGCCCGGTCGACCTCGGGTAGTCCGATCCGGACGCCGGAGTGTGCTCGGCATCGGTGAGCAGCACGATCGATGCGATGTCGGCCGCGCCGGGGCGCTCCAACTCGCCGACCGCCCGCTCGATCGCCGCACCGATGTCGGTGCTGCCGCCCTCGGGAGCGCGCGGCACCTTGGCGAGCATCCGGTCAGGCGATCCGGCGGGGCCGAGGTATCGGGGCGTCGCCGTGGAGTTGAAGGTATAGATTGCCACGTAGTCACTGGCGGAAAGGCTGCCGAGGAACCGGTGCAGGCTCGCCCGCCCCGCTGGCCTGTTATGTCGGGCGTTTGCCGGACGGCCGGTCCGGTGCGGACGGCCCTGGAACCCGTACCGACCTGCTCGACTGGTTGGGTGATGCCGGCGCGGGAACGATGATGCACCTGGCGTGCCATGGCATGGTCGGGCCGGGTACTGGCACGGCTGCTACGTCGTACCTGCTCCTGGCGAACGGTGAGCGGCTGGCGGCGGAAGAACTCGTACGCTCGTCGGCGGGGCGACCGGTCGCCCTGGCCGTACCGGCCGCGTGCAGTAGTGGCGTATGTGGGCGAGGCGATGACGAGGCGTTCAGCATCAGCACGACGCTGCTGGCCAACAACGTTCGTACGGTTGTCGCCGCCCAGTGGAGCGTGCCGGATGCGGCCACCTCGGTCTTGATGTTCATGTTCCACCACTTCCTCCGGGTACAGGGCCGGAGACCGGCGGACGCGCTGCGCGAGGCGCAGCTGTGGATGCTGTCGGAACACCGCGAGGTGCCGGCGGAAATGCCGCCGGCGCTGCGTGACGCCCTGGTCAAGGTCGGCCCCGCAGGCACCGTCGAGTGGGGAGCCTTCATCCATTCCGGGCGGTGATCCGGCGTGCCGGACACCGCTTCCTCATGCCGACCGGTAGGCACCGGCGTGGTCCCCCAACTCCACCGGCTGGGCTGGTGGTGGCGACGTTGCCGCCGCTCACCCGTTCCGACAAAAGGCGGATGACCCCCGAACGGCCTAAGCCGGAAGGGCGCCCCGGATCGCCGGTCGGGGCGAGCGGGTCGTGGGAACGGCGACCGGGTACGGCCGAACCGGAACCGCGGCCGAGCTGACCCGGTTGGTTGGGTTACCGGCCCGGCACTGTGAGCAACAATTCGGCCAGAAAGCCGCTGCGGACCCTCGCCAGCCGTCATTCCGCGCCGCGATACTCCTTCCGGGTTGGCGTCTCCACATGTCGTACGGCCCGAACTCCGCCTGCTTCGACCGGCGGCGAGGAACTGTCGCGGGAACCGTGGGAAGGGGAACAGTGACCAGCGCAGCTCAGCTTCCGTCGACCTTCGCGAACCTCCGGGGCCCGCTCGACCCCGCTGCGGACCGCGGCGGGGCGCGGGCCGATCGGCCCGGGGCGGCAGCGAGGGCCTCCGATCCCGGTCCGGTCGGCGAGTCGGTCCTGCGCGACCTGGCTCGCCGTGGGATCCTCGCCGCCGAGGCCGCTGGCGCCCCGCCGGACGAGTACGCACGACTGGCCGGTACGGCGTATGCCCTCGCCTGGCCCGTGGTTTTCAACCGGGTTACCCGCCCCGTGGAACGGCGGCGTGGTCACTGGACCTGCTCGATCGACGTCCTCCGGCTCGCCGACGAGTGCCTCGACGGCTTCCACGACGACGTCGAAGCGGTCGTCAGCGACCTCCTGGTCAACGCAAAGACGCCGATCCGCAACATCGAGGGATGGATGAGTGGGCGGGTGACCGCGGTCACCATCGACGGCCACCGGAGGAGGCGGGGACAGCGGGGCGCGCTGCAGCGCCCGCGCGTACCTGAATGGCTCGCCGCAGAACTCGGCCGCGACGCCTGGCTGACGCAGGTCGCGCTCGAGATCCTCAATTGGGTCGGCGTGCCCGCCACCGCCGGGGCCGGTGTCTGGCCGCTGGAGAGCTGGGCCCGACGCCGGGCGGCGGTCACCGGGGACTGGACCGGGAGTGACCCGGAGGCGGTGGCCCGAGAGGTCGAGGTCGTACTGGCTGCCATGCGACGCCGCCCGAAGCGGTACCTGGATTACGTCGAGCGACCCCTCGGGCGCAAGACCGCGCCGGTGGCACCCTCGGCCGGCGATGGAGCGGGCGTCTCTCGCCCGTTGCTCTCCGTCGCTGAGCACGAGGTCGACGAAGCCCGGTTGGCCCGCCTCGCGTCCGCCGCAGTGGACGCCCTTGCCTTGGGACTGTCCGGCGGCGGCGACCTGACCGAGACGGTGGTGCGGGTCATCGGCACCGTGTTCGGCTCGGGTACCGGCGGCGACGAACTGGATCGGATGCCAGGAAGCGGGCCTGCCCTCGACGAGCGGGTTTCAGCGCTGCTCGCCGACCCCCGGGCCGTCACCCGGATCGTCGCCTCGGTCCGGGCGATCGTCGTCGACGCTCGGTGACAACCCGACAGCCCGGCAACGCTCGTCGACCAATTGGGCGAGTGCCTCAGGCGTCGCGCCCTCCGCCACCGCCGCCCGCCAGGCGGCGCGAAGCTCCTCCTGCAACAGTTGCTGGAGAAGTTCCCGCTGCTCGGGTCGGAGGCTCACCTCGACTACCAACTGACCGGCTGGATGATCACAACTCATTCTGCCTGGTGGAGACCCCGGTTAGGCAAGTCCGTTGGCGCCGGCGACCCTCGCCGACCTGGGCCGGTACCGACGGGCCAATCGAGGTCCAGAGGTGTTGGCCCGCAGCCGGCGCGCAGGACGTCGTACCCGGCTCGGCCGGCTGAACATCCCGCTGCATGCTCGTCATCTGTGCCTCCGGACCGGTGCCTCGCCGGCACCTGCCGGATACATATTTCTGACGGACCGAGGACCGCCCCTCGGCTACCCGGGCTGCTGGCCCAGTAGGGACCCCCGTTGCCGGCAAGGCGCCGCCAGCCCTGGTCAGTTTCCCGAGTTGCCCGTCCGGCGAGCGTCGGTCACGGCCGAGGCGAGCGAGTGTTTGACCGCACCGCCATGCTGCGCCACCAGCAAGAGAATCTCCTTGATGGTTCCAAGCATGGAGAGCAGCGGCCCGGGATCGCCACCCTGCAGGACCCTGGCGACGAGAGCACGGGTCTCGTCAACCTTGCTGAGTGACGAACCGACTCCGTCGTGCGCGGTACCCACCCTGTCCGCCGCGCGGTTCAGTGCCTCGATCACCTCCGCCGGCGAGGCCTCCTTGGGTACCACCACGAGAGAGTTGGAAGCGTCATTGACGGCCCCGTCGACGCTGCCCAGGCCAGCCTGGATGTTCCTGATCGCCTCCCGCACCTGGGACATGCCGGCGACGATTCCACTGAATCCCGCAGCGGCAGCCCTCGTTGCCACCTGTTCGGCTTCCCGCCCGGTAGCGGATGCGGTCGACCTGGCGCGTTCGATGCCGGCCCGCATCGACCGCAACTCGTTGCCGATGGCGTCGGTTTGCGACATGTTCGCAGAGCCCTCCGTCGAAGGGATTGGGGTCACGGTGTCGACCCGCTGCCGGCACCGTAGCCGGCGGCAACCGCCGCAAGAGGCATGCCACTGCCATCGTACGAATCCGATCGGTAGCCGGTTGCGCGGCGTGACGGTACAGCGTGCGCAGACAAACACACCCTCGCGAGCCGGCTCGGCGGCAGATGCGGATGCGATTCCGGCCGCGCGGCGAGACTGGACCGGGGTCGCAGTTGCCAGGTGCTATTCGCCTTCCAGGCGACCGGAGTCGCCGCGGAACGGCCGTCCCCCGTCGGTCGTCGGTAAGGCCGCGATTCTCGCAGCCCAGCGGTCGACGTAGGTCTTCATCCCGTCGGCATTGCGCGCAATACTCAACCATTCCCAGGCGGCGTCGCGAATCTCCCGTTGGGCGATCATTTCGGTGCCGTCGTCGTAGTGGAACGGGTAGCCGTCGACGATGTCCGACAAGTCTGCGTAGATGCTGTACAGCGCGGCAACATTCACCACGTCGTCCGTGAGGAGCAGGTCGACCAGCGCACACTTCAGCTCCTCGACGACCCCCACCGGATCTTCTCTGCCCTTCAGCACCCGATGCATGTATCCATCGATGAGATCGATCACAGCAGTCGAGGAAGACGATACGGCGTCAGCCAGGGAGGACGATACGGCGTCGGTCACCCTTGCATGGTTGCTTGCCGTGTCACCCGCGCCGCTCCTGGCCCGGCAGCCGCGCAACGTCCCAGGGCCACGATGCCGCGGAGAGACGAAAGACCGAGTGCACTCTCGTCGGCAGTTCCGGACGTCGGCCGCCGCCGGAGGCAACCCACGGAGCGTGACGTCTCCAGCTGGCGTGGCGCGACGGTCGGCGGATGGATTTGCTGTCCTGCGACACCTGCGCCGGTCGCCGGCGTGCCCGGCCGTCAACGCCGGCGGCTCGGTGTGCCGTCGAGTTCGAATCGACGGCGGCGCGAGAACGCGCGCGGCGACGGGCCTTCGCGGCGCAAGATTGTCAGCTTCGCCCGGGACTCGTCCAGCCCCGGCCGATGGTCATCCGCCACCCACCACAGGGCGGTGCTCGGTTGTGGTGTCGGCAAGAACGACTCGGCGCGCCGGCGTCCCAGCCCGCCATGCCGGCTGCGGTAGACGAACTGATGCAGAGCCTCGTAGGAGTCCCAGACCGAGATGTTGACAATCAGCCACTCGTGCGCCTCGCGGCAAGTTGGCATGTGCCCGCCAGCGCCGCGCAGTCGCCATACGAACCCGGGGCTACCCTCAGCGATCCGGTACACCGGATCGACCACCGCCATAAACCCCGCCATGATCGGCGAATCCGGTCCGGCCCGCATACGGGCTATGTTGACCTGCGCCAGCCGCACGTACCCAGCATAGGTGCGCACGTCGGCACCACCACCCCGGTGTCCAGCGGCCCGACACGATCCGCCCAGCGGGTCGCGGCAGATGCGGTTGGGCTGTGTCGTCAGTTGGGACCGCTGGCGGGCGTGTAGACGCCGGCGTGGGCGGCTGCCGCTGCCGCTTCGGCAGCCCGGTCTGCCGTGGCCTCGTCGATGGGGTCTCCGCTGACGAGCAGGCGGTAGTAGAGCGGTGCCGAGACGGCGCGGATGACCTCGGCCGCGTCCGTGCCCGGGGGAAGCTCCGCCCGCCGCACGGCCTGCTCCACGCAGGGGGCCCACTCGGCGATGCGGACGGCGTAGAAGTGGTGCAGAGCCTCGGCGGCACGGGGGTCGCAGGTCGCGGCGACGATGACCGCCCGGAACAGTGCACCCTGACGCGGATCGACCAGGGTGCGCTGCACGAGCCGGGCATTGGCACGCAGGTCCTCGGTCAGCGATCCAGTGTCGGCTCGCGGCAGCGACTGCTCCGCCATGTCCGTCAGCAGGTCGGCGACGAGGCCGGCGGCCGTACCCCAGCGGCGGTAGACCGTTGTCTTGCCCACCTCGGCGCGGCGCGCCACGTCCGCGAGGTCGAGACGGTCGAAGCCGTGCTCGACGAGTGCGTCACCGGCAGCTCGTAGCACGGCGGCGCGGACCCGGGCGGTCCGCCCTCCGGGTCGGATCGCACCGACGGCCATAACGGGTCTCCAGTTCCCTTAACTGCGGATGGCTGCTATCGTAGCCGGCGTCTTAACGGAACTGTAGTTCCCTTAATGGAAGGCTGTCATCGTGGAGTATCGACGACTTGGGGCATCCGGACTCACTGTGCCCGCCCTCAGTTTCGGCGCCGGCACCTTCGGCGGCTCCGGACCGCTCTTTGGCGCCTGGGGCAACACGGACGCCCGCGAGGCAAGACGCCTCGTGGACATCTGTCTGGACGCCGGGATAAGCATGTTCGACACAGCGGACGTGTACTCCGACGGCGCGTCCGAGGAGGTGCTGGGACAAGCGATCAAAGGCCGACGCGACGCGGTCATGATCTCGACCAAGAGTGGCCTGCCGACCGGCGACGGACCCAACGACGCGGGAACCTCACGCGCGCGGCTCATCCGATCGGTCGAGGCGGCCCTGCGTCGACTCGGCACCGACTACATCGACCTGTTTCAGCTACATGCCTTCGACGCCGCAACACCCGTCGAAGAGGTCGTAGCGACACTGGACGACCTGGTACGGGACGGGAAGATTCGCTATCTCGGCGTCTCCAACTTCGCCGGCTGGCAACTCATGAAGTCCCTCGCCGCAGCCGACCGGGACCACCGCAGCCGGTACGTGGCACACCAGGTTTACTACTCCCTCGTAGGCCGGGACTACGAGTGGGAACTGCTGCCCCTCGGCCTCGACCAAGGCGTTGGAGCCGTGGTCTGGAGCCCGCTCGGCTGGGGACGACTCACCGGCAAGATCAGCCGCGACACACCGCCACCCTCTACCAGCCGGCTGCACGCCACCGCCGCATACGGCCCGCCGGTCAACGACGAGCACCTGTTCCGCGTCGTAGACGTCCTCGAAGACCTGTCCCGCGAAACCGGCCGAGCAGTGCCACAAATCGCGGTCAACTGGCTACTACGACGACCCACGGTAGCCACCGTCATCATCGGCGCCCGCAACGAAACACAACTGCGGCAGAACATCGACGCCGTCGGCTGGTCACTCACACCCGAACAGACAGCCCGGCTCGACACTGCCAGCACCCGCACCGCGCCGTACCCGTACTTTCCCTATCAGCGGCAGGAAGGCTTTGCCAGGCTCAACCCTTCGCCGGTCGCGAACACCGCCTGAGCGACGATCCCAACGTCCGCTCGGCTTCGGAGTCGACCATCCAGCTACCCGACGGCCGCGCACAGCATCCCGGCCCACATCCACCAGATTCGAGCCGGCACAAGCGTTACGGAGCTTCAGACACTGGTTCACTCGCGTTGCACCTTTCGGCCTCGCTTGCCGAACCCGAACCGTCTGGCAGTACCGACCCGTCCCGGCGTTGTCAGGGCTGCTCCCACCCCTACCGGCGCTCCCCGGCAGCGGCTGCCCCCAGCCTCACCGTCCTGCTGCGACAGTCCGGCGGTGGAGTCCTCTCACCTCCACTCGCATCCAGTGAGGTCGGCATGAGGCGCGGCGCCGGCGTTGCCGCTGGTCCGTTTCCTCATGCCGCCTCCCGAACCCGGCGTGCGCCGCTAAGCGCACCGGGCTCTCCACAAGCCCCGCAGGGATCGTGGGTTACCTCATGTCGTGCTCGGCCATGGTGTTGGGATGCGGGCTCCCCGGTAGTAGTAGCGCGTCGCGCGCACTCTGGCCGGGTCGAACAGCACCACGTCACCATCGGCGGGCCAGATGCCGTAGCGTCGACGCAGTTCCTTCCAGGGGGTGCGCCGATGCTTGCGCTCCTGTCACCTGACGACCTGTTTCCACAGGTACGAACGCAGATAGCTGAAGGTCGCGTTCGAGCATCCGTACTTGAAGTACCCGGCCCAGCCCCGCAACATCCGGTTGAGCGGGTGCAGCAGGGCATCGAGCGCAAGGTTCGTGTTCACCCGGCAGATCGTCTGTACCTTCGCCATCACCGCGGCCACCGACTTCTTGGCGGGGTAGACGTAGACGTAACTCTTGCCGGTGCCTCGTTTACGGTGACGCTGGATGCGCCAGCCGAGGAAAACGAGGCCCTCGTCGATGTGAGTGACCAGGGTCTTCTCCGGTGACAGGCGCAAGCCCATCGTAGACAAGACCCCGGCGATCTCCTCCCGCAGCGCTTCAGCGTCCTCCTTGGTGCCGGACACGGTCAGGCACCAGTCGTCCGCGTACCGCACAAGGCGGTAGTTGGGTAGACCTTGACGGCGACGCTTGGCCCGTTGATATGGGGTGGCTGCGGGTCCTCCCGGGCCCTGGGCGATGTGCTCGTCCAGGACTGACAGGGCCACGTTGCTGAGCAACGGTGACAGGATCGATCCTTGTGGCGTACCGGCGTTGGTATCTGACAACGTGCCGTCCTCCAGGAGGATGCCCGCCTTCAGGAACGCCTTCACCAGAGCCAGGACACGCTTGTCTCCGACTCGTTTACGCACCCGCTCCATCAGGGCTGGATGCGCGATCTCGTCGAAGCAGGCTTTGATGTCTCCCTCCACGATCCACTCATACGAGCGGGACGTGAAGTGATGCACCTCTGCCACCGCGTCGTGTGCCCGGCGGTTCGGGCGGAACCCGTAGCTACACGGGAGGAAGTCCGCGTCGAACACCGGCTCCAACACCAGTTTCAGGGATGCCTGGACAACCCGGTCACGAACCGTTGCGATACCCAGGTAACGGACCTTGCCGCCCGCTTTGGGTATCGCCCGCCGCCGCACCGGCAGTGGTCGAAAGGCACAAGCTTTCAGGTCCTCGCGTAGCTCGGTGAGGAATCCTTCCACTCCACGCACCGCCTCGATGTGCCGGGCTGTCTCCCCGTCCACCCCGGCAGTACGCGCCCCTTTGTTATGCCGCACCCGATCCCAGGCCACCAGCAGAAACCCGGAACGCTATTCAAAACCCGTGCCGGGCTGGTGTGATCAGATTGGTGTGTCGCCGAGGTAAGGGCGGCCGCCCTGCGTTAGATCACTTCGACCGGGTCGCCCTGCAGGCCGGCTGCAGTACGCCGCGGCGCTCCGGCAGCCGTTCCACTCGCTTCGGTGGGTCGACCGCCGACCGTGGCGCCCTCCGCCCGCCGACCGATAACGTCGGTCATTCCGTCAGCTCACCACCACGCGGACAGCTCGCTGAGCACGCTGCCGCTGAACCGGTCCCGCACGCAGACGATGCGCGCCTGGGCGGGCGACTTCAACGGCAGCGAATAAACGGTGCGGGCATGTTCGGAGTGAGCAGGCCGGCCGCCCGAGATAAACCGCTTGCCGTCCGGGGAGAACTCCACCACCGCGCGGTCGCGCAGGAACGGTGTGCGGAACACCACTAGGCTGATCGATCGGCGCGCACCAAGATCGATGCAGAGTCGCTGGTGTGACTCGGCCGTGCAGTTGTCAGCCTCCACCGAGCAGCCGCCGGGCAGCCAAACCGCGGCATGTCGTTCCAGGTCGCCATCGGTCAACGGGCAGGGCGTGACGGCGGGCCTCAATCGTCGCTGCTTGTCGTCAGCCAGACACGGCAGACCGCGAGACGGCGCCGGTCCGGCCGACAACAGACCCTGGCCACCCGACTGATATCCGTACGACACCTGCGGCGTGTCAACCGAGGTTGCCACATCGGCCATCACCACGACCTCGATCGAGGCATCCTCGTACGGCCGAGTATCGACGAGGGCACTGGTTCCTGTAATCGGACGCGAAACCAACTCCGGTTTGCCGGAGTCTTGCGCCACCACGCGTACGGCCACCGCATAGCTCACTCGCCCGCCATGTGCCGCGGCGGCAGGCAGGGGTGACCAACTCACCCGGGCGCTGCCCACACCGGCCTCTGTCACCGTGATCTCGGGCTCCCAGAGTATGAGGTCCGGAAGGCGCTGCGGCGTAACGCCCCGCTTCACCGTGACCACGGTTCGGGGTCCGATCGACTGGCCGGGAGCGGCAGGTTGAGCGGCACTGATCACCAAATCTGGGCTGGACTTCATTTTGCTGGCCGGATAACTGTATTGGCCGTCGACGGAAACCTCCGCTTCCTCTCGACCGCCGCAGAATGACGGGATCAGGCACAAGAGGCCAAGGCTCGCGACGAGCGCGAAGCCGGTCCGCCATTGGTCCCCTTTGGTCACCTGAGCCAGCGAGACCGTAGCCTGACTCGCCGCCCGCCCGTCAGGGCGGATCACCCGCCCGTACAGCGCCCCGGTCGCGGACGGCTCCGGTGCAGGACCGGTGGGTTCCGGCGCCGTGGCGTGGCCATCGGGTCGACAACCTGTCAGCAGCAATACGACGGCGATCAGACCGGCGGCGAAGGCCCGCTGGGCACCGGATCGCCGGCCGGTCGATCGGGTCGATGGCCGGACCCGGACACGCACCTGACGAACGGAAGACACCATTTCTTTGGCTCCATAGCTTCGCACGGTCCACGCGCACGAGCGCGGATCACCCGTGAAGGATCTTACTCCTTCGGCCGAGTTGGGGCGTCGACACATTTCGTCGCAAGTTCGCCGCTACTCCGCAGGGCTTCCCACCTTTCGAAAGTGATCGACCTGTGACGTGTCGCTATGCGTCGCAACAGCCGCACTTGCGATAGATCGCGAGGACTATGTGGAACAACGAGATCACCGCCGGACGGCCGGCGCGGTGCGAGGCTATGACCGGACTGCGTGGCGATCAAGTCGCCGAGCTGGTGAACGCAGTGTTCGCGCTGCTCGGCGGCGTGTGGCAGCCCGTGAAGGGCCGGCATCGGATTCTGGGCCTGTACCGGGCGGTGGTGCTGACCTTGTTCCTGATGCGGCGCAACGAGTCTCAGAAGGTAGCCGGCGAGCTGTTCGGCTGCTCGCAGTCCACTGTGTCGCGGATCGTGCGCCGGTTGCGGCCGCTGCTGTGTGAGGCGACCGCCGCCTTCGCCGGTGACATACGGACGCGAGCGAAGCGCTCGGCGGTGCTCGTCGACGGGTTCCTCGCCCCGACCGGTGACCGCGTCGGCGTTGAGGGCATGTACTCGGGGAAACGGCACGCCAGCGGATTCAACGTGCAGGCCGTGGCCGACCTTGACGGCCGGCTGGTCGATACTGGCCTGCCCTGCCCCGGCGCCCGCCACGACAGCAAGGCCCTACACGAGGCCGGCATCGCCGACCGGTGGGCCACCCACCTTCAACCCGGCGGACCCGGCATGATCGCCGACCTCGGCTACCTGGGCACCGACGCGATCACCGGCACCCGCAAACCCCGCGGCCGGCAGCTGACCGACATCCAGCGCGCCTGCAACACCGCCATCAACAGCCTCCGAGCCGCCGTCGAACGCGCGATCGCTCACCTGGTCAACTGGAAAATCCTCGACACCGGCTGGCGGGGACGCCTCACCGAATTCCCCGAAGTGCTACGCACCGTCACCGGACTCGAAATCTACAGAACATGGGGATAAGCGTTATGAATAACGCTCCAAGCATCGTTGCAGTGTTCCGGGATCGCCCATCGACGTGTACCGGTTGATCGGCTGCCCGTCATCGGCTAACCGTCTGTCGCCCAGAAGGCGCCTAGCTCCCACCACGTGGACAACATGTAGGCCGGAACCGAGTACCCGTCCTGCCCGTACCGACGGCAGAAGGCTCGGAACCGCCACCATCGTCGGCACACTGATCGACGGCGGTCCGCTACCACGGATCCGGCTCCGCACGTGCGACGGAGTCGTGAAAGACTACATCATCACCCGGCGGCTCTTCCGTGCGGCGGGCCGCCGCCGGGCCTCTGTTCCTCATCGTGATCCTCGTTGGCGGCGCGCTAGGGCCCGGATTCCGCTCGATCCGCCAAGCTGCCAGCCGCCTGGATCGCGGCCTTACTGGGTTGTTCGGTGTTGCCCTCATCGCCTCCGGGGTGCTCGTTGACAACCGATATCGCCGGGCAGGCGGCCCCCGCTGACCAAACAACCGTCATGCCTGTTGCACCATCTCGGCGGCGGAGATCGTCGCGAGAGCCCATCTCCCAAGATTCGCAGTTACACATAGGTGCGCAATGCCCCGATTCGCGCACATGCTTCGCCGACGAAGGCGCGTGATGTGCAAGGCGCTGCCAGTAACGTGCCCGCTGCGAGCGCCTATGAACTCACCGACGGCTCCAGGAGTGTGAGGTACCCCTGGATCAGGTTCCAGTATCAGAGAACGGTTCCAGCACGGCGGATGGGCCAGGCGCGCGTTTACCGACCTCAACTGGCCCTGTCAGTAATGAAGCGGATTGCCGTGAGGATCAACAGGAGCGCCCCCGCGAACGCAGCACCGCCGACAAGGATCGCCTCTTCGGTACTCTTGCTACCCGCCCAAGAAGTCAACCCCGCAGCGGCGCCAATCATCGCGGCGGCCAGCACCGTGATGGCCAGCCACAGCGCGCGGGTTGGAGTGTCGAGCATCGCGAAGCCTCCTGTAGACGCAAACCTCCATTTTGGAGGTGGTGTCTCGCTTCGCCTTGCTTTGTAAGATGCACCTTGGCAACCCGACGTGTCAAGCACACTGCAGCATTTTCTACGGCCGGGCGTCCTTTGGTCACAACGAGTTGTGCACTACCACTGGTACAGCTTCGACGCCCCTCAATGGCAGCCTTCCCGACAGGCGGAGAGCAGGCAAAGGCGTACATCGAGTGCCGGTACGAACTGCCCTCGAAGTAGCCCGTGGCAGCTACAGCGCCTCACTCTCGACGCCGTCCTGTGGCTTGACATCGCTGGACGGTGGTTGCTCGGCAGGCCACTGGAGGGCTTCCCGCACGCCGGCACCCTGCCTGCACCGGCGGCGATTGGTGGTAAGCGGCGACATCCAGATCGAGCCTCGATCGGCTCGTTCAAGCCCCACTACCGCAGCTGACCATCGAGTGAAGACTCTCAACCAGCGGTGGGAGTCCTATGCTGCGTTTTCAGCACTGTGGAGTTGCTCGCTGGCGGCTGCGTCACGCTGGTAGCGGGCCACCGCGGTGATCGCTGACCTACCCGAACGCAACACCGTCGATCCGCTCACCCCGGTGAGACGGGCCCTGCCCTGGCTGCTGACGGCGCACCTGACGGTCCAACCCGGCCTGGGCCGGCTCCTACGGCCTCGGCCGGGCGATCGGGCTGACCTACGAGCGGACGATCACCCTGACCTTCGCCGCCGCCGGGAACAACTTACATCAGCTCTCTGCCTTCCAGCAGAGCTTCTGCGGTCAACTCAACCCGGCTGCCCAGCCGATCCACTCCGAACATTCTCGTGGGCCGGTTCAGTGCCGCGGATTTGGATGGGTAGTGGAAATAGAGGACTTGTCCGCAGTGCGGGCTCGCCTCGGCCATGATGCCATCCTGGCAGGTCGCGAGGATCGTTATCCGATGCTCACGGGCGACCTCTGCGATGGCATCGAGCACTTCACGCCGATGTTCGGCGCCCAGGGAGTCGGCAAGCTCGTCGAGTATCAGGACTCTACCCTCGGGGTTCGGTGCCGCGAGCAAGGCGGCCAGTACGAGATGGATCGAGAAGAGCTTTTCCTGCGCCGTGTTGGTGACGTTGTCGTACGTCACCTGGCGCCATGCCCGCCGGCTGGCGGCGCAGGCCGGCCGGGACGATACCAACGAGACCGCGGTGGCCCGGGTCCTCGACGAGCTGCTCACCCGGGCGCAGGCCGGCCCGGTGCTGGACAAGGCGAGTGCCCGGGTCGCGGCGCGGACCCGGGTGGCCGCCGCCGCGCACCGGCCCCCGCCCGTCGAGGAATCCGAGGCACAGGCTGACGAGGACGACGAGTTGGACGGGCAGACCAGTACGACCGTGGTCCCGATGGGGA